>NZ_JASGDD010000152.1:0-4199 GCF_047607365.1 Nocardioides sp. | reverse complement strand
GGGGCCTCCCCTGCCCCCGAGTGGGGGGCAGGGGAGGCCCCACTCGGTGGTGGGTCAGGCCTGCTTGATCGCCGAGATGTCGAACTCGAGCTTGATCTTCTCCGAGACGAGCACGCCGCCGGTGCCCAGGGGGGCGTTGAACGTCAGGCCGAAGTCGGTGCGGTTGATGACCGCCTGGCCCTCGAAGCCGACGCGGGTGTTGCCGAACGGGTCCTGGGCCGAGCCGGTGGGCTCGAACGGGACGCTGACGGACTTCGTGACGCCCTTGATCGTGAGGTCGCCGGTGATGGTCCAGGTCTCGCCGTCGTACTCGACCGCGGTGGAGGTGAAGGTGATCTTCGGGTTGGCCTCGGTCTCGAAGAAGTCGCCGGAGAGCAGGTGGCCGTCACGGTCCTTGTTGCCGGTGTCGATCGAGTTGGCGTCGATCGTGACCGAGACGGTCGAGTTGGCCGGGTTGGCGGTGTCGACGACCGCGGTGCCCTCGAACTCCTTGAAGGAGCCGCGGACGGTGGTCACCATCGCGTGGCGGGCGCTGAAGCCGAGGCGGGTATGGGCCGTGTCGAGGACGTAGGTGCCGGCGATGTCGTCGAGGGCGGTGCTGGTGCCGAAGGTGGTGTCAACCATGGTGGATCTCCAGAGATGAGTCAGAGGGTCAGAGCCTTTTCGACGACTCTAACCCTCTGACTTGAAGATTCATTCCGTAGTGGCGTACGGCAGGCTGAACCTCGCCCGACGCTCAGGCGGCGTGATGAGTGCTCGCCGCGGCGGAGGCCGGCGTCCAGACGGCCTCGAGACGCTCACGACCAGCGGCGTCGATGACCGTGACCCAGGTGCACGTGATCTGCGTGTTCATCGGTATCCACCTCCTGTTCACCTTGTGTTCACCTAAGGTACCACGGCTGGTCACCCTGCGTCGGGAAATCCGCTCCAGCGGCCGCAGCGACTACCCTTGGCTGGTGGTTGACCAGACTTCCCCCGACCGTGCCGGCTCCGACGACCGAGCGACAGGTCAGCTGACCTTCGCGGACCTCGGCCTCTCCGAAGGCGTCCTGGCGGCGCTGCGCGAGGTCGGATACGAGACGCCCAGCCCGATCCAGGCCGCCACCATCCCGGTGCTGCTCGAGGGCCGCGACGTCGTCGGCCTCGCCCAGACCGGCACCGGCAAGACCGCTGCGTTCGCCCTGCCGGTCCTGTCCAACCTCGACCCCTACGAGACGAAGCGCCCCCAGGCCCTGGTGCTCGCCCCCACGCGCGAGCTCGCCATCCAGGTCTGCGAGGCCTTCGAGCGGTACGCCGCCCAGCTCCCCGGCATCCGCGTCCTCCCGATCTACGGCGGCTCCGCCTACGGTCCGCAGCTGACCGCCCTGAAGCGCGGCGTCCACATCGTCGTCGGCACGCCCGGCCGGATCATGGACCACCTCGACAAGGGCACGCTCGACCTCTCCGAGCTGCGCTTCCTCGTGCTCGACGAGGCCGACGAGATGCTCTCGATGGGCTTCGCCGAGGACATCGAGACGATCCTGGCCACGACGCCGGACGAGAAGCAGGTCGCGCTCTTCTCCGCGACCATGCCGCGCCAGATCAAGGCGCTCACCGGGCAGTACCTCCGGGACCCGAAGGAGGTCCAGGTCAAATCCAAGACCGCCACGGCCTCCAACATCACCCAGCGCTACCTCATGGTGAGCTACCCGCAGAAGCTCGACGCCCTCACCCGCATCCTCGAGGTGGAGAACTTCGAGGCGATGATCGTCTTCGCGCGTACCAAGTCCGAGACCGACATCCTCGCCGAGAAGCTCCGTGCCCGCGGGTACGCCGCCGCCGCGATCAACGGCGACATCGCCCAGGCGCAGCGCGAGAAGACCGTCAACCAGCTCAAGGACGGCTCGCTCGACATCCTCGTCGCCACCGACGTCGCCGCTCGCGGCCTCGACGTCGAGCGCATCTCGCACGTCGTCAACTACGACCTGCCCACCGACGTCGAGTCCTACGTCCACCGCATCGGCCGCACCGGCCGCGCCGGCCGCTCGGGCGACGCGATCTCCTTCGTCACCCCGCGCGAGCGCTGGCTGCTCAAGGCCATCGAGAAGCACACCAAGGCCGTCCCCACCGAGATGCAGCTGCCGAGCGTCGACGAGGTCAACGCCACCCGGCTCACCCGCTTCGACGAGGGCATCACCGAGGCGCTCGCGTCGAAGGAGAAGATCGGCTTCTTCCGCGACGTCGTCGCGCACTACGTCTCCGAGCACGACGTCCCCGAGCTCGAGGTGGCCGCGGCGCTCGCCTCGATCCTCCACGGCGACGAGCCGCTGCTGCTCGACCCCGAGCCGGTCCGTCCGGTGCGCGAGCGTCGCGACCGCGACGACCGCGGGGATCGTGGGGACCGGCCCGAGCGTGGCGAGCGCGGTCAGCGCAAGGCCACCGGTGAGGGCTGGGAGAAGCGCTCGCGCGGAGACGGGCAGCCGCTGGCGGCGTACAAGATCCAGGTCGGGAGGCGGCACAAGGTGGAGCCGCGGATGATCGTCGGCGCGCTCGCCAACGAGGGCGGCCTGCGGCGCGCCGACTTCGGGAACATCTCGATCCGGCCCGACTTCAGCATCGTCGAGCTCCCGGCCGACCTGCCGCAGGAGACCTGGGACGCGCTCGCCGAGACCCGCATCAGCGGCAAGCTGATCGAGCTCTCCCGCGACCGCGGCGCCCCCAACCGCCGCACCGGCCAGCGCTTCAGCGAGGACCGGGGCGACAAGCCCACTCGCAAGCCCCGCCACAAGGATTGATCGGCAGGGTTCCTCTCGACGGGATAGGTCGCAGGGGCGTGCGGCGCCAAGGCGGAGGGCCGAAGGCGGCCGTCGAGCGAAGCGGGCCGTCGAGGCCCGACAACGCCGGCGACGCTCCGCCTGCGGCCTAGCCCGGCGGGAGAGAGACGTACGTCGTCTCTAGGTACTCCTCGATGCCCTCGAACCCGCCCTCGCGGCCGAAGCCGGACTGCTTCATCCCGCCGAACGGCGCGGCGGGGTTGGAGATCAGGCCGGTGTTGACGCCGACCATGCCGTAGTCGAGCCGCTCGGCCAGCCGGATCGTGCGGGACAGGTCGCGCGTGTAGACGTACGACGCCAGGCCGTACTCGGTCGCGTTGGCGCGCTCGATGGCCTCGTCCTCCGAGGTGAAGACCGAGATCGGCGCGACCGGGCCGAAGATCTCCTGCCCGACGATCTCGGACTCGAACGGCACGTCGACGAGCACGGTGGGACTGTAGAAGTAGCCCGGACCCTCCGGCGCGGAGCCGCCGGTGAGGAGCTTGGCGCCGTCGTGGACCGCGTCGGTGACGAGCTGGTGGACGGAGTCGACCGCCTTCTCCTCGATCAGCGGGCCCACGTCGGTGCCTTCGGTCTGGCCACGGCCGACCTTCAGCGCGCCCATCCGCGCGGCCAGCTTCTCGCCGAACTCCTCCGCGACCGACTCATGCACGAGGAAGCGGTTGGCGGCGGTGCAGGCCTCGCCCATGTTGCGCATCTTGGCGATCATCGCGCCGTCGACGGCGGCGTCCACGTCGGCGTCCTCGAAGACCAGGAACGGGGCGTTGCCGCCGAGCTCCATCGAGACCCGCTGGAGCTGCTCGGCGCTCTGCTTCACCAGCAGCTTGCCCACCGGCGTCGAGCCGGTGAAGGAGACCTTCCGCAGCCGGTCGTCGCCCATGAGCGCCTGCGACTGCTGGGCCGCGGAGGCGGTCGGCACGACGTTGAGCACACCGGCGGGCAGCCCGGCCTCGGCGAGCACCCCGGCCAGGGCCAGCATCGTCAGCGGCGTCAGCTCGGCGGGCTTGACCACCATGGTGCAGCCGGCGGCGATCGCCGGCCCGATCTTGCGCGTGCCCATCGCGAGCGGGAAGTTCCAGGGGGTGACGAAGTAGCAGGGGCCGACCGGCTTGCGGATGGTGAGGAGCCGCGACGTCCCGGCCGGGTTGTTCATCCAGCGGCCGTGGATGCGCACGGCCTCCTCGCTGAACCAGCGGAAGAACTCGTTGCCGTAGGTCACCTCCCCCTTGGCCTCGGCGACGGGCTTGCCCATCTCCAGGCTCATCAGCTCGGCGAAGTCGTCGGCGCGCTCGGCGATCAGCTCGAAGGCGCGGCGCAGGATCTCGCCGCGGTCGCGCGGGGCGGTGGCCGCCCACGCGGCCTGGGCTCCCGCGGCGGCGTCGAGCG
>NZ_JASGDD010000151.1:0-8489 GCF_047607365.1 Nocardioides sp. | reverse complement strand
CGGGGGTCCTCGCCGACCTCGACCGTCGGGCTCGCCGAACGCTGGCGCCCGGGCTCGCGGTCCGGCGCGCGCTGCGCTGGGAGCGGCGCGACGGGCGGGACGAGACGTGGTTCCCCCAGGGCGTCGCCACCTCCTGGCGGACCGGGTACGCCGAGGACGTGCTGCTCGTCAGCTGGTACTCCCAGCGGGGCGAGGGCGCCCGGGTCACCTTCCTCGACCTGCGGACGCGGCGCTACCGCCACGTCCTCCTCGTCGACGCGACGCCCGAGGGACGGCTGCGGCCGGTGACGGTCCACGCCGGGGGCCTGGTGTGGCAGGGCCGCTGGCTGCACGTCGCCGCGACCCGGCAGGGCTTCCTCAGCTTCCAGGTCGACGACCTCATGCGCGATCCCAGCGGGGAGACCGGCTACGACTACGTGCTGCCGCTGCGCGCCATCCACCACGCGACGGCCGACGAGAGCGACGACGCGCTGCGCTACTCCTTCCTCTCCCTCGACCGGACCGGGCCGATGCCGACCCTGGTCGTCGGGGAGTACGGCCGCGGCGGTCGCACCACCCGGATCGCCCGCTTCCCCCTGGACGAGGCGACCGGTGAGCTGCTCGCCGGCCCGGACGGGCGGGCGCTGGCGATCGATGTCGGGGAGGGCGTCCCACAGATGCAGGGCGCCGTGGTGGTCGACGGGATCTACTACGTGACCGTCTCGCACGGACCGCGCACGCCCGGCGAGATGGTCGTCGGCCGGCCGGGCCGATGGCGCCGGCGGCGCTGGGCCACGCCGCCGGGACCGGAGGACATCGTCTTCCACCCGCCGACCCGGCTGCTGTGGTCGGTCACCGAGCATCCCCGGCGTCGCTGGGTCTTCGGGATGCGTCCCCGGCCGCCCCGACCCTGAGCGAGCCCCCATTCGACTGGCTCGGAAGCCCCATTCGGCGGGCTCGGAAGCCCCATTCGACTGGCTCGGAAGCCCCATTCGGCGGGCTCGGAAGCCCCACTCGGCGGGAGGGGAGGCCCCAGTCGGCGGTCAGGTGCCGCGGGGGGTGCGGGCGAGCTGGCGGCTCTGGGCGACGAGGCGGCCGGCGGAGTCCCAGACCTCGCAGTCCTCCTCGAACATCCCGCCGGCGAGGTTGCGGGTGAGGTGGCGGAGCTTGAGCCACCCCGGCGCCGGCTTCGCCCGGACGTGCACGGTCAGCTCGAGGGTCGGCGACCAGCCGGGCAGGCCGAGGTCGAAGGCCACCGGCGGCAGCAGGTCGCAGATCGTGACGAGGCTGAACGCGTCGGGAGCGCGGTCGTCGAGGAAGCGGAACCACGCGGCGATCTCGCCCCTGCCGCTGGGCCGCCCGACCGCCCAGCCGAGGCCGTCCGCGGGGAAGCGCATCTCGAACTTCTGGTACATCGGCGCGAGAGCGCGCATCTCCTCGCCCATCTGCTCGGTCGAGACGCAGTCCTCGACCGGCGGCAGCTCGGGCTCGGCGGCCGTGGTGCGGACCGTGCCCTCGAAGCGGTCGAGGTCGCCGTACGTCGCCACGGCGGTGATCCGGGTCTCACCCTCCTGCACGAGGTCGGCCGCGACGACCGACAGCGATCCGCCGTCGCGCTTGACCTCCGTCACCACCTCGGCCGGACCGGGGCGGCCGGGGCTGAGGTAGAAGGCGCTCATGCTGATCGGGTCGGGCCTGCCCGGGACGCTCTCCCGGATCGCGTTGCCCAGGACCCCCAGCAGGTAGCCGCCGTTGAGTCCGCCACCGACGGTCCACCGCCCGTCGAGCTCGGCTGCGAACCGCCTCCCGTCACCGCTCGGCGTGACCGCGATGTCGTCGTCGTACTGCGCCATGGGCGATAACTTACTCGTGAGTAACAACGGCGACGACCCGGCCTCGCTACCCTTCGGCCATGGGCGGATCCGAGGGCGCGGCGGACGGGCGGAGGCCAGCGTCGGTCTACGGCGGGGGGCACGAGCCCGACCCGCGGTTCAGCCTCGCCAACGAGCGGACCTTCCTCGCCTGGATCCGGACCAGCCTCGGCCTGATCGCCGGCGGCGTGGCGCTGCACTCGCTGAAGGTCCCCGAGACCTCCTGGCTGCGCAAGACCCTCGTCGCGCTCATCCTCCTCGCCGCGGCCGGAGCGGCGATCAACGCCGCCCGGCGGTGGGCGGCCGTGGAGCGGGCCATGCGCCTCGGCGAGCCGCTGCCGGGCTTCGGCGAGACCCGCTTCGTCGCGGCCGCCGTGACGGTCTTCGTCCTCGCCCTGATCGTCGTGCTCACCATCCTCTGAGCCGCGCGGCCTCTGAGCCGCGCGGCGGCGGGGGCGTCGCGGGTCGGTACAGTGCGCGCGTGCTTACCTCGGACGCGGCCGCCTCCGAGGAGCAGCACGTCCTCCTCATCGAGGACGACGCCGGCGACGCCCTGCTGGTCGAGGAGATGGTGGCCGACTGCCAGCCGCCGCTCCGGCTGACCTGGGCCCGGTCGATGGCCCAGGCCCGCACCACCCTGATCGCCGAGCGGCCCGACTGCGTGCTGCTCGACCTCCACCTCACCGACTCCGACGGACTGGCGGCCCTGGCCGCCGTGGAGCGGGTCGCGGAGGGGATCCCCGTCGTCGTGCTGACCGGCCAGACCGGTGACGAGACCGGGCTCGCCGCCGTCGCGGCGGGCGCCCAGGACTACCTCGCCAAGGGCCGCGTCGACGCCGAGTCGCTGGGCCGGTCGGTGCGCTACGCCGTCCAGCGCAAGCAGTCCGAGCAGGCGACGGTCGCGCTCCAGGCCAGCCAGCTCCAGGCGCAGGAGAACGCCCGCCTCGAGCGGGGGCTGCTCCCCCGCCCGCTGCTCGCGCCCACCACCGATCTCCGGGTCACCACGCGCTACCGGCCGGGCCGTGCCCAGGCCCTGCTCGGCGGCGACCTCTACGACGTCGTCGAGACGCCCGACGGCACCGTGGAGGTGCTGATCGGCGACGTCTCCGGCCACGGCCCGGACGAGGCCGCGGTCGGCGTCGCGCTGCGCATCGCCTGGCGCACGCTGGTGCTCAGCGGGATCGAGGGCGAGGAGCGGCTGCGCCGCCTCGAGCGGATCCTCGAGGCCGAGCGCAGCGCGGAGCACATCTTCGTCACCCTCAGCTGCGTCTCCCTGCTCCCCGACCACGAGCGGATCCACGTCGTCCGCGCGGGGCACCCGGGCCTGCTGCTGCGGGCCGGGGGGACGGTCGAGCTGGCCGAGGTGCCCGGCGGGCCGCCGCTCGGCGCCCTGCCCGAGCCCGCCTGGCCGGTCACCGAGCTGCCGATGCCCGAGGGCGGGCTGATGCTCTTCACCGACGGCCTCTTCGAGGGGCGGACGAGCGCCCGTGGCGACCGGCTCGGCGAGGAGGGACTGCTCGAGGCGGCGCAACGCCTCGCCGACGCGGACGCCGACGCCTTCGTCGACGGCCTCATCCGCCACGCGCAGCAGCTCGCCGAGCCCTACGGCGGCCTCGACGACGACATCGCCGTCGTCCACCTCGCCTGGGAGGGTCGATGAGCGACGGAGCGACCCGCAGGCGGTTCGCGTCCGTGACGGTCGAGGGCTGGCTCAACCTGCTGCTGGGGATCCTGGCGGTGCTCGTGACGGTCGGCGCGGTCGTCGCCACCCAACTGCTGCACCGGACCAACGTCACGGCCGACCACCTCATCGAGCGGGTGCAGCCGGCCCAGGCCGAGGCCTACCGCCTCCAGGCCGCCCTGGTCGACCAGGAGACCGGACTCCGGGGCTACGCCCTGACCGCCGACCAGCAGTTCCTCGAGCCCTACACCCAGGGCCAGGCCGACGCCGAGACCTCGATGAAGCGGATCCGCCGCCTCCTGCCCGGCGACACCCAGGTCGTCGAGGACCTCGCCGCCCTCGAGAAGGCGGTCGCCACGTGGCGCGAGGACTACGCCCAGCCCCTCGTCGACAGCGTCGTCGTGGGCAACCCGCGACCGGTCGACAAGCGGTCGGCCACCGAGGCGAAGACGGCCTTCGACGACGTACGCGCCCTCTTCGACGTCCAGAACGCCGACCTCGCCGCGAGCAACGCGGTCAGCGTGAGCCGGCTCGACCGGGCCCGCGCCCAGCGGACGTGGGTGCTGATCGGCCTGCTCGTCGCGCTGGGCTTCGCGGCGGTGGGCATCCTGCTGCTCATGCGCCGGCTCGTGGTCCGGCCGCTCGCCCTGCTGCGCACCTCGTCGCGGCGGGTCGCGCAGGGCGACTTCGAGCATCCCATCTCCGAGTTCGGCCCCGCCGACATCCGGGCGGTCGCCCACGACGTCGAGAGCATGCGCGAGCGGGTCGTCGCCGAGCTCACCGCCTCCCGGGACGCCACCCGGGCGCTGGACGCGCAGGCGGTCGAGCTGCGCCGCTCCAACGGCGAGCTCGAGCAGTTCGCCTACGTCGCCTCCCACGACCTCCAGGAGCCGCTGCGCAAGGTCGCCTCGTTCTGCCAGCTCCTCGAGAAGCGGTACGCCGGCCAGCTGGACGAGCGCGGCCAGCAGTACATCGACTTCGCGGTCGACGGGGCCAAGCGGATGCAGGTCCTCATCACGGACCTGCTCACCTTCTCCCGCGTCGGCCGGACGAGCGAGTTCGAGCGGCAGGTCTCGCTCGACACCAAGCTCGACAAGGCCCTGGACAACCTCGTCACCGCCGTCGAGGAGTCCGGCGCGCGGATCGAGCGGCCCGAGCGGCTGCCCACGATCGGCGGCGACCCGACCCTGCTGGTCATGCTGTGGCAGAACCTCGTGGGCAACGCGATCAAGTTCCGCTCCCCCGACCGGTCCCCGGTCGTGACGATCGACTGCGTGCCCGACCCGGACGCCGCGCCCGGCGGCGGGTGGCTGCTCTCCGTGACCGACAACGGCATCGGCATCCCGGCCGAGTTCGCCGAGAAGGTCTTCGTCATCTTCCAGCGTCTGCACAGCCGCGAGGCCTACGCTGGGACCGGCATCGGGCTGGCGCTGTGCAAGAAGATCGTCGACTATCACGGCGGCCGGATGTGGATCGATCTGGATCACACGCCCGGCGCCCGCCTCTGCTTCACCCTGCCGGCCATGCCGGCCGAGCGGCCGGACCTCCCGGTCATCCCGTCGGAAGGAAGTGCCGTATGACCCCCCAGGGGCAGCCGATCGAGGTCCTGCTGGTCGAGGACGACCCCGGCGACGAGCTGATGACCCGGGAGGCCTTCCAGGACAACAAGATCGGCAACACGCTGCATGTCGTCCGCGACGGGGAGGAGGCGCTGGACTTCCTCTACCGGCGCGGCGCCCATGCCGGCGCCCCCCGCCCCGACCTGATCCTGCTCGACTTCAACCTGCCGAAGTACGACGGCCGCGAGGTGCTCCAGAGGATCAAGTCGGACCCGGAGCTCTCCCTGATCCCGGTGGTCGTCCTGACCACCTCCTCCTCCGAGGAGGACATCATGCGGGCCTACAAGCTCCACGCGAACGCCTACGTCACCAAGCCGGTCGACCTCGACCAGTTCATCGCGGCGGTCCGCCAGATCGACGACTTCTTCGTGACCGTCGTTCGGCTCCCCCACCGGAGCTGAGCCGCCGGTGAGCACGACACACGAGCCGGCGCTGCAGCCGGGCGCGGGGACGATCACCGCGACGACGTACCTGCCCTCGGGCCTCGAGACGAGCCTGTGGGGGCGCCTGCCCTGCGAGGCCGACGCGCCCGTCCTCACCGTGGAGCCCGGCACCCAGCTGACCGTCGACACGCTCAGCCACGAGGGGATCCTCGAGGACCAGGGCCGGGACCCCGAGCGCTTCTTCACCGGGCACGGCGCCACCGAGGTGCTGACCGACGCGATCGAGCTCGCCCGCAGCGACTACCCCCGCACCTTCGGGGTCGACGGGCCGCACGTGGTCAGCCGGCCGATCGCGGTCGCCGGGGCGCGGGTGGGCGACCTGCTCGCGATCACCGTCGACGAGACCCTGCCGCGGGTGCCCTACGGCGTGATCAGCAACCGGCACGGCAGGGGCGCCCTGCCCGACACCTATCCGCTCGACGGCGATCCGGTGTTCAGCGCGTTCGCCACCGTGAGCGAGGACGGCGCGTACGGCCTGCTCCCCCGGCGGCCCGGCGAGGAGCCGTCGGTCCGCTTCGAGCTCGCGCCCTTCCTCGGCATCATGGGCGTCGCCGTCCCCGGCGACGAGCGGCCGCACTCGGTCCCCCCGGGCCCCCACGGCGGCAACATCGACATCCGGCTCCTCACCACCGGCTCGACGCTCTACCTGCCGGTCCAGGTCGACGGGGCGCTGGCCTACGTCGGCGACCCGCACTTCGCGCAGGGCGACGGCGAGGTCAGCCTCACGGCCATGGAGGCGTCGCTGCGCGCCACCATCACGCTCGACGTGGTCCCGCGCGAGGACGCCCTCGCGAGGTTCGGGGAGCTCGCCGGACCGCTCGCGGAGACCTCGGAGCTCCTCGTGCCGACCGGGCTCGACGAGGACCTCGACGAGGCCGTGCGCCAGTGCGTCCGCGCCGCGATCGCCCTGATCAGCGCGCGCTTCTCGATGGACGAGCGCCTCGCCTACGCCTACCTCTCGGCCGCGACCGACTTCCGGATCAGCCAGGTCGTCGACGTGGTCAAGGGCGTGCACGCCACGATCCGGAAGTCGGACTTCGCATGACCCGTCATGCGAGGCGAGGGCTCGGCTCATGACCTCCGGACCGGGCGAGGGATCGCTGAGCGAGGCGTTCTGGGCCTACGAGCGGGCGCTCATGGCCAACGACGTCCCCGAGCTCGACCGGCTCTTCGCGCCCGGCGCCTCCACCCTTCGCGGCGACGCCAACGGGCTGCTGGTCGGCCACGACGCGATCAGCGCCTTCCGTGGAGGCCGGAAGGTCCCGGCCGACGGGAGGCCGTGGCGCCGGATCGTCCAGACCCACGTCCAGGCGATCGACGCCGAGCACACCCTCATCGTGGCGGTCACCGAGCTCGCCTCGGGCGGGCGCGGGCAGCAGACCCAGCTCTGGGCGCGGCTCGACGGGGACTCCGGGCCCGAGTGGAAGGTGACCGCCGCCCACGTGTCGGTCCCGGCGCCCGCGCTGGACACCCGCGTCTGGCGCGTCGTCGGCGACCCCCTCGTGCCCGGCGACCCCGAGGGCGACCTCGCCGGCGAGACCGTCGCGGTCAAGGACCTCTTCGCCGTCGCCGGCCATCCGATCGGCGCCGGGAACCCCGCGTGGCTGGCCCAGGCCGCGCCCGAGCGGCACCACGCCTGGGCCGTCCAGCGCCTCCTCGACGAGGGCGCGTCGGTCCGGGGCATCGCGCGCACCGACGAGTTCGCCTACTCGCTGGCCGGCACCAACGCCCACTACGGCACCCCGCCCAACCCGAAGGCCCCCTTCCGGATCTCCGGCGGCTCCTCGTCGGGCTCGGCGGCGGCCGTCAGCCTCGGCCACGCCTCGATCGGGCTCGGCACGGACACCGGTGGCTCGATCCGCGTCCCGGCCGCCTACCAGGGCCTCTACGGCATCCGTACGACGCACGGCGCCGTCCCGACCCAGGGCCTCCTCCCACTGGCGCCGACGTTCGACACCGTCGGCTGGCTGACCCGCGACGCCGAGCTGCTCCGCTCGGTCGGCCAGGCGTTGCTCCCGCCGGTCGCCGGGGACGGACGGCCCTCGCCGCCCCCGGCCGGGCTGGTCGTCGTGCCCGAGCTCCTCGCGCTCGCCGACGACGACGTGCGCGAGGCCGTCGAGGCCTGGCTGGCCGGCGTCGCCCACGTCCGGGAGGGCTGGAGCGCCGACACCGAGAGCTGGCGACGGACCTACGTCACCGGGCAGGCCCACCAGGCGTGGCACGTCGACGGGGAGTGGCTCGCCAGCCGGCTCGACACTCTCGGGGACGACGTACGCGGCCGCTTCGAGGCCGCCCGCGACGTGAGCGACGACGACGCCGAGGCTGCCGCGGAGGCGGCCGACGAGGCCCGCGACGCGATCCGGTCGTTCGTCGGCTCCCGCGTGATCGCGCTGCCCAGCGCCAGCTCGGTGGCGCCGCTGCCCGGAGCCGACCTCCAGGCCACCCGGGAGTCGACGATGCGCCTGACCAGCATCGCCGGACTCGGGGGCCTGCCCGCCCTGAGCATCCCGCTCGCCACCCGCGCCGGCCTCCCCTGCGGGGTCTGCCTGATCGCCGCCCCCGGCCGCGACCGCGACCTCCTCGACCTGGCCGTCACCCTGGCTGCCTCTCCCTGACACGAGGAGGCAACGTCTTCACGATGCTGAAACATTCGTTTCGTATGGTGAGGCTGTGACCACACTGGAGGGATTCAACGCGGCCACGACCGCCGACGCCGTCGCGCTCGTCGCGCCGTGCGTCGCGATCCCCTCCTTCGCCGCCGAGCTCGTCGCCGGCCGGCCGTACGCCGACCTCCCGGCGCTCCTCGACGCCGCCCGCGGCCTCGCCGCGTCGTGGAGCGACGCGGACGTCGCCGGAGCGCTGGCCGACCACCCCCGCATCGGCGAGCGCCACCAGG
>NZ_JASGDD010000150.1:0-21404 GCF_047607365.1 Nocardioides sp. | reverse complement strand
CTCGCCCCCACTCGCCCTGAGGGGAGGCCCCACTCGCTAGCTCACCAGGTGATCGAGCAGGCGCTGGATCTCCCCGGCGGGGTCGGCGGTCATGCCGCCGTGCACCGGGCCGGGCTGGAGCACCGTGCTGCGGGGCGCCTTGAGCAGGCCGAAGCGGGCGCTCTCGCCGTCGGCCAGCACCCGGTCGCCGTACGCCGTCGCGCGGGTGCCCACCCCGAGCCCGGCGTGCGCCTCCCCGGAGCAGACGAGCTCCACGGCGGCGAGGGCCGCCCGGACGGAGCCGAGGTCGAGGTCGGGGGCCAGCGCCCGCAGCCGCGGCTCGTCGAGACGCGAGGCGGAGCGCAGGAAGTGGACGTCGGGGCAGTAGAGGACGACCCCGACGTTGAGGAACTCCTCGCGCTCGACGCGGGGGACGCAGCGCAGCACGACGTACTGGTAGGGCGTCAGGGCAGCCATGGCCGCTCCCCCTCCACGCCGTCCCGCCGTGCGCGCAGGAAGGCGACGTAGCGCTCCCGGACCTCGTCCGGGCCCTCCGCCCACGGATAGTCGTCGAGCCACGCCTCGGGCACGTCGGCGACGATGGCCGCCAGTGCGTCGTCGGTGAGCCGTGCCGCGAGGGAGCCGTCCTCGGCGCGGGCGACATCGGCCGAGCCGCCCAGGATGTGCTCGGCCGTGTCGTAGGCCTGCCGGGCGAACCGCTGCGGATCCCCGGCGCCGCCGGGCCACGAGTGGTGGAAGTAGAGGCTGGCGCCGTGGTCGATCACCTCGACGGCGGCGTTCCAGACCAGCATGTTGGGGTTGCGCCAGCTGCGGTCGACGTTGGCTGCGAAGGCGTCGAGCCAGAGGATCCGGCCGGCGAGGCCTGCGTCGATCTCCGTGGTCGCGTCGAACCCGAAGGAGCCGGGCAGGAAGTCGATGCCGAGGTTGGCCCCCGTGCTGGCGTTGAGCAGGTCCTGGACCTCCTCGTCGGCCTCGTAGCGGGCGATCGCCGGGTCCAGGTCGAGCACGCACTGGGCCGGCGTGGCGATGTCGAGGGCCCGGGCGAGCCCGGCCACGATCACCTCCGCCACCAGCACCCGCGGACCCTGCCCGGCGCCCCGGAACTTGCACACCCACGTGCCGAGATCCTCGCCCTCGACGACGCCGGGCAGGCTGCCGCCCTCGCGCAACGGCGTGACGTAGCGGGTCACCCGGACGGTCTCGAGTGTCACGAGACGGTGTCCTCCGCCAGTCGCCGCCTCTCCGCCTCGAGGTCGAGGCCGGCCGGCGTCGGCCAGCCCAGCCCCATGTCCTCGAGGTGCTCGCGCAGGAGCCGCGCGATCGCCAGATTGCGATACCACTTCCTGTCGCTCGGCACGATGAACCAGGGGGCGTGCTCGGTGTTGCACCGCTCCAGCGCGATCTCGTACGCGCGCCGGTAGTCCGCCCACAGCTGCCGCTCGTCGACGTCGCCGGGGTTGTACTTCCAGTGCTTGGCCGGGTCGTCCAGCCTGGCCAGGAGCCGCTCCTTCTGCGCCTCGGGCGAGATGTGCAGCATGCACTTGAGCACCACCGTGCCCTCGTCCACCAGCCGCCTCTCGAAGTCGTTGATGGCACCGTAGCGACGCTCGATCTCGGCGTCGTCGGCGAAGTGCCGCACCCGCTGGATCAGGACGTCCTCGTAGTGCGAGCGGTCGAAGACCCCGATGAACCCGAGCGGCGGGACCGCCCGCTCGATCCGCCAGAGGAAGTCGTGCGAGCGCTCCTCCTCGGTCGGCGCCTTGAAGGACGTCACCCGCAGCCCGACCGGGTCCATGAGGGCGACCGTGTGCTTGAGGACGCCGCCCTTGCCGGAGGTGTCCATGCCCTGGAGGACCAGCAGCAGCCGTCGTGGCCGCTCGGACTCCTTGCTGGCCATCACGCGGGTGGCGAGGTCGAGCAGGTCGGGGCCCAGCGCGGCCAGCCTCTCCTCGCCGTCGCTCTTGTCGCCTGAGATGGCCGGTGTCGCCGCCGGGTCCCAGGCGGACAGGTCGACCGGCCCCGGCGGGACGCGGAGCGCCTCGGCCAGGCTCTCCTCACTCATCGCCGCGCCCTCAGTGCGCCAGGCCGCCGTGGCGGTTCACCAGCGGCGGGGTCGAGGACCAGGGGAAGTCGATCCATCGGTCGACCCGCCGCCAGACGTAGTCGGGGTGGATCACCGTCCACGGCTTCTCGTAGATCACCGCGGTCCGCACCTCGGCGACGTGGCCCTGGAGGAACTCGTAGACGACCTCGAGGGTCTTGCCGGTGTCGGCCACGTCGTCGGTGACGAGCACCTTCATGCCGGTCAGGTCCACCGCCTGCGGGGTCGGCGGGAGCATGATCGGGACCTCGAGCGTCTCCCCCACCCCGGTGTAGAACTCGACGTTGACCGCCGAGAGGTTCTTCACGTCGAGCGCGTAGCCCAGGCCCATCCCCAGGCCGAGCCCGCCGCGGGCGATCGCCAGGACGATGTCGGGCTCGTAGCCGGAGTCGACCACCTGCTGGCCGATCTCCCGCACGGCGGTGCCGAACAGCTCGTAGGTCAGGACTTCACGCTCGGACGACTCGCTCACCCGTCGGAGTCTAGTGATTCGCGGATCAGTCGCAGGGCGAGCTCGCCCGAATAGCCCTTGCGGCCCAGCACCCCGAGCAGGCGCCGCGTCCTGGTCGCCTCGTCGAGGCGCGACATCGAGCGCAGTCGCCTCCGGATCAGCTCGCGGGCCGCGTCCTCCTCGGCGGCCGGGTCGAGCTCGTCCAGAGCCGTACGGACCACCTCGTCGTCCACGCCCTTGCGGCGCAGCTCCTGGGCGATGGCACGGCGCGCCAGGCCCTTGGAGGCCTGACGGCCGTCGGCCCACATCCGGGCGAACGCGGCGTCGTCGACGAGCCCGACCTCCTCGAAGCGGTCGAGGAGGCGGGTCGCGATCTCGCCCGGGACGTTGCGGGCGGCGAGCTTGTCCGCCAGCTCCTTGCGACTGCGCGCCCGTCCGGTCAGCTGGTCGAGCAGGATCGTGCGCGCCACCGACTCGGGATCCGGCTCAGGATCGACGCGTGGGTCGGCCGGAGGCGTGGACCCCGCGACCCACGCGTCGACCCCGAGCCGGACGTCCCCCGCCCACTCGGTGGATCTGGACTCAGAAGTCATCGACGCCGATGGGCTGGTCGGACAGCTCCGACAGGTCGTCGGGGACGTCGACGTCGCCGGCGACGCCGAGCTTCTCGAGGATCTTGCGCTCCAGCTCGGCTGCGAGGTCGGGGTTGTCGCGCAGGAAGTTGCGGGCGTTCTCCTTGCCCTGACCGAGCTGGTCGCCCTCGTAGGTGAACCAGGCGCCGGCCTTGCGGATGAGCCCGGCCTCGACGCCCACGTCGATGAGCGAGCCCTCCTTGGAGATGCCCTTGCCGTACATGATGTCGAACTCGGCCTGCTTGAACGGCGGGGCCACCTTGTTCTTCACGACCTTGACGCGGGTGCGGTTGCCGACCATGTCGGTGCCGTCCTTGAGCGTCTCGATGCGACGGACGTCGAGGCGGACCGAGGAGTAGAACTTCAGCGCCCGGCCGCCGGTCGTGGTCTCGGGCGAGCCGAACATCACGCCGATCTTCTCGCGCAGCTGGTTGATGAAGATCGCGGTCGTGCCGGAGTTGTTGAGCGCGCCGGTCATCTTGCGCAGCGCCTGGCTCATCAGCCGCGCCTGGAGGCCGACGTGGGAGTCGCCCATCTCGCCCTCGATCTCCGCCCGCGGCACCAGCGCCGCGACGGAGTCGATGACGATGAGGGACAGCGCGCCCGAGCGGATCAGCATGTCGGCGATCTCGAGCGCCTGCTCACCGGAGTCGGGCTGGGAGACGAGCAGCGCGTCGGTGTCGACGCCGAGAGCCTTCGCGTACTCCGGGTCGAGCGCGTGCTCGGCGTCGACGAACGCGACGATGCCGCCGGCGCGCTGGGCGCTGGCCACGGCGTGCAGCGCGACCGTCGTCTTTCCCGAGGACTCGGGGCCGTAGATCTCCACGACCCGGCCGCGCGGGAGCCCGCCGATGCCCAGCGCCACGTCGAGCGCGATCGAGCCGGTCGGGATCACCTCCAGCGGCGCGCGGGTCTCGTCGCCCAGTCGCATGACCGAGCCCTTGCCGAACTGCTTCTCGATGTTGGCGAGCGCGGCGTCCAGCGCCTTCTCGCGGTCTCCACCAGCCATGATGGTCACTCCCTTGGTCTTGTCTGTCTTGGCCATCTGCTTCTTCGTCGTCATCAGGAGTGGACGCTAGAGGCGACCACGGACAAAAGCAGAGTAGACCGAACAGATGTTCGATCAAAGGATCTCTATCGGAGTGTCGCGGGCAGGTCGAGGGCGGTCCAGGCGGCGGCCCAGACCTCCTTCGGCGAGTACCCCGCGTCGAGCGCCTGGCGCGCGGTGCGGGAGCCGAGCTCGGCCATCACATACCGATCGGCCCACACCTCGTAGTAGCCCGTGCCCAGCACGGACTCGAGCCGGGCCCAGAGCTCGGTGTGCCTCACCAGCGCGAGCCCGGGATCAGGCGGCGGAGGCGACGACTCCGCCGCCGAGCGCGAGCTCCTCGACCGCGACCGCGGCGGAGACCTCGCGCAGCACCTGCGAGAGCGGGACGTCGAGGGCCTGGCAGAGCGACGCGAGCAGCTCGGAGGACGCCTCCTTCTGGCCCCGCTCGATCTCGGAGATGTAGCCCAGCGAGACCCGCGCGTCGGCCGAGAGCGCGCGCAGCGTCATCCCGCGCTCCACGCGCTGGGCACGCAACACGTCACCCAACATGCGCCGAAACAGCACCACGGGCGCACACCTCCTTCATGACCCTTCGCGAGCTTGCTGTCCAACCTACCTGAGACCGGTTCAACGCCGGGGACCCCACCCGGTTATTCCGGGAGCCGATCAAGCAGCAGCCGGAGCGCGGCGGCGCAGGCCGCGTCCTGGATAGCGGCGCGCCCACCGGTGAGACTGAGACGAGTCGCCCGCGTTCCGTCCGGCCCGGCGACGCCGACGAAGACCGTGCCCACCGGCTTGCCCTCCTGCGTGTCCGGGCCGGCCACGCCGGTGGTGGCGAGCCCGTACGTCGTCCCGGTGGCCGACCGGATGCCGGCGGCCATGGCGCCGGCGCACTCCGCCGAGACCACGCCGTGCTCCTCGACCAGCTCCGCGGGAACGCCGAGGAGGTCCACCTTGAGGGCCGTCCAGTAGGTCACCGCTCCCCCGGCGTACGTCTGTGAGGAGCCGGGGACGTCGGTCAGCAGCTTGGCCAGCCGGCCACCGGTGAGCGACTCGGCCGTGGAGAGACTCGCGCCGCACGCCCGCAGCGAATCGTGCAGGCGTGCGGCGCTCGTCATGCCGCTGATCCTAGGCGGGCGTCACTTGACCTTGACGACCTTGGTGAACGTCGCGGCCTTGGACGTCGCCGAGGCGGTCAGCACGAGCTTGAGCTTGTGCTTGCCCTTCTTCAGCTTCTTCTTCAGCTTGATCACGGCCTTGCCCTTGGTCACGGTGAAGGTCCCGATCTTCTTCTTGCCGTCGTAGACGGTGACCTTGCCGTTGATCACGGTCGAGGACGCGCCCTTGGCGGTGAAGGTCACCGTCAGCTTCTTCGTCTTCGCCTTGATCTTCGCCGGGACGCTGGCCCCGACCACGGGAGCCGGGTTCCCCGGCGTGCCCACGGCCGGCGCCGTGACGTGGAGCGTGGCGACCGTGCTGCTCGTGGCGAAGTTGCCGTCCCCGGCGTAGGTGACGGTGACCAGGTAGTCACCGGCCGCCAGGCCGCTCGTGGCCGCGCTCAGCGAGGCCGCGCCGTCGGAGAGGACCCCGCTGGCGAGGACCGCGCCGTTGAGCGTGAGCGTGACCGCACCCGTCGGCTTGAACGGACCGCCGGCGCTCACGGTGACCGGGAAGGTCGCCGCCTGGCCGGAGGTGGCCGTCGCGTCCGAGGCGGCGACCTGCGTCACCGCCGCCGAGACGGTCAGGGTGAACGACGCCGAGGAGGAGTTCAGCGCGTCGTCGCCGGAGTACGCCGCCACGATCGTGTGGGTGCCGGCCGAGAGGCTGACCACGCTCAGGGAGAGCGTCGCCGTGCCGCCCGACAGGGTCGCGGTGCCGAGGGTGGCGGCACCCTCGCTGAACGTCACCGTGCCGGTCGCCGTCGAGGAGCCTCCGCTCACCGACGCCGTGAGGGTGCCGGCGGCGCCGTACGTCGCCGTCTGCGCGCCCGCCGTGACGGTGCTGTCGGCCTTGACCGACGGGTCGGTGACCGTGAGGGTCGCCGATCCCGTGGAGCCGGCGAAGTTGTCGCCGCCTCCGTAGGTGACCGTCAGGGTGTGGCTGCCCAGGGCCAGCTCGCCGGTGGCGACGCTCAGGGTGACCGCGCCGTCCGCCAGCGTCCCCGTCGCGAGGACGGTGGAGCCCTCGCTCAGGGTGACCGTGCCGTCCGGCTTCGCCGTCGCGCCGGAGGCGACGTTGGCCGTGATCGACGCGGTGGAGCCCTGCGCGACGCTGGCGTCCGAGGCGCCGACGTTGGTGGCGGCCTTGGCGACCGTGAGGCCGAAGGTCGTCTCCGAGCCGCCGAGCAGCGCGTTGCCGGCGTACGTGGCCTTGATGGTGTGCGTTCCCGCGCCGAGGGTGACCTCGGGGAGGGAGAGCGTCGCCACGCCGCCGGAGCCGATCGTCGCCGTTCCGATGGTGGTGGAGCCCTCGCTGAACGTCACCGACCCGGACGGGCTGTCACCGGACACGGTGGCCACGAGGGTGCCTGCCGCGCCGTAGGTGGCCGTCTGGTCCTCCGCCGTCGTCGTCGACTCCGGGGTGGGCAGGCCGAGCGGGATGAGCACCTCGGTGCCCGTGGTGTCGCCGGTCACCCGGAGGACGCCCTCGGCGCCGGCCGGAAGCGTGACCGTGAACGAGGCCGAGCCGTAGTAGTCGTACGGCTGGGTGCCGTTGCCGTCGTGCGTGACGGCCACACCGGAGGCGAGCACGGTCGAGCCGAGGCTCACCGTCAGCGTGTCGTCCTTCTTGCTGACCGTGTCGACGTTGGCCGTGTTCAGGTCGAGGGACGCGAGGTTGACGGTGACGGAGTCGCCGGCCTCGTACACGTTGGGCGTGTCGTCGGTGTCCGCGGTCAGCGTCGCCCGGACGGCGCGCTGGCTGTAGTCCACCTGCATCGGGTCGGTCTCGTACTGCGCCATGTAGGCGACCTGCGCCTCGAGGTCGGACAGCTCCGTGTCCTCCGGGTCGGCGCCGTTGGCGAGCTCCCAGAAGTTGTCGCCACCGGTGGCGAGGAAGGAGTTGACCGTCACCGAGTACGTCGTGTTCAGGTCGATCGGCTCGCCGTTGAGCCACATCGCGGTCACCGTGCCCAGCGTGGCACCGGTCGGCTTCGCCGGGTCCTGCGCCTCGGTGTAGGTGTAGGTGAAGCCCTTGCTGATGCCGAGCTTGAGGAACGGACGGGCCGGGATGTTCCCGTTCACGTCGCGCTGCCACTGCTCCTCGAGCACCTTCTTGATCTGGGCACCCGTGAGCTTCATGTTGACCAGCTCGTTGGCGAAGGGCTGGACGTCGGCGGCCTCACGGTAGGTGAGGTCGTAGGCGTCGCCGTTCTTCGTGCCGGCGGCGTCGGCCCGGAGGCCGCCCGGGTTCATGAAGGCGATCTCCGCCGAACCGTGCTGCGAGTCGGCCGTGGCCCAGCGCTGGATCTCGGCGACCTGGTTGCCCAGGGTCGACTCGCCACCGCGGTTGTCGGTGTTGTCGGCGAGCTTGGACCGGTAGAGCGGGCCGCTCATCTTGCCGAGGACGGTCGCGCCGATCTCCTCGGACGCCGCCTTGGCCTGGTCGACGATCGCCTTCACGTCCGCGTCCTGCGGGTAGTTGAAGTTGGTGCCGACGGCACCCTTCACCCCCACGTTGTTGGCCACGACCGTGACCGGCTCGTCGCTGGAGTCGAAGGAGTAGACGAGCTGGTCGAGCGCCATGCCGTAGGAGCCGGCCTGCATGACCGGACGCTTCGTGATCGCCTTGCCGCTCCAGCCGTCCACCGCGTAGGAGCAGCTGTACTCCAGGTGGGTGTGGCCGGAGAGGATCGCGTCGACGTCGTCGTTGACGCCGTTGACGATCGTGGAGAAGGCCGTGCCGGCCGACGGGATCGTCGAGCAGTCGGTCGTCGCCGCGCCCTCGTGGGTGAGCAGCACGACGAGGGCCGCACCGTCGCTCTTGAGCTGCGTGGCGAGCTCGTTGACCTTCGCGACGGTCGCCTCGTTGTCGAGGACGGCGACGCCGTCGAGGTTGGCCGGGCTCTGCAGCGACACCAGGTCCGAGGTGACCGTGCCGACGAAGCCGACCTTCACCTTGTTCCCGGTGAGCGGGTTGGTGACCTCGATCGTCTTGGTCCCCGGGGTGACGTTGTCGCCGGCCTTCAGCGGGCCGTCGCCGTCGGGATCGGTGGAGTAGATCACGTTGGCCGCGAGGTAGTCGCCCCAGCTGAGGCCGCCGTCGGCGCCGTACGGGTTGGTGTCGGCGTCGTAGGCCTTCTGGATCCGGTCGACCAGGTCCTTCCAGCCCTTGTCGTACTCGTGGTTTCCGACCGAGCTGACGTCGAGGCCCATGTCGTTGAGGGCGTCGAGAGCCGGCTTGTCCTGCTGGGTGAACGACTCGAAGACCGAGGCGCCCACGTTGTCACCGGCCGAGGCGAAGATGGTGCTGTCCTCGCCGTAGATCGACCGCAGCGACTTGACCGCCCCGGCGAGCGGCGCGGCGCCGCCGTCGGAGGAGTCGGCGAGCAGGCGACCGTGGAAGTCGTTCACGCCGAGGAGCTGGACGTCGCCGACCTTGTCCTCGTTCGCGACCGCGTCGAGCGTGAACCCGATGATCTCCGGGTTGTGGTCCGAGCCGCGGAACGGCACGGTCCCGTCGAAGAACTGCGTGGCGTTGGAGTTGTAGCGCCCGTAGTCGTAGGCGTCGGTCTCGTTCGCGTTGATCTCCCACACGTCCGTGCCGGTGATGTGCGTGCTGAGGCCGGCGCTCACGAAGACGTGGTCGATCGACCCGGCGGCGCCGTAGGAGACGGTGTCCCCGGTGGGCACCGCAATCTTCGTCGAGAAGCTGTAGGTGAGGTCGTTCGGGTCGTCGGACTCCTTGAGGGTGAACCCGAGGCCGCCGTTCTCCACCTTGTTGGCGTCGCTGGTCAGCACGGCCTTGACCGGGTCCTCGCCCGTGTAGGCGTTGAAGTCACCCATGAGGAAGACCTTGTCGGTGCCCCACTTCTTCGCGAACGCGGTCGCGAAGCGGAGCGCCTCCTGGGCCTGCGCCACCCGGTTGCCGTTGTTGGCGCCGACCCGGGCGTCGCTGTAGTTCTCGTTGTACTTCCCGGTCGTCGGGCTGGTCTTGGCCTGGCTCACGCCGCTGGTGCTGTCGTTGCCCTTCGACTTGAAGTGGTTGACGACGACGGCGAAGCCGTTGGAGTTCGGGTCGCCGATCCGCTTGAAGTACTGCGCGAGCGGCTCACGGGCGTTGTCGAACGGCGAGCTGGTGGCGTTGCCGTCGGAGTCCTTGAAGACGTAGTTGCCGTAGGGGTCCGACGTGCCGTTGACGGTGTAGCCCGGGAAGTCGATGTCCGACTGCCCGACGGGGACGATCTTCGTCTTGTCGTAGATGAAGCCGGGACGGATCACGTCCTGCATCGACGCGTAGGAGCAGCTCGACGTGGCTCGCGACGCGTCGTTGCCGACGATGGCGCTGCCGTCCGCGCGGGTGATCGAGCAGAGGTGCACGACGGAGGTGGCGTCGGTGGCCTCCTCCGGCGAGGCGACGAAGGCCCACTTCGCGGTGCCGCCGTCGGCGACGAGGTCGGCGTTGAGCTTGTCCACCAGGTAGCTGATGGTCTCGTCGCGCCAGGCGATGTTGGTGCCCTGGCCCTGGTCCTTGAGCTCGCTGGTGTCGGCGGAGCCGACGAGCGGGTGGAGCGGGTCGGTCTTGATGCCGCGCTTGAGCTTGTTCGGGTTCTCGAGCTCCTCGAGGGAGACGATGTCCGCGTCCAGGCCGTTGATCGCGGTGACGATCTTCTCGGTCTGCCGGGCCTGGTCCTCGGCCCGCGCGGCGCCGCGCGGCGCGTTGGCCAGACCGGCCGTGTAGCCGGTGACGGCGCCGGAGACGGTGTCCCACGCGTTGGCCTGGCCGGAGGCCGAGACGCACTGGTAGGTCAGGACCCGGTTGCCGGCTCGGTCGTAGTCGTACTGGCAGCCGGGCGTGGTGTCCGACTGCGTTCCGTCGGCCGCGTTGCCCGTCTGGTCCGGGGTCTCGCCGGTGATCGGGCTGGTCTTCAGGCCGGGGTTGTTGGCGGCGAAGGCCTCACCGGTCTCGGTGAAGAAGTTCTCGACGTTGTAGGTCGCGATCTTCAGCGCGTCGCTGTTGCCGCCCGTCACGTCGGCCGGAGCCGCGTTCTTGGTGCGGGTGTTCTCGAAGCCGATCACGTCGGTGCCGAGGTCCACCGTGCAGCCCGTGTGCGGGGCCGCGGTGGAGCAGCCCGTCGCGCTGACGGAGCGCTCCGGCTGGAGGTACCACTTGCCCGCGCCGCTGGTGCTGCTCGAGGCGGACATGTCGTGGCGGTAGTCGAGGATGACCGCGTGTCCGGCCGGGAGCTGGACGTGCGCACCCACGCGAGCGCTGGTGGTGGCGTCCATGAACGGCAGCGGGATGTCGCTGTTCTTGCTGGCGTACGGCTTGTAGTGCGTCGAGGACGTGGTGTACATCGTGCTCGTGCCGGCGCCGAGGAAGTAGCCGCGGTTCACGGTGTCCGTGTCGTACGTCGTGAGGCAGGCGGCGTCGTCGGAGCCGACCGCGATCGACGAGTTCTCGGCGACGTTGTCGCCGCACTTCTCGGTCGACTGGATGAGCGGCTTGTCGCCGGTCGCGACGCCGAGCTCGCCGTCGGTCTCGTACTGGTAGGTGTCGGTGATCACGACGTCGGTCGGCGCGAACGCCTCGCCCTCGTGGGCCTCGCGGTCCGCGTACGTCGCGGGCAGCGTGGTCTGGAAGGTGATGCCGCCGAGCGAGGACACCTTCGTCACGGTCGTCGTGTACTTCGTGCTGGAGCTCGTCGTCGCGTTGAGCTCGGTGAGCGTCTCGGCCGCCGTGGAGACCGAGTTGTACTCGCTGATCTTGCCGTTGGCGCTCACCGAGTCGCCCACCGCGATGGTGTCGCCGTTCGAGTCGAGGCCGCTGAACGAGGAGCCGCCGTAGACGAAGATCGCGTCCGACTTGCCCGGGGTCGCGTCCGTGGCGCCGCCCGACCCGGCGGTCTGGATGTAGAAGCCGCACAGGCCGCAGGTGAGCGCGCCGGCCGAGCTGTAGCTCTTGGTGTAGACGCCGGTGACGACCCCCTGGACGGTGACCGTGCAGCCGTTGTACGGCGACGTGCCGGTCGAGCCCTGGACGTCGGCGATCGAGCCCGGCGCCGCCAGCGTGGTGTCGCAGGTCGCGGTCGTGGTGGTGGCGGTGCCGGTGGTGCCGGCCGAGTTGGTCGGCGTCGGCGGGCTGCTCTCCGCGAAGTCGGTGGCGTTGTTGTTGGTGTCGGAGTCCACGGGGGTGCGGGCGGCCGAGCTGTTCAGGCTGGTCGCGAAGCCGGTCTGCGCGCCCTCGTAGGCGATCGCGTTGTAGGAGCCGGAGGGACCGTAGCCGAGGGCGTCGACCACGTGGTCGACGCTGCTGAGGTCACCGACCGGGAGCGAGACCGCGGCCTGGGTGTCGAGCAGCGCGATCGTCCCGTCCGCGTAGTGCCACGCGAGGGAGGAGGTGGCGTCGGCGGTCGGCAGCGCGGTGCCGGCGCCCGTGGAGCTGGCCGATCCCGAGATCAGGAAGTAGCCGTGGGCCGGGATGGTGCCCGAGATGTTGGACTGGGAGGTGGCGCCGGCCGTCGGCGTGGTCGCGCTCGAGGCGGCCATGTACGCCAGGGAGGTGCCGGTCAGCGACACCGCGGTGTCGTTGGTGTTGTAGAGCTCGACGAAGCTGTTCTTGAACGGGGCGCCCGTGTAGCCGCCGTCGCCCCAGACCTCGCTGATCACCACGCCGCTGACGTCGCCGGCGGAGAGCGGCGCGCTGACGGTGATGGAGAACGTGCCGGTCGTGACCGAGCCGCTGTCGTCGGTGACCGTGACCGCGAGACCGGACGAGGTGCCCAGGGTCGTCGGCGTGCCGCTGATGATGCCGGTGCCGGCGCCGAGCGAGAGGCCGGCCGGAAGCGTGCCGGAGGCGAGCGCGTAGCTCTTGGTGCCCGAACCGCCGGTGGCACTGATCTGGAGGCTGTACGCCGAGCCCTGGTACGCGGTCTGGTCCGCCGGCGTGGTCACGGCCAGGGCGGCGACGTTGTTCAGCTTGTTGGTCGGGGAGAGCGTGCCCGCGGTGAAGTCGGTGGCGTTGACCTCGTTGTCGTCGTGGGCCGCGTTGCGGGAGACCGAGGTGGTGTTGCTGGGGGCCGGCGTGGGTCCGGCGCCCTCGAACTGGTTCGCCGTCGAGCCGAAGCCGACCATGTCGGCGACGCTGGCCCAGGTGCCGGTCCCGGAGGTCACGGCGCCCGCCGCGAGCTGCGTGGACGTCAGCGCCGTGGTGCTCTTGACCAGGAAGAGCTTGCCGGCGGTGCCGCTCAGCGCGGCCGAGCCGGTCGCGTCGGGAGTCGGCAGGTCGGCCGTGCCGGCGGACCCGGCGGCCTCCTGGATCAGGTAGTAGCCGTTGGCCGGGATGGTTCCGGTCAGCGCGGTGTTGTTGGTCGCGGTGATGCTGGTGCCCGCCGCCGAGGTGTACTGCACGCTCCAGCCGTCGAGGCTGACCGCGCTGCTGGTCGGGTTGTAGAGCTCGATGAAGTCGTTCTTGTACGTCGCGCCGCTGTTGCCGCCGCCTCCGTAGACCTCGTTGATGACGACGTGGTCGCCGTTCGCCGCGTGCGCCGCGGGGACGTTGAAGAGCTGGACTCCCGCGAGGGCGAGTGTCGCCCCGAGGACTGAGCCGATGAGACGGCGTGAAACGGACATACGAACAGGACTCCCCGGTAGATGCGACACAACGCGCAGGGAGGGTCCAGACAGACACCTCCCCAGATAGGGGGTAGTACATCAGGGATTTCTCAGGGTGTGTCAGGGATCCGGTGAAACGCGTGTTACATCTTGTGCAACGAACGTTACAGAACGGACACGGGTACCTGGGTGCCCGCTGTGGGGGCGCTAGGCACGCGCGGTCTTGCGCCTGAGATCCGCGAAGAACTGGTAGCCGGAGACCAGCGTGAGCACCACGGCCGCGACCAGGCAGAGCTGGAAGGCGTAGTAGAAGACCTCGCCGACTCCGTGCCAGAACGGCGTCGCGTCGGGGTCGCGCAGCGGGAGCGTCAGCCCCCCGAGCGCCAGGCCCTGGATGGTCGTCTTCCACTTGCCGAGCTGGTCGGCGGCGAGCACCACCTTCGACGCCACGACGAGCCGCACGACGGTGACCAGCCACTCCCGGACGAGGACCACGATCGTCACCCACCACCAGATGTCCCCGAGGATCGAGAGGCCGACGAAGGCCATCCCGGTGAGCAGCTTGTCGGCGATCGGGTCGGCGATCTTGCCGAAGCTGCTCACCACGCCGTACTTGCGGGCGAGGTCGCCGTCGACCTTGTCGGTCACCATGGCGACGAAGAAGACGCCCCAGGCCAGGAGCCTCAGCCAGCCGTTGTCGCCGCCCTCGGCCAGCAGCGCCCAGCCGTAGAAGGGGACGAGCAGGATGCGCAGCGAGGTCAGCAGGTTGGGCAGGTGCTTCACGCGTGCACCCTAGGGCATGTCCCAGCGGCGGCGGGCCGGTCAGTAGCCGGGGCACTCGGTCGTCAGGAAGCCGCTGAAGGCCGACGACTGCGCCTGGACCAGGTCGGCCGAGTCGGGTGAGGGCGTCGGCTGCGGGGCGTACTGCTTGAGCAGGTCGCGGATCCACCACAGCCTCCCCGCGTCCTGCATCGTGCTCATGCCCGGCGGCGTGCCGACGGAGACGAAGCCGATCGCCGCGCGGCGCAGGCGGTCGATCGCGTCGTCGCTCCCGGCGCTCATCACCTCCGAGTAGGCGTCGGCGACCTTGGCGTAGGAGGCGCAGAAGGTGGCCGCCTCGACGGGTCCGGGAGACGCGGTGGCCGTGACGGCTGTCGAGGGCAGCCCCGTGTCGCCGGAGCCGTCGCTCCCGGTGTCGAGGCCGGTCGTCGCCACCAGGAGCCCGATGACGGCCAGGAGCCCGACCAGGAGGGCCGGGCGCCTCACCGGTAGGTCTCCTCGGGCTCGGGGACCCGTTCGAGCGAGGTTCCCGCGAGCGTGACCTCGGACCTGCTGCTGGGGCCGAGCGTCCCGGTCACGGCGACCCACTGGTCGCGTGGCGGCGCCTCCAGCCCGTCGACCTCGACCCGGTTGATGACGGCGTCGGCCGCGCAGCACCGGATGGAGATGACCGTGACGAACCAGTGGCCGGCGTCGTCGGTGCTGACGAATCCGGTGAGCCGCACCTCGCGGTCCTTCACCGAGGCGCCGCCGTCGGTCACCGCGCGCCACTGGAACTCGTCGAGCGCGACGTCGACGGGATCCCCCTCGGCCAGCGGTGGGAAGGTCGTGCCGGCCGGGACGGTGACCGCGCTGGAGGCTCCGCGCTCGGCGAGGTAGGCGCCCAGCGGCGGGGGCGCCACGAGGAAGACGATCAGCCCGGGAACGAAGAGCATCCACGTCGTCCAGGTGCGCCCGTGAACGTGCCCGCCGTGGTCGTGGTCGTGGTCGTCGTGTCCCGCGGGGCGTCGCCGGCCCGTCGTACGCCACTGCTGGAGGATCGGCTGGAGCGCCAGGACGATCAGGAGGAGGCCGCAGGCGAGGATCGGCCAGCGCATCCAGGCGCGTACGAAGCGGAGATACTCCGTCGAGAGGCTCAGCCGGACCAGCACGGCGCCGGCGAACCCGAGCGCGATGCTCTGCGTCTCGCGGTTCACAGCAGCCACCACCCCGCGAGGCAGGCGCACACCACGGCACAGCCGAGGACGAGCGGGACGAACCGGGCCGCGAACGCCATCCCGAACTGGCCCGCCTCCTGGGCGGCGAGCTTGACGTCCATCGCCGGCCCCACCACGAGGAACACCAGCTTCGCGGTGTCGGAGAACGCGGTCAGGCTCGCGGCGACGAACGCGTCGGACTCCGAGCAGAGCGCCACCACGAAGGCGAAGAGCGCCATCGCGAGAACGGAGGCGACCAGGTGGCCCCCGACCGAGTCGACGATAGAGCGGGGGACGAGGGTGTTGATCGCGGCGGCGATCATGGCGCCGATCATCACGAAGCCGACCGAGTGCAGGAAGTCGTGGCGCACCGTGCCGAGGTACTGGCTCCACCCGGTGCCGTGGGTGGGGTTCGGGGCGACGGTGATCGGCACCTCGCGGCCGCGGGCGAGCCACACCCAACCGACCACGACCGCGGTCGCGAGCGAGGCGAGGAAGCGCGCGAGCACCATCTCGGGCCTTCCCGAGAACGCGACGGCGGTGGACGCGATCACGGCGGGATTGACCGCGGGGGCGGCGAGCAGGAAGGTCAGCGCGGCAGCGGGCGCGACGCCCTGGCGCATGAGGCCGTTCGCGACGGGGACCGCGGCGCACTCGCATCCCGGGAGGCAGACGCCGGCCAGTCCGGCGGCAGGCACCGCGAGCCGCGGGTCGCGCGGGACGACGCGCTCGAGCATCCGCTCGGAGACGAGGGTGGAGATCGCCGCCGAGAGCAGCACCCCGCCGACGAGGAAGGGCATCGACTGCGTGGCGATCGCGATGAACATCGTCGCCCACGTGCGCAGGGCCTCGCTGTCGAGGGCCGGAGCCAGCACCGGGCGGCCGAGGAGCAGCACGGCGACGACGAGCGTGGCGATCACCGCCTGCTCGGCGCGTGCGCGCTCGGCGACCCTGCTCATCGGGTCAGCTCACGAGACGGGCGACCAGGTCGACGCCCTCGGTGCCGACGACGACGGCGCGGACGATGTCGCCGGGGCGGGCGTCGACGGCGCGGGCCTCGGGGGTGCCGACGACGGTCGTGGTGCCGTCGACCTCGGGACCCTGATGCGCCGCCCGGCCCGTTACCGCGGCAACGCCGTCCTCGACCGACCCCGTGCTCTCGACCAGGATCTCGACGTACTCCCCGATCCGCTCCTCCGCGCGCTGCGCGTTGAGCTCCTCGACGAGGGCCTGGACGTGCGCCGTGCGCGCGAGGATCTCGTCCTCGTCCAGCTTCAGCTCGTCGGCGAAGCCGGCGGCCTCGGTGCCGTCCTCGTCGGAGTACCCGAAGACGCCGGTGACGTCGAGCCGCGCGTCGGTGAGGAAGTCGCAGAGGATCTCGAGGTCCTCCTCGGTCTCCCCCGGGAAGCCGACGATGACGTTGGAGCGCACACCGGCCGTCGGGGCGAGGGCGCGCACGTCGCCGAGCAGTGAGAGGAAGGACTCCGGGTCGCCGAAGCGCCTCATCCGCCGCAGCACCGCGTTGCTCGCGTGCTGGAAGGAGAGGTCGAAGTAGGGCACGACGCCGGGCGTCGTCGCGATCGCCCGGAGCAGGCCGGGCCGGGTCTCGGCGGGCTGGAGGTAGGAGACGCGGACCCGCTCGACGCCCTCCACCGCCGCCAGCTCGGGCAGCAGGGTCTCCAGCAGCCGCAGGTCCCCCAGGTCCTTCCCGTACGACGTCGAGTTCTCGCTCACGAGGAAGAGCTCCTTCACGCCCTGCGCGGCGAGCCACTGCGCCTCGTGCAGCACGTCGGAGGGCCGGCGGGAGACGAAGGAGCCGCGGAACGCGGGGATGGCGCAGAAGGTGCAGCGCCGGTCGCAGCCGCTGGCGAGCTTGAGCGGCGCCCACGGCTCGTCGCTCAGCCGGGCGCGCAGGTCGTCGAAGCCCGGCGTCGACACCGTCGAGGCGTCGCGCTCCACAGGGCTGATCGGGAGCAGGAGCCGACGGTCCTGCGGCGTGTGCGGATGGTGCGCCTCGCCGTTGACGATGGCGGTCAGCTTGGCGGCGATGTCGGGGTAGTCGTCGAAGCCGAGCACGGCGTCGGCCTCGGGCAGCGAGTCGGCCAGCTCCTTGCCGTAGCGCTCGGCCATGCAGCCGACCGCGACGACGGCCTGGGCGCGGCCTCCCTGGTTGGCCGAGGCCTTCAGGTCCGCGGCCTCGAGGAGAGTGTCGACGGAATCCTTCTTGGCCTGCTCGACGAAGCCGCAGGTGTTGACCACGACCGTGTCGGCCTCCGCCGGGTCGGCGACGAGGGTGAAGCCACCGGCCGCCAGGCGGCCGGCGAGCTCCTCGGAGTCGACCTCATTGCGGGTGCACCCGAGGGTGACCATCGCGACGGACAGTCCACCGGAGGCGACGTCAACCCGGTCAGTCATGCGGGCCAGCGTAGATCCGCTGGCCCTCAACTCCCGTTTCGCCGACCGCGCTCGCCTTGGCTCCGTCCACCGCGACGGTCAGGGAGCCGTCGGAGGACTGGACGCGGACCGGCGGCGACACCTGGACCGTGGTCGACTCGCCGAAGGCGAGGCTCCCGGTGTAGACGACGTTGCCGCCGGCGTCGCGGACGACCACCTCGGCGCCGCCGCCCGCGGCGGTCAGGACCACCGGGACGGCCGCGGCGAGCTTGCCGTAGGGGTTGGAGGTGCCGGACGAGCCGCTGGAGAGGCCGATCGACGGCGTCGGGTCCGGCGAGGCGCCGTCGAAGACGAGCCGCGCGACCGACCAGAGCAGCACGACGGACATCACGGCGGCGACGAGGACCGACCAGTTCGGGCCGGAGCGGCGCAGCGCGCCGCCGGTCGAGCCGGTCAGGCCGGTGAGGTCGCTCTCGAAGACCCGGGACGGCTCGATGGGCGCGTCGGCGTACAGCTCGTCGTACTCGGCGAGGAGGGGCTGCACGTCCATGCCGAGGACGCGGGCGAGGGTGCGGAGGTGGCCGCGGGCGTAGAAGTCGCCGCCGCAGGCGGCGAAGTCGTCGCGCTCGATGCTGGCGATGACGTGGGAGCGGATCCGGGTGCGCTGGGAGAGCTGGTCGACCGAGAGACCGAGGTTCTCCCGCGCGCTCACCAGGACGGGCCCGATCACCGGGACGACCGGCTCGGCCTCCTCGGGGACGCCGTCCTCGTCGACGGCCGACGCGGAGCCGGCCCACTCGCCGTCGAAGGGGTCGAAGGCGTGCCGCAGCTCCCCCGCCTCCGGGAGCTCGTCGCGGACCGAGCCCTCGCCGGCGTCCAGCGCCAGCGCATTGGCGCCCACGGTGGCCGTCACGGTGTCGCGCTCGGGCGTGAGGAGCGGCCGCGGCCGCTCGGCGGTGGTCTCCATCTCGGACTCGGCCGCCGGGCCCGTCACGCCGTCGCCCGGACCGTCCGTCGCACTGCCGGACGGGCTGTCGGACGGCCCGTCGGGAGCGCCGTCGCCGAAGGAGGGGTCGATCTCCACGATCGAGGTGGTGCCGGCCGAGAGGTCGGCCAGGCGCGCGGAGAGCGAGCCCCCGGCGGGAGTCATCCGCGTGGTGAGGCCGAGCGGCAGCACGAACGGGGCGCCGTAGAGCCGCTCGGTGAGCCGGGCGTGGCGGCGCGCGCCGGGCTCGAGACCAGCGACGAGGGCGTCCTCGTCGGAGGGCAGCAGCACCAGGCGGCCGTCGCGCAGCCAGCTCGTCCGCGGGAGGTGCTCGACCTCCTCCAGGCCGCTCCAGGGCAGCCCGATCCAGTCGCGGCCCAGCCGCAGCCGGACGCCCTGCTCGTCGGCGAGCAGCAGCGGCACGCGGGCGTCCCAGGCGGACCAGAGCTGCCCGGCCGCGATGAGCAGCAGGACCAGCCCGAGCGCGAGGTCGAGACCGCCGCCGAGGCGGACGAGGAAGGCGAGCGCGAGCGCCCCCGCGACGACGCCGACGACGGCGCTGAGCCGGCCGTTCCTGCTGACTTCGATCTGCTCCATCACTCCCCCTGGATCGTGAAGAGAACGGCCTCGAGCTCGTCGGGCTTGACGAGCACGTCACGTGCCTTGGAGCCCTCGGAGGGCCCGACGACCCCGCGCGACTCCATGATGTCCATCAGGCGGCCGGCCTTGGCGAAGCCGACCCGCAGCTTGCGCTGCAGCATGCTCGTCGAGCCGAACTGCGAGGTGACGACGAGCTCGATCGCCTGGAGCACCAGGTCGAGGTCGTCGCCGATGTCGTCGTCGAGCTCCTTGCTGCCGCCGGCGGGGGCCGTCACGTCCTCGCGGTACGACGGCTCGAGCTGCGCCTTGCACGACTTCACCACGGCCTTGATCTCGGCCTCCGACACCCAGGAGCCCTGGACGCGGATCGGCTTCGAGGAGCCCATGGGGAGGAAGAGCGCGTCACCCTGGCCGACGAGCTTCTCCGCGCCCGGCTGGTCGAGGATGACCCGGCTGTCCGCGAGGGAGGAGGTCGCGAAGGCGAGCCGCGACGGCACGTTGGCCTTGATCAGGCCGGTGACGACGTCCACCGACGGCCGCTGGGTGGCGAGCACGAGGTGGATGCCTGCGGCACGGGCGAGCTGGGTGATCCGGACGACCGAGTCCTCGACGTCGCGCGGAGCGACCATCATCAGGTCGGCGAGCTCGTCGACGATGACGAGCAGGTAGGGGTAGGGCTCGAGGGTGCGCTCGCTGCCGAGCGGCACCTCCACCTTGCCCGCGCGGACGGCCTTGTTGAAGTCGTCGATGTGCTTGAAGCCGAAGTTGGCGAGGTCGTCGTACCGCTGATCCATCTCGCGCACCACCCACTGCAGGGCCTCGGCGGCCTTCTTGGGGTTGGTGATGATCGGCGTGATGAGGTGTGGGATGCCCTCGTAGGCGGTGAGCTCGACCCGCTTGGGGTCGACCATCACCATGCGGACCTCGTCGGGCGTGGAGCGCATCAGGATCGAGGTGATCATCGAGTTCACGAACGACGACTTGCCCGCGCCGGTGGCGCCGGCGACGAGCAGGTGGGGCATCTTCGCGAGGTTCGCGACGACGAAGCCGCCCTCCACGTCCTTGCCGAGTCCGGCGATCATCGGGTGGTGGTCGCCGCGCGCGGTGCTCGAGCGCAGCACGTCGCCGAGCGTCACGATCTCCTTGTCGATGTTGGGGATCTCGACGCCGACGGCGGACTTGCCGGGGATCGGGCTGAGGATGCGGACGTCCTCGCTGGCCACGGCGTAGGCGATGTTCTTCTGGACGCCGAGGATCTTCTCGACCTTGACGCCCTGGCCGAGCTCGACCTCGTAGCGGGTGACCGTCGGGCCACGGGTGTAGCCCGTGACCGAGGCGTCGATCGAGAAGTCGTCGAGCACGGTCTGCAGTCGCATCACGACCGCGTCGGAGGCCTTGGAGCGCGCCTTGTGCGGCGAGCCCTCCTTGAGCACCGACTCCTCGGGCAGCGTGTAGACGACGTCGCCCGAGAGCGGCAGCTGCTCCCCCATCGCGATCGGCCTGCGGCGCTTGGCGGTCGGGTCGGGGTCGATGAACGGCGCGGGCGCCGGCTCCTCGATCACGTCCGTCTCGGGCTCGACGAGAGCGTCGAGCGGGTCCACGAACGGGTCCTCGGCGAAGAGGTCGTCGATGGTGAGCTTCGGCTCGCGCTTGCGGCGGCGCCTCGGCTCCTCCTCCACGACGGGGGTCTCGTAGGCGTCGGGACCCATGTCGGGGTCGATGAAGGAGTCGCCGAGGTCGCTGATGGGGTCGTGTGGCTCGGTCGCGTCGTCGTCGCGGTCCGCGCCGTCGCGCGGGCCGAGCAGCCGGTCGCGCAGGTGTCCGAGCTTGACCGGCACCTCGTAGAGCGGCGTCGCGGTGATGACCAGGATGCCGAAGAAGGCCACCAGCAGGAGCAGCGGCACGACGACGTACGCCGTGCGCAGGAGGTCCAGCAGCAGCGCGGCCACGACGTAGCCCACGGCTCCCCCGGCATCCTGGAGCGCCGCGGCGTTGCCGTTCTCGGGCTGCGGGTTGCCGTTGGCGATGTGCACGATGCCGAGCACGCCCAGGCCGAGCGCCGACCAGCCGATGACCTGACGGCCCGCGGGGCCGGTGCCGACCGGGTCGCGCATGGTGCGGACGGCGACGTAGACGAGCGCGAGCGGGACGAGCCAGCCGACCTTGCCGACCGAGCCGGTGACGAGGGTGCGGACGAAGCCGAGCACGCCGCCCTCGATGCCGAACCAGACGGCCGCGGCGACGACCACGGCGGCGCCGAGGATGGACAGGCCCAGGCCGTCGCGGCGGTGCTCGGGCTCGAGGTCGCGCGCGGTGTAGCCGATGCTGCGGGCGAGCGTGCCGATGCCCTGGGCGACGGCGAGCCAGATCGCGGCGATGCCGCGGGCCAGCGCGAGGAAGAGCGAGGCGATCGGCCCCCGGCCGTTGCGCACCGCCCGCGGCG
>NZ_JASGDD010000149.1:0-5615 GCF_047607365.1 Nocardioides sp. | reverse complement strand
CCGGCCCGCACACCCTGAGCTCGGACGCCGGCGGGGCGGCCGACTCCTCGGCCTCCTCGGTCCGCGGCGGAGTTCCCGCTCCGGCCGCGGGGAGCGTCTCCGGCGAGAAGGCCGCCGCCGGCGGATCCCAGCCGGCGCAGAGCGCCGACAGTGTGGACGACGACCGCGAGGTCGTCGTCACGGGCTCGGTCTCCGTGACCGTCGGCGACGTCGACACCACGCTCGCCCAGGTCGCCTCGTGGGTCGAGGCCCACGGCGGCCGGGTCGACTCCCGGGAGAGCTCGGGGAGCGGCGAGAGCTCCTACGGCACGCTCGTCATCCGCGTCCCCGCCGATCGGGTGAGCGCCACCCTCGACCAGCTCGACGCGGCCGGCGACGTCACCGACACGTCGGTCTCCAAGGACGACGTCACGAGCGCCGCGACCGACCTCGATGCGAGGATCAAGGCGCTGCGGATCTCGATCGACCGGCTCGAGGAGATCCTCGACAGGGCCACCGTCACCAGTGACGTGATCAAGACCGAGAGCGCCCTCACCGACCGGCAGTCGCAGCTCGAGGAGCTGGTCAGCCAGCGCGCCCAGCTCACCGAGCAGGTGTCGCTGGCGACGCTCACCGTCTCGCTCTCGCCGCGCGAGCGCGCCGAGTCGGTCGACCCCGGCGGCTTCCGCGGTGGCCTGAAGCACGGCTGGAACGCACTCGTGGCGGTCGTCAACGCGAGCGTCGAGCTGGCCGGCGTACTCCTGCCGTGGCTCGGCCTCGGACTGATCGGCTACCTCGGCTTCGCCGCCGTGCGGACGCTACGACGCCTGCGCCGACGCACCGCCTCGTAGGCTGGAGCGCATGGAGCTGCGCATCTTCACCGAGCCCCAGCAGGGCGCCACCTACGACGACCTCCTCGCCGTCGCGACCGAGGCGGAGCGCCTCGGCTTCGGGGCCTTCTTCCGCAGCGACCACTACCTCAAGATGGGCGGTGTCACCGGCGAGCCCGGCCCGAGCGACGCCTGGACGACCTTGGCGGGGCTGGCCCGGGACACCAGCACCATCCGGCTCGGCACGCTCGTCACGAGCGCCACCTTCCGGCATCCGGCGGTGCTCGCGCTCCAGGTCGCGGGCGTGGACCAGATGAGTGGCGGCCGGGTCGAGCTCGGGCTCGGGGCCGGGTGGTTCGAGGCCGAGCACGAGGCGTTCGGCATCCCCTTCCCGGACGTCCGGGAGCGCTTCGACCGTCTCGAGGAGCAGCTCGCGATCGTCACCGGCCTGTGGGCGACGAAGCCCGGGGAGACCTTCGGCCACGACGGCGCGCACTACCGGCTGAACGACAACCCGGGTCTCACCAAGCCGGTGCAGGAGACCCTGCCGATCATCGTCGGCGGCTCCGGCAAGCGGCGTACGCCGGCACTCGCCGTCCGCTACGCCGCCGAGTTCAACGCCGCCTTCGACAGCGTGGAGGACACCCGGCAGCTCTTCGAGCGCGTCACCGCGGCCGCCGACAGCGCCGGCCGCACCGCGCCGCTGGTCCTCAGCGCCGCCCAGGTGCTCTGCGTCGGGCGCGACGAGTCCGAGCTCGAGCGACGCGCGGCCGCCATCGGCCGGGACAAGGCGGAGCTGCGCGAGAACGGCGTCGCCGGGACGCCCGACGAGGCGATCGCCAAGCTCCGGCGCTTCGCGGAGATCGGGGCCGAGCGGATCTACCTCCAGGTGCTCGACCTGCAGGACCTCGACCACCTCCGCCTCGTCGCCACCGAGGTCATGCCGCACGTGTGAGAGCGCGTTGGAGAACTCGGGGGCGCCGGCTCCGCCCCGCCCGGCGCACGCCCTGGCCGCGTTGTCGTCGGTCGCCATGCCTCCCGCATGGCTCCCTCCTCCGCCTTGCCAGGACGCACGCCGGACGACGCGGAGCTCGACGCCGAGTTCCCCAACGCGCTCTGAGCGGGTCGTGAGCCGTGAGGCGATGGCGCCCACCTCGGGCGGCGCCCCGCCGGATCGGGCGCGGACACCACGGGATGCGCTGCGCCCGATGCGGGCGACACGGCCTAGGCTGGCCCCATGACGAGCACACAGCGTCCACTCGGAACCGTCCTCACCGCGATGGCGACGGCGTTCCACGACGACGGCTCGCTCGACCTCGACGGGACTCAGCGGATCGCGAGGCACCTCGTCGAGCACGGCAACGACGGCCTCGTCGTCTCCGGCACCACCGGCGAGTCCCCGACGACGACGGTCGAGGAGGACGGGCGCATCTTCCGCGCGGTCCGCGAGGCGGTGGGCGACGACGTCACCCTCGTGGCGGGCATCGGCACCAACGACACCCGCACCACCCTCGAGCTGGCCGCCCAGGCGGAGGCGGGAGGCGCCGACGGGCTGCTGCTGGTGAGCCCCTACTACAACAAGCCCGGACAGGCGGGCCTGCTGCACCACTTCAAGCAGGTCGCCGACGCGACGACCGCGCCGATCATGCTCTACGACGTCCCCGGGCGCACCGGCACCAAGATCGCCGCCGACACCTACCGCGAGATCGCCACGTGGGGCCGGGTCGCCGCGGTCAAGGACGCCGCCGGCGACGCCACCCAGGCCACGCTGCTCACCGAGCTCGGCTTCGCGGTCTACTCCGGTGACGACCCGCTGACGCTCGGCTTCCTCGCCTACGGCGCGGTCGGCGTGGTGAGCGTGGTCGGCCACGCCGCGGGCGAGGAGATCCGGGCGATGATCCACGCCTTCCTCGGCGGCGACATCGCGACCGCGCAGAAGATCAACGCCCAGCTCCAGCCCGTCTACGCGGCGATGATGGGCGTGCCCAACTACGGCGCGGCCACGGCCAAGGGCGCGCTCCAGGCGCTCGGCGTGCTCGACAACCGCAACGTCCGCTCGCCCGTCGTCCCGCTCGACGCCGACGAGTACGCAGCCCTCGAAGCCGGTCTCGCGGCCGCGGGGCTGCGCTGATGTTCCATCCCGAGCTCAGCGCCCCGCCCGCGCTCCCCGAGGGTGGCCTGCGCGTCATCCCGCTCGGCGGCCTCGGCGAGGTCGGCCGCAACATGACCGTCTTCGAGTACGACGGCAGGCTCCTGCTCGTCGACTGCGGGGTGCTCTTCCCCGAGGACCACCAGCCCGGCGTCGACCTGATCCTCCCGGACTTCGCCCCGATCCGCGACCGGCTCGACGCGGTGGAGGCACTCGTCCTCACCCACGGCCACGAGGACCACATCGGCGCGACGCCGTACCTCCTCCGGGAGCGGCCGGACATCCCGATCATCGGCTCCAAGCTCACCCTCGCGCTCACCGCGAGCAAGCTGCGCGAGCACCGTCTCCGCGAGACCGTGCAGCACGTGGTCAAGGAGGGCGACACGCTCGCCTTCGGTCCGTTCGAGCTCGAGTTCGTCGCGGTCAACCACTCCATCCCCGACGCGCTGGCCGTCGCGATCCGCACCGGTGCCGGCCTGGCGCTGGCGACCGGCGACTTCAAGATGGACCAGCTCCCGCTCGACGGCCGGATCACTGACCTGCGTGCGTTCGCGCGCCTCGGGGAGGAGGGCGTCGACCTCTTCCTCACCGACTCCACCAACGCCGAGGTGCCGGGCTTCACCGTCAGCGAGCGCACCATCACGCCGGCGATCGAGGCCGTCTTCCGGGAGTCCCAGCAGCGCATCATCGTCGCCTGCTTCGCCTCCCACATCCACCGTGTCCAGCAGATCCTCGACGCCGCCGCCGAGCACGGCCGCAAGGTCGGGTACGTCGGCCGCTCGATGGTCCGCAACATGCAGATCGCCAGCGACCTCGGCTACCTCCACGTCCCCGAGGGCGTGCTGATCGAGGCGAAGAGGCTGCCCGACTACCCGCCCGAGAAGCAGGTCCTCATCTCCACCGGCTCCCAGGGCGAGCCGATGAGCGCGCTGAGCCGGATCGCGCAGCGGACGCACAACTTCGTCTTCATCGAGCCCGGCGACACCGTCCTCCTGGCCTCCTCGCTGATCCCGGGCAACGAGAACGCCGTCTATCGCGTCATCAACGGCCTCGCCCGGCTCGGCGCGAAGGTCGTGCACAAGGGCAACGCCCTGGTCCACGTCTCCGGCCACGCCAGCGCCGGCGAGCTCCTCTACTGCTACAACATCGTCCGCCCGCGCAACGTGATGCCGGTCCATGGCGAGGTGCGCCACCTGCTCGCCAACGGCGAGCTGGCCCGCAAGGTCGGCATCGAGAGCGTCGTCATCGCCGACAACGGCGTCGTCGTCGACCTGGTCGACGGCGACGCCGAGATCGTCGGCAAGGTCGACGTCGGCTACGTCTACGTGGACGGTCAATCCGTGGGAGACGTCACCGAGACCGAGCTGAAGGACCGCCGGATCCTCGGCGAGGAGGGCTTCGTGTCCGTCATCGTCGTGGTCGACTCGGTGGCCTCGAAGGTCGCGGCCGGCCCGGAGATCACCGCGCGCGGCGGCTTCTGGGGGCCGGGGGCCTTCGACGAGATCAGTCCCCGGATCCTCGACGCGGTCAACCTCGCGCTGAGCGACGGCGTCACCGACACCTACCAGCTGCAGCAGATCATCCGGCGGACCATCGGCCGCTGGGTCGGCGACACCCACCGCCGCCGCCCGATGATCGTGCCCGTCGTCCTCGAGGCGTAGGGAGCGGGCGCGCGCCGGCGTGAGCGCGGGTCAGCGCAGGACGCCGTACGCGATCAGGGCCTGCCCGGCGTAGTAGGTGACCATCACCGCCAGGTGGACGCGGGGGCTGCCGTCGCCGAACCGCGGTCCCGACCGGGTGAACGTCGTGGCGCCGATGATCGAGTCCGAGAGGGCGAAGATCGCGGCGCCCGCGGCGGTCCACGGCTCGCCGGTCAGCCAGGCCAGCGCGAGCACGGCCCCGATCACCGCGGAGTACGCCGCCACCGGCACCGCCAGTGCCGGGCCGCCGTGCCGCCAGGCGTTCGGCACGACGTCACGCGTGCCCACCAGCAGCACGCCGAGGAGCGGGACCCAGAGCCAGGACCATCCGGGGACGTCCAGGCCCAGGGTGAGGAAGCAGGCCAGGTACGCCAGATGGCCGGCGAAGAAGGCACTCAGCCCGGCGAGGAAGCGCTCGCGGGTCGATCCGAGCAGCGCGGCGTCGCCGACCGCGCCCAGCAGCAGCGCGACGATCAGCCAGCGCCCGGCGGGCTCGTCCACGGCGCCCGCCACCGCGGCCGTCGCGGCCAGCGCGACCGTCGTCGGCGCCTTCACCAGCCGCTCGAGCCCGTTCCGCGACGTCGCGACGGCGTACCAGTCGGCCAGGGCCAGGGCGGCGGTCAGCACGCCGAGCGGGACGGCGAAGAGCGTGGACACGCCCCGCAGCCTGGCAGATCCCCGGTGCGACACGCACCTGTGTGACGCGTGTGAATGGTGTGACTGAAATAGGGTGTCGGCATGGCGACCCGTACGTCTTCCCCGACGGGCACGCGAAGCACGGCCGTCACCAAGAAGCCCGCTCCTTCGCGCTCCCGTAGTACCTCCACTCGCAAGCCGGCCCCGAAGAGGGCGCCGGCGAAGAAGGCTGCCTCCTCGCGCGCAGGACGCGCGACGCGTCCGGCGCCGCGGGCGGTGCGCAACGGCCGGGGGCCGATCGCCTCGCTCTTCCTCGCGCTG
>NZ_JASGDD010000148.1:0-10633 GCF_047607365.1 Nocardioides sp. | reverse complement strand
GTCGTCTGGATCCTCGGCTGGCACCCATCCGCCGCCGGGCGCCGGGTCGTGCTCGGCGGCGCGGGCGCCGTCGCCCTGGCCGGGCTGGTGGACCTCGCCGTCAAGGGGCCGCTCGACGCGGGACTCGGCCTCGGATCCGCGCTCGACCCGGCCCTCGTGCAGGAGGTGCTGGGGACGGTGTACGGCAGGGCGGAGCTGACGCGGGTGGCGCTGGCCGTGCTCCTCGGCGTCCTGGTCGCCGCACGCGGCCGGCTGCGGCCGGTGGAGTGGTCGGCCGTCGTCGGGCTCCTCGCGGTGCTGCTGTGCGCGACCTTCGCGCTCGCGGGCCATGCCGCCGCCGGCGCCGCGAGGGCGCTCAGCGTGCCGAGCTGGACGCTGCACGCGCTGGCGATGGCGGTCTGGCTGGGTGGGCTCGGGCAGGTGGTCGTCGAGCGGGTGTGGCGCTCGCCGGAGGGCCGGCCGGTGCTGCTGCGGTTCTCCGCGGTCGCGATCGCCTGCGTCGGGACCCTGCTGGTGACGGGCGTCTTCCAGGGCTGGCGCCAGGTCCGGTCGCTCGGGGCGCTGGCGGAGACGACGTACGGCCATCTGCTGTCGGTCAAGGTCGGCCTCGTCGTCCTGGTGCTCGGCATCGCGCTCGCCTCCCGGCGAGCTCTCCGCTCGGCGGAGACCGCTCCCGCGCTCGGCCGGACGGTGCTGCTCGAGGCCGGCGCGCTGACCGCCGTCATCGGCGTGACGTCGGCGCTGGTGGCCGTCGAGCCCGCCGCCACGGCCTACCGCCCGACCGCGTCGGCGAACCTGAGCATCGAGGGCGACACCGTGCAGGTCTCCGCAGTGCCACGCGCCTCCCGCGAGATGGAGCTGCATCTCTACGTCTTCGACGGGGAGGGCCAGCCCGTCGAGCCGGCGGAGATCACCGCCTCCGTCTCGCTGCCGAAGCGCGACGTCGGCCCGCTCCCCGTCGAGCTGTCCACGGCGGGGACGGGGCATCGCGTCGGCACCGTCAGCGTGCCGGTCGTGGGGGACTGGCGCATGGCCGTCACTCTGCGGGTCTCCGACTTCGAGGAGGGCACTCGCAGCGTGACGCTGCCGATCCGCTGAGCCCTCCGGGTGGCCGAGCCCGGAGGGCTCAGTCCAGCTCGGCGAGCCGCCGCCGGCAGACCTCGGCCCAGTACGCGATCTCCTTGCGCTCGAAGAGCGCCTGCGCCTCGGTGAGCAGCCGGCGCTCGGTCTCGGCGTCGCCCGCTCGCCGGGCCCACTCGGCGCAGTGGCGACGCAGGTCGGCGGCCGCCCACAGCTGCTCGGTGCGGTCCACGGCGGCCAGACCGGCCTCGGCGTGGCGCCGGGCGCCGTCCAGGTCGCCGCTCCGTGCCGCCAGCACGCAGGCGATCTGGTGGTTGAAGGCGATCGAGGCGATGTCGTACGCCGAGGTGTAGCCCTCCGCCTCGCGCAGCAGGTCGCGGACCTCCGCCAGGTCGCCGCCGGTCTCCAGCAGCAGCGTGGCGGTGACCCCCAGGTAGGTGGAGGCCATGGCGAGGTCGCCGTGCTCGCGCTGCAGCTCGATCGCCCGCCGGTAGCCGGCGATCGCCCGCGGCAGATCGCCGTGCAGGTGGTGGATGGTGGCGATCTCGGTGGCCAGCACCATGTCGCCGGGAACCTCCGCCGCCGCGGCGACGGCGTCCTCGATCAGCGGGTGGTCGGGCGGGGCGTCGGTGGCGGCGAGCGCGATGGCGCGATGCATCGCGAGCCAGCGTCGCTCGGCGGGCGTGACGGCCACGCCCCCGACGTACTCCTCGGCCTGGGAGAGCGGGACGTTGCCGTGCAGCAGGATCGCCGCCCGGATCGAGCTCGCGACCCGGCGTGCCGCCTGCGACTCGCTGCTCGCCATCCGCTCCGCGACCGTGCTGGCGCCCGACCAGCGGGCGAGCATCGTGTGCCCGGTGACCAACGCCGTCAGCGCACGCTCGAGGCGGGCGGCGTCACCCGCCGCGGTGGCGAGCCGCTCGACCCGCTCGGCGGTCTCGACCACCAGCTCGGGCTCGACGTCCTCGCTGCTGTTGAGCCGGTGCGTGAGCTGCTCCAGCTCGAGGGTGGCCACGTCGAGGTCGTCGGCGGTCGCGTCGGTCTCCTCGGCGAGCCGCTGGACCAGGACCCCCGCGTCCCGGGTGATGTAGGTCTCGGCGTTCGCCCGGAGCCGCGAGACCAGCACGTCGCGCCGGCCTCGCGCGGAGGGGTGTCGGAGCTCGTCGGCGCTCGCCAGCAGGGACCGGGCCGCCGCGGCGTCGTCACGGGCGAGAGCGGCCTCGGCCGCCTCGAGCAGCGTCTCGACCGCGCGCGCCGCCTGAGCGGTGAGGCCGGGATCGTGCGGGCTGAGCTCGCGGCGCAGCCGGAGCGCCTGCTCCCGGTGGTGGGCCACGAACGCGAGGCTCTCCGCGCCGGTCTCCCGGGCCTCCGCGGAGGTCCCGGCGAGGACGCCGGCGAAGCGCTCGTGCAGCTCGGCGCGGAGCGACTTCGGGAGGGCGTCGTAGGCGGCGTCCCGGATGGTGATGTGACGGAAGCTCCAGGACTCCGTCTCCGCGGCGACCGGGTGGAGCAGGTCGCGCCGGGCGAGCGAGGTCAGGGTGTGCGGCACGTCCGCGGCGCCGCCGGCCAGGGTGGTCGCCTCGGCGGTGGTGAAGCTCAGCCCGATCACCGAGGCCCGCTGGAGCAGTTCCCGCTCGGGGCCGGGGAGCCGGTCGAGGCGGGCGGCCAGCAGCGCCGAGACGGTGGGCGGCATGCGTACGCCGGAGGGATCCCCGCCCAGCTCCCAGCCCTCCTCGCCCTGCTCGATCTTCCCCTCCTCGAGGAGGTGGGCGACGATCTCCTCGACGAAGAGCGGGTTGCCTCCCGACCAGTCCGTCACTGCCGCCACCAGGCTGTCCGGGACGCCGGCGCCGAGCATCGCCTCCATCCGCTGGCGGGTCTGGTGGCCGTCGAACGGGTCGAGCGCGACGAGCCGGGACCCCTCGCCCCAGCCGGGGTGCTCCTCGAGCAGCTCGGGACGGGCTCCGCAGACCAGCAGCAGTGGCAGGTCCGTGATCTCGGCACGGACCAGCTCCAGGAGCTCGAGCAGGGTGGGCTCGGCCCAGTGCAGGTCGTCGAGGACGAGGACCAGCGGCCGGCTGCGCGCCAGCTCCTCCAGCAGCCGCCGGACCGCCCAGAAGGTCCGCTCGTGGCTGCCCGGCGCGTCCGAGGCACCCAGCAGCGGAAGAAGCAGGTCGGCGACGTGGTCGGTGTCCGGCGCGTCGCCCATCGTCTCGCTCAGCGCGTGCCGGACCACCTCCGGCGACTCCCCGCCGACCAGCCGCAGCGCGGACCGGATCACCTGCACCACGGGGAAGAAGGTGATGCCCTGGCCGTAGGAGACGCACCGTCCCTGAGCCACCGCGGCCCGCCGGCCGACGCCGTCGACGAAGTCGCCGATCAGCCGGGTCTTGCCCAGCCCGGCGCTCCCCACGACGGTGGCCAGGGCGCTCCGGCCGGTCGCGACCACGTGCTCGAGGACCTCGTCCAGCGCGCGGGACTCGCGGTCCCGGCCCACGAGGGGCGCGTCCAGCCGGCGGTCGCGGCCCTCGTGGCCCTCGCGCACGTCCAGCAGGCGGTACGCCGGCACCGGCTCGGCCTTCCCCTTCGCCGCCACCGGCGCGACCGGCTCGGCGTCCACGGCGTCGCGGACCAGCTGCCAGGTCTGCTCGCCGAGGAGGATCTCGCCCGGAGCGGCGGCCTGCTCCAGCCGTGCCGCGGTGTTGACGGCGTCGCCGGTCGCGAAGGAGCCGCCGGCGCGCCCGGTGCCGGCGACCACCGAGCCGGTGTTGACCCCGGTCCGGATGGCGAAGGCCACGCCGTGCGTCCGGGCGAAGTCGGCGGCCAGCTCGCGGACGGCCTGGTTGAGCTCGAAGGCCGCCCGGGCGGCACGCAGGGCGTCGTCCTCGTGCACCTCCGGCACGCCGAAGACGGCGAGCACGGCGTCGCCGACGAACTTCTCGACTGTGCCGCCGTGGCGGGCTATCGCGGCGCGGGCGGCCTCGAAGTAGCGGCCCATCAGCGCCCGGAACACCTCCGGGTCCATGGCCTCGCCCAGCGCGGTGGAGCCGGTCACGTCGGTGAACAGCAGCGTGACCGTCTTGCGGACCTCGCGCGGCTGCTGGGCGGCCACCGGGCTTCCGCACTCGAGGCAGAACTTCGCGCGGGCGGGCAGCTCCGCCGCGCACGACGCGCAGGAGACCATGAGCGCTCCTGCGTCCACCATGGCGCGACTCTACCGGCGCTGCCTGCGACCCCGCCCTGCGTTCGGCTCAGGTCGCCAGCGCGTCGATCCGGCGGGTGGCCCGCTCGAGGGCCTCGTGGGAGACCCGCAGCAGGTAGGCGTAGATCGCCGCGCGGAGGCCAGGATCGCCCCGCTCGAGCGCGACCGTGTCGATCTCGAGGAGCTCGCCGGCGGTGAGGGCGACGATGTCGGCGGTCCGGGCGCCTCCGCTGATCGCGGACTCCCCGAAGGTGGATCCTGCGGCCAGGGTGGTCAGCCGGCGCTGCCCTCCGGGGCCGCCGGCCGCCTGCGGCAGGACGACCTCGGCCTCGCCGTCGAGCAGGGCGAAGATCGAGGTGGCCCGGTCGCCCCGCCGGACCAGGATCTCGCCCGGCGCGAACCGGCGTGCCGCGGCCAGGCCGCGCAGTGCCTCGCGGTCGGCGGTCGTGAGCGCGGCGCCGAGGGGGTGCTCGTCGAGCGAGACCGGTCCGTCCCGCTCGACCACGCCCGCGGCGCCGAGCAGCTCGTCCTCGCACCACTCCTTGGCCTCGTCGAGCCCGGCGAAGGCCCGCACCCCGGCCGGCGCATCCGGCAGCCCGGCGACGACGAGGGTCCGGCCCTGCTCGGCCAGCTGCGCCGCCAGCGTCCCGAGCAGGTCCGTGGCGGCGTCGTCGACCTGGGTCGCGCGCGCCAGGTCGAGGACGACCAGCGTCGCCGGCTCCCGTGCCACCCGGCGTGCGATGGCCTCGGCCCCGGAGAAGACGACCTCGCCGACGATCTCGAGGACCACCGAGCGGTCGGTCGCGGCGTCCAGCGCCCGCCGCGCGTCGGGACCGCGCCGGCGGGTGGACGGGGCCGCGGAGACCGAGTACGTGCGGGCCACGGTCCGACCCGCGGGCCGTCCCGCGTGGAGGAAGTGGAGCTGCAGGTCGGCGGCGATCCGCTGGAAGGCGGCCACGCCGCGGGCGCTGTTGCCCACCTCGTCGAGCCTCGGGGAGAAGACGGCGATCCCGAGCTGGCCGGGCAGCACGCCGATCACCCCGCCCGCGACGCCGCTCTTGGCCGGCATGCCGACGTCGACCAGCCACCGGCCGGCGCCGTCGTACATCCCGCAGGTCGTCATGACCGACAGCACCTGGTCGACCACCGGCCCCTCGGCCAGGGTCTCCCCGGTGGTGGGGTGACGGCCGCGGGCGGCCAGCGTGGCCGCCATCACGGCGAGGTCGCGGGCGGTGACCAGCACCGAGCACTGCCGGAAGTAGGCGTCGAGCGCCCGCTCGGGGTCGCCGCCGACCACGCCGCCGGAGCGCAGCAGGTGGGCGATCGCGCGATTGCGGTGCCCGGTCTCGCTCTCGCCGGCGTAGACCTCCGTGTCCAGGCGGAGCTCGCGTCCCGCCCAGCGGCCGTACCAGTCGAGGATCCGGCCGAAGGGGTCCGCACCCTCGACCAGCGACGCCGCGGCGATGGCGCCGGCGTTGATCATCGGGTTGCGGGGCCGTCCGTGGCGGTCCAGGCTGATCTGGTTGAACGCCTCGCCGCTGGGCTCGACCCCGATGTGGTCCAGCACCTCGTCGAGCCCGCGGTCGGCGATGGCGAGCGCGTAGGTGAAGGGCTTGGAGATCGACTGGATGGTGAACTCCCGGTCGGCGTCGCCCACCGCGTAGACGGCGCCGTCGACGGTGGCCAGGCAGATCCCGAACGGCTCCGGGTCGGCGGCCGCGAGCGCGGGGATGTAGTCGGCGACCTCGCCGGCCCGCATGCCGAGCAGCTCGTCGTGGACGCGCTGCAGGTAGGAGCCGACGGGGGAGGGCACGGCGCTCATCCCTCGACCGACTCGCTGAGCGGCGCCTCGTGGATCCGCTCGGCGGCCAGGAGACCGGATTCCAGAGCCCCCTGGATCCAGGCGTGCCACAGTGAGCAGTGCTCGCCGGCGAAGTGGATCCGGCCCTCGGGCTCCGTGATCACCGGATGCAGCCGGCGCTCCTGGTCGGGCTGGAAGAGGGTGAACGCGCCGACGGCGTACGGGTCGTTGTACCAGGCGTAGGACGCCCCGCCCTCGACGTACTCGTACACCTCGGGATAGATCTTCGCGACGTCCTTGATCGCCAGCGCGAGCCGCTCGTCGGGGCTGAGCGCACCCCAGCGGGCGGCGTCCTGGCCCCAGGTGTAGCTGGCCAGCAGGACGCCTCGCTCGTCGCCGTCCGCGGGCGGGTGCGACGGATAGCAGATCCTCCGGATCGGAAGGTCGGTCGCCGTGGCTCCGCCCCGGATCCCGTAGTCCTCCCAGAACCGGCGCCGCACCTGGAGCAGGATCTTGGTGGAGGGGTTGTAGTTGAGCTCCCTGATCGCGCGGTACTTCGCGGTCGACAGCGCGGGCGTGAAGTCGATGTGGCGGAGCACCCCGAGCGGGGCCGTGCAGATCGCGAAGTCGCCGCGCACCTGGGTCGTGCCGCCGGGCGAGCGGTAGTGCACCGTCACGCCGTGGTCGTCCTGCTCCACCGCCGTGACGTGCGCCCCGAACCGGACGTGCTCGGAGATCCGCGCGTAGAACCCCTGGGGCAGCAGGTCCATCCCGCCGGCGACCTCCACCATGTCCTCGAACGCGTTGCCGAGGATCTCGCGCAGCTGCTCCACCACGGAGGCGCCGAGATTGGCCTCGCGGTAGCTCATCAGGCCGTACAGCTCGATGGCGCCCTCGGAGAAGCCGCGGTCGGTGAGGAACTCCCGGATGCTCATGGCGTCGTAGGTCTCGCCGAGGCTGGCGTGGGCCAGGCGCGGGTCGCGGGCGAACAGCTCGCGCAGCTCCCGGGTGGCCTCGGCCCAGAGCTCCTGGTAGCCGCGGCCGCGCTCGGCGTCGCTGAAGCGGAACGGCAGCTGGGTGACATCGGTCTCCACGTCGTCGTACCGCCAGCGACGGCCGGCGAGATAGAGCGGCGCCGTCCGGTCCTCCATCACGAAGGGGCGGAGGACGAGACCGAACGCGTCGCAGTAGCGCAGCGTGAGGTCGTGCACCCGGGGGATCCGCATCGCGCCCGCCTCGGCGTGCAGGCCGGGGGCGAAGTCGCGCAGCGTCAGGATCCGGCCGCCGACGCGGTTCTGGGCCTCGAGCACGACCGGCTCGTGCCCGGCGCGAGCCAGCTCGTAGGCGGCCGCCAGGCCGGCCACGCCTGCGCCGATGACGACGACGCGCTTGCGGCGGCCCGGCCGGTCGTCGAGCAGGGGGGCTGGCCCGGCGTCTCTGGGATGGGTCGGCATGCGGGGCTCCTCCGGGCCGTCACGGGAAGGTCGGACAGCACTGTTCCACTTCCGGCCGGGCGTAGCCGCAGAACCGTCGAAACGGCCGTGACAATTGGCATGATGACAGCCATGGACCAGATCGCGAGGCGCCGCTGGCGCTATCACCTCGTGATCTTCCTCCTGGGCATGGCCTCGGTCGCCGTCGCGATCAGCGAGGTCGTCGCCAGCGGCGGGATGGGCTGGAAGGCGACCATCACGATGGTCTTCTGTGTGCCGCTCATCGCGATCGTGGCGCGCTTCCCGATGGTGCTCGGCGGCGCGGGCGGCATCGAGGTCGGGTTCGACTCGAGCATCCTGATGTTCCTGATGTGCGCGCTCGACGTGCCGCAGGCGCTCGTCGTGTGGGCCGCGGGCGTCGTGCTGACGCAGTCGACGGCCAGCAAGCCGCTGTCCTCGAAGGTCTTCAACATCGGAATCGGGATCCTCGCCGCCGCGCTCGCCGCGGTGGTCTTCGTGATCGGGGGAGGCGACGTCGGCACCCTGCAGGGTCTCGGCGCGGTGGCGGCCGCCGCGGCGACGTACTTCCTCAGCGACTACGTGCTCTCCGCGGTCTCGATCGCGATCCTCAAGCAGACGCCGGTGCACGTCCAGCTCACCCAGCGCGGCGTGCTGATGGCGATCGCCTGCTTCGTCCCCTTCGACTCGCTCGGCTACCTCGGCGCGGTCGTGGACGCGGCGACGCCGTGGTGGACGCTCGGCCTCTTCGCCGTGCCGCTGGCCACGCTCCTCATCGCCACCAGCGCGGTCACTCGCGGCCGGGAGAACGCGCGCCGGCTCGCGGTCCTCTTCGACGCCGCGGTCCGGGCGCAGAGCCTCGTCGACCGGGAGGCGGTGGTGGCGGGGCTGCTGCGCGACGCCGGCGAGCTGCTCCGCCTCGACGGCATCGAGCTCCGGGAGCGCGGCCCGGGCGCCGGTGAGATCGCGGTCCGGGTGGAGCTCGGCTCCGGCAGTCAGTGGCTCGTCGCGCCGGCCCGCGATCGGCCGGTCTCGGACATGGAGGCCGACGAGCAGGCGCTGCGCGCGCTCGGCGCCGTCGCCTCGGACGCGATCTCGCGGCTGGAGCTGACGGAGGAGATGATCCACGTCGCCCGTCACGACCCGCTCACCGACCTGCCCAACCGCGGCATCCTGCTCGACCGCGTGACGCAGGCGCTCACCCGCGCCCGCCGCCGCCACGACGAGGTGGCGCTCCTCTTCATCGACCTCGACGGCTTCAAGCCGGTGAACGACCAGTTCGGCCACGCCACCGGCGACCGGGTGCTGGTCGAGCTGGCCGGTCGGCTGCGCGCCTGCGTGCGCGCCGGCGACACCGTGGCGCGCCTGGGCGGCGACGAGTTCGCGATCCTGCTCGAGGACCTCCGGGTCGGGGACGCGCCCCGGATGTGCGACCGGGTGCTCCAGGTCATCGGCCAGGGCGCGGAGATCGACGGGCAGCACGTGGCGCTCGGGGCCAGCATCGGACTCGTCTACGGCACCGGCGAGGACACCGCGGCCGGGCTCCTGCGCAACGCCGACCTGGCGATGTACGAGGCCAAGGCACGGGGCAAGGGGCGCTTCGTCGAGTACGAGCCGGCGATCGGCCGCGCCCGCCTGGAGCGTCTGGCCCTCGTCGACGACCTCCACCGCGCGGTCGAGCGCGGTGAGATCGAGGTCGTCTACCAGCCGGTGGTCTCCGTGGAGTCCGGCCGGATGGCCGGTGTCGAGGCGCTGGCGCGCTGGCGTCGCGACGACGTCCCGGTGACCCCGGAGGTCTTCATCGCTGCCGCCGAGGAGACCGGCCTGATCGTGCCGCTCGGCGAGTCGGTGATGGCACGGGTGGCCGCCGACGTGCCCGCCATCCGCGCTGTCGCCGGCACCCACCTCACCGTCAGCGTCAACATCTCGGCGGGGCAGCTGCGCCACCGCGGCTTCGTCGACACCGTCGCCGGCATGGTGACCGCGATGGGGGACACGGGGCTGGTGCTGGAGATCACCGAGCGCCAGGGGGTCGACCTGGACCCCGAGATGCTCGACGTCATGCGCGCCGTGACCGGCATGGGCGCGGTCTTCGCGATCGACGACTTCGGCGTCGGCTTCTCCTCGATCAGCTACCTCCACGACCTGCCCGCGGACCTGCTCAAGGCCGACGCGTCGCTGTCGGCCGGCATCGACCGCGACGAGCGAGCCCGGGCGCTGCTCCGCTCTGTCGTGCTCATGGGACGCGCGCTCGGATTCGGGGTGGTCGTCGAGGGAATCGAGCGCGAGTCGCAGCTGGCCGTCGTCGCCGAGGATGCCCCCGAGGCGTACGTCCAGGGCTACCTGCTGCACCGGCCGATGCCGCTGCACCGCCTCCTCGAGGTGATGGAGGAGGAGCGGGACAACCACCGCGCAGCTCAGGCGTAGAGGTCGACGATGAGCGACGTTGCTCGAGTGGCCGTCACCGGGGCGGCCTCGCCCGTGGGCTGAGCGGCGCGCCCTGATGCCCGGACCTTCCCGGCTTCGGGGGTCCGCCGCTCGGCTGGTGCGGGTCAGTCCTCGGTGGAGGTCGTCGTACTCGGGGTCGGCGGCTGCTGCCCGGCTGGTCCGCCCGGTCCGCCATGGCCACCGGCGCCACCGGCGCCACCGGGAGGGCCGCCGCACGGATCGGCGGCCGGCGCGTTCTGCGGAGCGCCGCTCGGCCCTCCGCTCGGCGCTCCGGTGGGGTGGGTCGTGGGCTGGCCGCTGGGCTTCCCGGTCGGCTTCCCGGACGGCTTGGTCCCGACGTCGGGCCGGTCGCCCGGCGCGCCCGTTGGCGCCGCCGTGGGCATGCCGGTCGGCCCGTCCGTCGGCTCGCCCGTGGGCATGTCCGTGGGCGAGCCGGTCGGTGCGGCGCAGGTACGGCTGGGGCGAGCCCCGGTCGTCGTACTCGGCGTGGTCGTCGGTGTCCCGGTCGGGGTGGCTGTCGTCGTCGCGGTGGGCGTCGACGACGCGGTCGGCGTGGCGGTGGCGGTCGCGCCGGCCGTGGCGCTGGCGCCGGCTCCCGCACTGGTGGCCGTCGTACGGGCGCTGCCCGGGCCGTGACCCAGGGCGGCGTAG
>NZ_JASGDD010000147.1:0-8889 GCF_047607365.1 Nocardioides sp. | reverse complement strand
GCAGCACGCCGGTCGCCACCGGCAGCGGCGCCGTGGGCGGGGACTGCGGCGGCGCCTCGACCCGCCGGTGGACGGCCGTCGGGTCCGAGCCCTGGCGGGCGAGCCACTCCAGCAGCTGGTCGACCGTCGGCCGCTCCCCGGGCTCCGGCGAGAGCGCCGACTCCAGCACGATCCGCAGCGACACGTCGACACCGGTCAGGTCGTGCTCGCCGCGCCGGGTGCGATCCATGACCGCCATCGCGGGGCCCTTGCCGTAGGGAGCGTGCCCGGTGGCGGCGTACGCGAGGGTGGCCGCCCACCCGAAGACGTCGACGGACTCCGTGGGCTCCTCGCCGTGGATCACCTCGGGCGCGAGGTAGCCCGGCGTCCCGAGGATCCAGCCGGTCTGGGTGAGGTGGCTGTCCTCGGCCATCCGGGCGAGCCCGAAGTCGATGAGCACCGGCGTGCGGCCCTCCAGCACGACGTTGGACGGCTTGACGTCGCGATGCAGCACCCCGGCCTCGTGCACCGCGCGGATCCCGGCGAGCAGCCCGCGGCCGAGCCAGAGCAGGTCGTCCCCGCCGATGGGGCCCTCCTCGGAGACGACCTGGTGCAGCGAGCGTCCCGGGACATAGCGGGTGACGACGTACGGCGTCGGGCCCCACGGATCGGCGTCGAGGATCTCCGCCACCCACCGGGAGCGCACCCGCTGCAGCGTGCTGACCTCGCGCGCCAGCCGCTCGCGTGCCTCGCGGTCGCCGATCACCTGGGGACGGAGGACCTTGACGGCGACGATCCCGCCGCCATTGCCGCCGGCCCTGCTCGTCGCGCGGTAGACGACACCCATCCCGCCCTCGCCGAGCTGCGCGAGTAGGTTGTAGGCGCCGACGGTCGGGAACGCTGGGTCCCTGGGCGCCGTCGTCACGCGTCGAGGGTAACCAACCTCGGGCGAGAGTCGCGGGAGGAGCGGAGTCCACGATGAGGCAGACCGTGGCGATCGTCGGCGGCGGGGCGAGCGGCGTGCTCGCGGCGACCAACCTGCTGGCGCGATGCTCCGACGCCGAGCTCTCGGTCGTCATCTTCGAGGCCAGCGGGATCGTCGGGCGTGGCATCGCCTACGGCACCACCGACCAGCGCCACCTGCTCAACGTCCGCGCCCGCCACATGAGCGCCTTCCCCGACCGGCCGGGCGACCTGCTCGACTGGTCGCTGCGCACCGGGCGCAACCAGGACCCCCAGGGCTTCCTGTCGCGCGCCGACTTCGCGATCTACCTCCAGGACCGGCTCGGCGAGGTCGCCGACGACCGGCTGCAGATCCGCGCGGGGCGGGTGCTCGACGTCGTACGCCGGGAGGCCGACGGCTTCGACGTGGCGACCGCCCGGACGACGACCCGCGCCGACCACGTGATCCTCGCCTACGGCAACCTCGCGCCGCGGCCGCTCGCGGTCGACGGCGAGCCGCTGCCCGACGCCGCCTGGCTCTTCGACAACCCGTGGGACCTCGGCCGGCTGCGCCGGCTGCCCGCGGACGCCCACGTGCTCATCGTCGGCACCGGCCTCACCTCGATCGACACCGCGATCACACTGCTCGAGGAGGGCCCCAACCGGCACGTCACGATGGTCAGCCGCAACGGCGTGCTGCCCAAGGCGCACGCCGGGCAGCAGCACACCGCCTGGGTGACGAAGGTGCCCGAGGGGCCGCTCACCGCCGACCTGCTGGCCGAGACGATGGTCGCCGAGATCGAGGCGGCCCGCGCCGTCGACGTGAGCTGGCGCGCGGTGGTCGACGGGATCCGGCCCGCGACCAACGACCTGTGGCGGCGGCTCCCGCACGAGGAGCGGGTGCGGTTCCTTGAGGTCCACCGCCGGGAGTGGGAGATCCGCCGCCACCGGATGGCTCGCGAGATCGCCGACCGGGTGGACCGCTACCGCCGTGAGGGACGGCTGTCGATCCGTCCCGGGACGCTCGTGGCGGTCTCCGACGCCGCCACGGTCGCGGACGTCGTACTCGCTCCGGGGGAGGCGCCCCAGCACTTCCACGCCGTCGTCAACTGCACCGGCCCGCTCACCGACGTCACCGGCAGCGACGACCCGCTGCTGCACGCCCTGCTCCGCCGCGGGCTGATCGCCCCCGACCCCCTGCGCCTCGGCATCCTCAGCACCGACGACGGCGAGCTGCTGGACGCCTCCGGCGAGGTCGTCGAGGGCCTGTACGCCGTCGGCCCCCCACGCAAGGGCACCCTCTGGGAGTCGACCGCCATCCCCGAGATCCGCACCCAGGCCGCCCAGATCGCCGCCCGCATCGCCGGCTGACGGGGGGGTGGAGTCCCCGGTTAACCGGGGACTGGGGAACTTCTCGGGGGGCGTGCCGGCCGAGAAGTTCCCTTTTCGCCGGTTAACCGGGGACTTTCACCGCTATGCGAACTGGCGGGTCCAGCCGAAGGTGTCCTCGGAGCGGCCGAACTGGAGGTCGACGAGGGCGGCGCGGAGTGCCGTCGTGACCGGGCCGCCGGGCTCGGGCGTCGCGATCGACTCGGTCGCCGAGACCAGCTCGCCGACGGGCGTGATGACCGCGGCGGTGCCGCACGCGAACACCTCCGAGATCTCGCCGGAGGCGACACCGTCGCGCCACTCCGACAGCGGGATCTGGCGCTCTTCGACGGTGAGTCCCTGCTTGCCGGCGAGCTCGATCAGCGAGGCGCGGGTGACGCCCTCGAGGATGGTGCCGCTGGTGGCGGGGGTGACCAGGCGCCCGTCGCGGTAGACGAAGAAGATGTTCATCCCGCCGAGCTCCTCCAGATAGCGACCCTCGGAGGCGTCGAGGAACATCACCTGGTCGCAGCCCTGGGCGTAGGCCTCGGCCTGCGGCGCGAGCGACGAGGCGTAGTTGCCGCCGGTCTTGGCCGCGCCCATGCCACCCCGGCCGGCGCGGGTGAAGGACTCCGAGAGCCACAGCCGGACGGGCTTCACGCCGCCCTTGAAGTAGGACCCGGCCGGCGAGGCGATGACCATGAAGGTGACGTGCTGGGCCGGGCGGACGCCGAGGAAGGACTCCGAGGCGAACATGAAGGGCCGGAGGTAGAGCGACTTCTCCTCGCCCTCGCGCGCCTCGGGCACCCAGCGCTCGTCGATCCTGACCAGCGCGGCGACGGCCTGGACGAAGTCCTCGGTCTCGAGCACGGGGAAGGCGAGGCGGGCCGAGGAGCGCGCCATCCGGGCGGCGTTGGCCTCGGGCCGGAAGCCCCAGACGGTGCCGTCGGGATGCCGGTAGGCCTTGAGCCCCTCGAAGGTCTCCTGGGCGTAGTGCAGCACCGAGCAGGCCGGGTCGAGCGAGAGCGGGCCGTAGGGCTCGATCCGGGCGTTGTGCCAGCCGGCCTCCGGCGTCCACTCGACGGTGAGCATGTGATCGGTGAAGTGGCTGCCGAACCCGGGGTCGGCGAGGATCGCGGCGACCTCCTCGTCGGTCTTCGGCGAGGGGTTGGGCGTGGTGGTGATGTCGAGGGTCATCGGGAGAGCCTTTCTGCGATCGCGTCGCCGACCTCGGACGTCGTACGCCGGAGGCTGCCGTTCTCGGTGAGGTCGGCCAGGACGGCTTCGTCGATGGCCTTCGCTGCGTCGGGGTGCCCCAGGTGCTCGAGCAGCAGGGCGCCGGAGAGGATCGCGGCGGTCGGGTTGGCGATCTGCTGCCCGGCGATGTCGGGGGCGGAGCCGTGGACCGGCTCGAACATGCTCGGGAAGGTGCCGGCGGCGTTGATGTTGCCGCTGGCCGCGAGGCCGATGCCCCCGGTGATGGCGCCGGCGAGGTCGGTGATGATGTCGCCGAAGAGGTTGTCGGTGACGATCACGTCGAACCGCTGCGGGTCGGTGGTCAGGTAGATCATGACCGCGTCGATGTGGCTGTAGTCGACCGCGACCTCGGGGAACTCGCGGCCGACCTCCTGGACCAGGCGCCACCAGATCGACCCGGCGTTGACCAGCACATTGGTCTTGTGGACGAGCGTCAGCCTCTTGCGGGGCCGGGCCTGCGCCCGGGCGAAGGCGTCGCGGATCACCCGCTCCGCGCCGTACGCCGTGTTGACGCTGACCTCGGTCGCGATCTCGTGCGGGGTGCCGACGCGCAGAGCGCCGCCGTTGCCGGTGTAGGAGCCCTCGGTGCCCTCGCGGACGACGACGAAGTCGATCTCGCCCTTGCCGAGGACCGCGTCGCTCAGCGGCGAAACGGCGCCCGGCAGCAGGCGCGACGGACGCAGATTGACGTAGTGGTCGAGCTCGAAGCGGAGCGTGAGCAGCAGGCCGCGCTCCAGCAGGCCGGGCGGCAGGTCGGGGTCGTTGGGCTTGCCGCCGATCGCGCCGAGCAGGATGGCGTCGTAGCCCTTGATCTCCTCCAGGACCGCCGGCGGCAGCACCTCGCCGGTGCGGAGATAGTGCTCCGCACCGAGCTCGTAGGTGGTCCGCTCGAGCTTCACCGGCGAGGCGACGTCGAGCACCTTGAGCGCCTCCGCGGTCACCTCGGGACCGATGCCGTCGCCGGGGATGACGGCGAGATTGACGGTGCCGGAGTTGCCGGTCGCGGTGCTGGTCGCAGGGCTGGTCACAGGATCCGACTTTAGTTGTCGTCGGGACGCGCGTCGCCGTCGGCCCCGAAGGCGTGAGACAGGGCGGCGTCGACGGTGTTCTCGACGCTGAAGGGGTTCTCCGGGTCGTGACTGCTGGGACCCCACTCGAGGATGCGGGTCAGGGACTTCATGGGCATGGCTTCTCCGAACGATGGAAGGAGGGTGAGAAGCCGGGAGTCCCGGTGGATCGCTAGATCCGGGGGGAGCGCAAGGGCCACGCCGCGAACGGGGTGGCCTCTCAGATCAGATGTTCTGGGCCCCGCCGCGGCGCGTTACTACCTGAATGAGGAGAAGCGCTCGCATGATGACAGGCAGGCTAGCACGGATCGCTCGCGTGAAAGGATGCCTTCATGGAAGAGGCCCAGTCATGAGCGCGCCGCCCGAGCTTCCCGAGATCGTCACCCGCGCCTTCGACGTCGCCCGCCGGGCGGGCTTCGTGTCGTTCTGCCGCAACGAGACCGGGCGGCTGCTCGCTACCCTGGCCGGGACGCGGTCGGGCACGATGGCCGAGTTCGGCACCGGGACAGGGGTCGGGACCGCCTGGCTGCGCTCCGGCGTACGCCGTGAGGACACGCTGATCCTCACCGCGGAGGTCAACCAGGAGCTGGCCCATGCGGCGTCCGCGATGTTCGCCGGCGATCCGCAGGTGGAGGTGCTCGCCGCGGACTGGGCGACGCTGGCCGACCGGGGCCCGTTCTCGCTGCTCTTCCTCGACTCCGGCATCCCCGACGAGGTGACGCCGGAGAAGATCATCGACCTCGTCGAGCCGGGCGGGATCGTGGTGCTCGACGACTTCCTCCCGAGCGAGACCTGGCCGCCGGTGGCCTACGGCCGGGTGGACTGGCTGCGCGAGCTGTGGCTCACCGACGAGTCCTTCACGGCCGTGGACGTGATGGTGGCCTCGGACGCCTCGGTCCTCGTCGCCACCCGCCGCTGACCGTCCCGGCGACACGCCCGCCACGATTGCGCATTTGTGCGAAGGCGCGCCGACGGCACCGGCAACACGCCGTACAGAATCGTGCATTTGTACGACGACGCCGGCTGCCCGCCGGCTGGGGCTCAGGCGAAGAGGGCCTCGCCGATGTAGTGGCCCGGCTCGGGGGCGGGCGGGATGGCGAAGAGGCCGGAGCCGACGTGGCGGATGTACTCGTTGAGCAGGTCGGAGCCGCCGAGCCGGGTCTGCAACGTGATGAACTGCTGCGGTTCGCGCTGGTAGCTGATGAACAGCAGGCCGGCGTCGAGCTGGCCGTTCTCGTTGATGCCGTCGGTGAAGTTGTAGCCCCGCCGCAGGATGCGTACGCCGTCGTTGTTCTCGTGCGCGGCGAGCGCGATGTGGGCGGCGGGGTCGATCACGGGAGCGCCGTCCGCCGTGGCGTCGAAGTCCGGGGTGTCGAACTCCGACCGGCCCGTCAGAGGCGCACCCTCGACCTTGGTCCGCCCGAAGGTCGTGTGCTGCGTGGTGATCGTGGTGGCGTCCCAGATCTCGATGTCCATGTCGATCTTGCGGGCCACCTGGTAGGTGCCCCCGACCATCCACGCGGGCTCGAGCAGGTCGGAGGCCTCCTCGGGCTCGGGGATCCAGACGAACTCGTCGAAGTCCTCCGCCGACTTCACGTTGCGGGTGCCGTCCTTGTAGCCCATCAGGTTGCGGGGCGTGACCTGCCCGCGGCCGGCGGAGGCGCGGCCGAAGCCGAGGACGGTCCACTTCGTGGTGACCGTGCCCCGCGCCATCCGGGCGAGGTCGCGGATCGCGTGGTAGGCGACCTGGGGGTCGTCGGCGCACGCCTGGAGCGAGAGGTCCCCGCCGGTCAGCTCCGGCTTGAGCTGGTCGCTCGGCAGGGTCGGCAGCGGCTCGAGGTGGGCCGGGCGCTGGTCGGCCAGGCCGAAGCGCTCGTCGAAGAACCCCGGCCCGAGGCCGAGCGTGACGGTGAGCGACGCCGGCGCCAGGTCGTAGGCCTCCCCCGTGTCCGGCGCGACCCCGTCGGCGCGGGTCGGCTCGACCGCGCCGACGGTGCGGCCCTTCATCAGCTGGGCGATGCCGGCCGACCAGCGGGCCAGCAGCACCTGGAGGTCCTGCGTCGTCGAGCCGTCGACCAGGTCGAAGGTCATGAAGACCGTGTGCCGCTGCGGCGGCGTCTCGATCCCGACCTGGTGACCCCCGGTGTAGAAGTCGTACGACGTGCTCAGGTCGATCCGGTCCCCGCCCAGGTCCTCGGGGACCTCCCCGGACTGCGCGGTCTCCGCGGAGGCGTGGCCGGCCGCGAAGCCGACCGCCGCGCCGATGGCGGCGACGCCCACGCCGGAGCCTGCGACCAGGCTCCGGCGTGAGATCCCAGATCGTTCACCCATGGGACCAGTCTCAGGCCGTGGCGACCTTCTCCGCCAAACGGGACAGGGAGTCCTGCAGCGCCTGGACGGTCTGGCTGAGCTTGCTGGCGTCGGTCTTCTTCACCTCGGCGGTGTAGAGCTTGTAGCCGCCCAGCGCGCTCGGGTCCTTGTAGGTTTCGAGCAGCGTGTTGACCGCCTCGAAGCGGGCCGTGATGGTGTCCACCAGCGTGGCGTCGATCTCGGTGAGGCCCGCGCGCAGCGCCTCGAACGCCTGCTGGGCGCCCTCGACGTTGCCCGCGAAGTCGACGAGGTCGATGTGGCTGAACGCCTCCTCCTCGCCGGAGATCTTGTTGGCCTGGACCTCCTCGAGGAGGCCGGCGGCGCCGTTGGCGAGGTCCTCGGGCTTGTAGGTGAGGGACGTCGACAGCTCGGCCAGCTTCTCGACGTTGGTCGTCAGGTCGGCGGCGTACTGCTTGGTCTGGTCGGTGATCTCCTTCGCCTGGAAGAGGTCCCGCTCGACGGCGTGGAAGCCGCTCCACCCGACGGCCGGGTCCTCGTTGGAGGCCCGCATGTCGATGAGGTAGTCGAGGTTGCCGTGGTTGTCGGTCGGGTCGAAGCCGTCCATGACGAAGCCGTCGACGTCGGACTCGATCTTCTCGTAGAACGGGCGCGCCTCGGCGTACGCCTTCTGCGCGGCGGTGAGGTCGCCGGCGTCGATCGCGCTCTGGAGGGACTTCACACCCGTGACCATGCCGTCGAGCTGCGTGGTGACGTAGGAGGCGTAGTCGGTCGCGCCCTGCTGGAGGAGCTGGGCGGCGGTGCCGGTCGGGCTGGCCGACGCCTCGCCGGTGACGGTGAAGTCGATCTTCTCCTCGGTCGCGCCCGGGCAGTAGATCGTGTAGTCGCCGCCGCCGAGGGTGAGCGTGAGCGTGGCGGACGGGAGGCCGGGAGCGAGGGACTCCTTCTCGCCGATGATCTTCTCGCCGGAGAGGACCTCGAACTCGGTGATGCCGGTCGCGGACTCGTTGGTCACCTCGAAGGTCACCGGGCCGGCCTTGGCGGTGGTGTCGCTGAGCTGGCACTCGTCGCCGTCGGTGCCGCTGACGAGCTTGACCGCGATCTGCGAGGCGCCGCTGCCGGAGTCGCTGCTGCCGTCGGTGGCGGTGCCGTCCGAGTCGCTGCCGCAGGCGGCGAGAGCGGTGGCGGCGAGCGCGGCGGTCGCCGCGAGGAGGCTGGTCCGGCGGAGGCCGGCGGCCCGCGTCATCGTGAAGCGTGTCGTCATGAGCGGTGATGGGTCCCTTCGAGGAGGTCGGCCGCCGAGGTCGGCGGTCGCGTGGGTGATGCGGAGCGGTGGCGGGCGGCCTGCACGAGCAGGCCGACGGCCAGGAGCAGCAGGGCCACGGGGACCCAGTGCTTCCACAGGGCCCGGGAGTGGGCCGAGGAGTCGACGGAGGCCAGCGTGGAGCGGACGGCGTCGACGTACGCGTCCGAGAGCTGCCAGCCGTCGACGGTCAGCACCCGGGGCGTGGTGAGGCCGCCGCCGGAGTAGGTGAGCAGGAGGGTGCCGCCGAGAGCGGCGTCGACGAGCCCGCCGTCGCGGGTGAGGACGGTGAGCTCGGTCTCGTCGGTCCACGCCGCGGTGAACGGGCCCTTGGCCGCGGCCACCGACAGCCCGCTCGGGATCCGCCCGCCGTTGACGTCGAGCAGGTCCTGCAGGTCGATCGTCGTCGGCAGGTCGCCCATGACCGCGGTCGCGGTCCAGCGGGTGTCCGCGCCGTGGTCGGTGGTCGCGGCACGGTCGGTGAGGGCGAGGGTGTGGTTGTCCCGCTCGAGGGCCGCGCGCTCGCCGTTGCCGGTGATCGAGAGCGAGACGGTCGCGCCGGTCGTGTCCGGCGCCTCCGTCGCGAGCCGCGCGCTCGGCATGGGGACCGCGAGCAGGAGCGCGACCGCGGCGACGGCCGCCACG
>NZ_JASGDD010000146.1:0-12550 GCF_047607365.1 Nocardioides sp. | reverse complement strand
GTGGTGTACAGGCCGACGAGGAAGGATGGTGGGAAGAGGCTGTCGGTGCGGGTGACCGCGACCCGTGTGGGCTATCCGACGACGGTTGCCACCAGCTCTGCCGTGAAGGTGAAGAGGTGAGCGAGGCTCAGCTCGGGAACGGACGGCCGAACAGGTAGCCCTGCGCGAGGTCGTAGCCCAGCCGCCTGAGCACCGCCGCCTGGTGCACCGTCTCGACCCGCTCGGCGAGGAGCCGGACCCCGAGGCTGCGTCCCATCGTGGCGATGGCCTCGAGGATCGGCGCGTCGTAGCTGTCGTCGCGGATGCTCGTGACCAGCGACCCGTCGACCTTGATCAGGTCGATGGGCAGCTGCTCGATCCGGCCGAGGGAGGAGTAGCCGGAGCCGAAGTCGTCGACCGCCACGATCACGCCCAGCTCGCGCAGCCCGCGCAGGTTGGCGAGGATCCGTGGGTCGCCGTCGTCGAAGACGCTCTCGGTCACCTCGGCGACGATGGTGTCGCCGGGCATGCTCAGGCGGGCGAGCAGCTCCGCCATCCGGTCGACGTAGTCGTCGGTCCGCAGCTCGTGGACGGAGATGTTGACGCCCACGCTGCGGCGCGGCCCGGGCGCCGCCATCGTCACCCGGGCGGCCTCCTCGAGCACCCAGCGACCGAGCGAGTGGATGGCGCCGGTGCGCTCGGCCTCCGGGACGAAGTCCAGGGGCGAGACGGTGCCCTTCGTCGGGTGCCGCCACCGCACCAGCGCCTCGTGCCCGACCACCTCGTCGGTGGAGAGCTGCACGATCGGCTGCAGGTAGAGCGCCATCTGGCCCCGCGCGATGGCCGTCTCGAGCTCGCTCGCCGAGCGCTCCGGGTCCCCGTGCACGATCGTCTGGTCACGGCCCCCGGTCTTGGCGCCATAGAGCGCCACGTCGGCGCGGCTGACGAGCACCGATCCCGAGTCGCCCGGCTGTGCGGCCGCCACCCCGGCCGAGACGCGGACGCCGTACGGCGCCACGGACCGGATCCGGTCGGCGAGATCCGCCGCGCGGCCCAGCGGCCATCCGGGCAGCAGCAGCGCGAACTCGTCACCGCCGTAGCGGGCGAGCGCGGAGCCGTCCGGCGCCGCGACCTCCCACGCCCGGGCGCCGGCGACGAGCACCCGGTCCCCCCGGGCGTGGCCGCCGGCGTCGTTGATCCCCTTGAAGTCGTCGAGGTCGAAGACGACGACCGACAGGTGCGCGCCGGTGCGGTGGAACCGGGCGAGCTCCTCCTCCAGCCGCCGCTCGAAGCCGCGGCGGTTGAGCAGGCCGGTGAGCGCGTCCTCCTCTGCGCTGTTCGCGATGCGGGCCAGCCAGCCGACGACGACGCCGATGACCAGGCCGACCGACACGATCACCGTGATGTCGCCGATGGAGTTGCCGGCGGTGTGCAGCGACACGCCGCATGCGAGCGCGCAGAAGGCGATCTGGAGAATCCCCTCGCGGAGCGCGAAGAGGAAGATCGAGTCGATGAGGACGAACGAGTAGATGGTCGCCAGCGCGAGTGAGGCCGGCCCGCCGCCCGCGAAGATCACGATGGCGCTGATCAGCAGCGTCCCGATCGCGACCGCCAGGTGATAGCCCCAGCGCGGCATCAGCTGCCCGAAGGCGATGATGCCGATCCCGACCATGGCGGCGAACGCGCCGAGCCCCGCGATCGGCGGCCGGTCGACGTGGCCGCCCATCAGAGTGAGCGCGCCCACCAGCGCGATGATCCCGCCGGTGAGGTAGAAGCCGCCCGTGGTGGCCTGCAGGGCGCGGATGCCGCCGACCGACGGCGCCTCTCGCCAGGAGCGCAGCAGGTCGACGTACAACAGCGAGCGACGCGACAGCGCTCCCGTCATCGGCGACCCTCCCCCTTCGATCCTGCCCTTCTCGTGCTCATCATGGGGGCAGGCTGCGTCCTGCGGGACCGAGTTCCGGCAATGGGCGCAGCCTACAATCGGCCGCGTGACGAACGAGCTGACCGTCGTGGTCCTGGCCGCCGGCGGCGGCACCCGGATGAGGTCGCGGACCCCCAAGGTCCTCCACCCGGTCGCGGGCCGGTCGATGATCGGCCACGTGCTCGCCGCCGTCCGCGGGCTGGGGCCTGCCCGGGTCGTGACGGTCGTCGGACACCAGCGCGAGGTGGTGGGTCCGCACGTCAGCTCGCTGATGGAGGACGCGGTCCTCGCCGTGCAGGAGGAGCAGCTGGGCACCGGTCACGCGGTGGCCGTCGCGCTGTCGGCCTCGCCCGTCGCCTCCGGCACCGTCCTCGTCGCGTACGGCGACACGCCCCTGCTCCAGACCTCGACCCTGGCCGCGCTGGTGGCCGCCCACGAGGCCGCGGACCGTGCGGTGACGGTGCTGACCGGCATCGTGTCCTCGCCGGAGGGATACGGCCGGGTCGTGCGCTCGGCCACCGGGTCGGTCGAGGCGATCGTCGAGGAGAAGGACGCCACGCCCGAGCAGCGTGCCATCACCGAGGTGAACTCGGGCATCTACGCCTTCTCCGCCCCGTTCCTCGCCGAGGCCGTCGCCCGGATCGGCAACGGCAACGCGTCGGGGGAGTACTACCTGACCGACGCGGTCGGGCTCGCCGTCGCGGACGGCCTCGCCGTCGGCGCCGTCGTCGTCGAGGACAGCGCCGAGATCGAGGGCGCCAACGACCGGGTCCAGCTGGCCGCGCTCGGCCGGCTGCTCAACGCCCGCATCGTCGAGTCCTGGATGCGCGAGGGCGTGACGGTCGTCGACCCGCTGACGACGTGGATCGACGCCGACGTCGAGCTGACCGCCGACGTGACGCTGCTCCCGGGCGTCCAGCTCCACGGCGCCACCAAGGTCGATGCCGACGCCGTGATCGGGCCGGACTCGACCCTGACCGACACCGAGGTGGGCGCGGGCGCTCACCTCGTGCGGGTGCACGCCAACCTGGCCGTCATCGGCGCGGGCGCGGACGTCGGACCCTTCTCCTACCTCCGCCCGGGGACCGTGCTCGGGGCCGGCGGGAAGATCGGCGGCTTCGTGGAGACGAAGAACGCCGTGATCGGCGACCGCGCCAAGGTCCCGCATCTCTCCTACGTCGGCGACGCCGAGATCGGCGAGGGCACCAACATCGGCGCCGGCACGATCTTCGCCAACTACGACGGCATCGCCAAGCACCGCACGACCGTCGGCCGGCACGCCCGGACCGGCTCCAACAACACCTTCGTCGCTCCGGTGTCGATCGGGGACGGCGCCTCGACCGGCGGGGGCGCCGTCGTACGGGAGGACGTGCCGGCGGGCGCCCTGGCCGTCTCGGCAGGCCCGCTGCGGATCATCGAGGGCTGGGCGCGGGCCAAGCGGCCGGGGACGGCTCAGGCCGATGCCGCCGACGCCGCAGGGGATCAGTAGGATCGCTGCCAACTCGTAGCCGCTCCCGAGGAGTCCCGCGTGACCGACGTCAAGAAGACCACCGAGAAGCACCTGATGGTCTTCAGCGGCCGGGCCTACCCCGAGCTCGCCGAGGAGGTCGCGGACATCCTCGACACCGAGCTGGTGCCGAGCAACATCTTCGACTTCGCCAACGGCGAGACCTACGTGCGCTACGAGGAGTCCGTGCGCGGGTGCGACGCCTTCGTCATCCAGAGTCACACGGCGCCGATCAACAACTGGATCATGGAGCACCTGATCATGGTCGACGCGCTCAAGCGCGCCTCGGCCAAGCGGATCACCGTCGTGATGCCGTTCTGGGGCTACTCCCGCCAGGACAAGAAGCACCGCGGCCGTGAGCCGATCTCGGCCCGCCTCGTGGCCGACATGTTCAAGACCGCCGGCGCCGACCGGATCATCACCGTGGACCTGCACGCCGACCAGCTCCAGGGCTTCTTCGACGGCCCCGTCGACCACCTCTTCGCGCTGCCGGTGCTGACCGACTACATCAAGGAGAAGTACGGCTCGGCCGATCTCGCCGTGGTCTCGCCCGACGCCGGGCGGATCAAGGTCGCCGAGAAGTGGGCCGCCCGCCTCGGCGGCGTCCCACTCGCCTTCATCCACAAGACCCGCCGCACCGACGTCGCCAACGAGGTCGTCGCCAATCGGGTCGTCGGCGAGGTCAAGGGCAAGATCTGCGTCCTGACCGACGACATGATCGACACCGGCGGCACGATCGTGAAGGCCGCCGAGGCGCTGATCAAGGACGGCGCCGAGGGCGTCATCATCTGCGCCACCCACGCGATCCTCTCCGACCCCGCCGTCGACCGGCTCAAGAACAGCCCCGCCGTCGAGATCATCGTGACCAACACCCTCCCCATCGGGGAGGAGAAGCAGTTCGACAAGCTCACGACCCTCTCGGTCGGCCCCCTCATCGCCCGCGCGATCAGCGAGGTCTTCACCGACGGCTCCGTGACCTCCATGTTCGACGGCCACGCCTGACGTCCGCTCCCCGGACGGGCCCTCGGCCGGCGCGCTGGGCTGGGGCCGGGATCGTGCATTGGCACGACGACACCCCGGGGCCGGGCGGGACACGCCGTACGAGATCGTGCATTTGTGGGGATCGGGCGCGGGGGCGTGGGCGGTGAGCGGCGTCGGCTGCGGCCGCGGATTGGCGCGGGGCGAGGGCGGCCGCCTAAGATCGTCGGGTCGCTTTGGCGAGGGAGGACTGACTCCGTGATCGACTGGGCTGGCAGCTGGGCAGATCTGCTCTGATGCGCCGCGCCGGGTCCTGCGCGGCGTTTGTCGTCTCTCGGCCCTGGCGGCGCGTACGACGACAGCATCACCGACGAGGAGACACCCATGTCCAGCGAGAAGATCACCGCCGAGCCGCGCACCGAGTTCGGCAAGGGCGCGGCCCGCCGCATCCGCCGCGAGCACAAGATCCCCGCCGTCATCTACGGCCACGGCTCCGAGGCCACCCACGTGACCCTCCCGGGCCACGAGACCATGATGGCGCTGCGCCACCACGGCCAGAACGCGCTCCTCGAGCTCACCATCGAGGGCAAGACCCAGCTGGCCCTGACCAAGCAGGTCCAGGTCGACCACATCCGCCGGGTGATCGAGCACATCGACTTCGTCGCCGTGAAGGCGGGCGAGAAGGTCACCGTCAGCGTTCCCGTGACCACGGTCGGCGACGCCGCCGCCGACACGATCGTGACCCTCGAGCGCAACGAGGTCGCCGTCGAGGCCGAGGCCACCCACGTGCCCGAGTCCCTCGAGGTCTCCGTCGAGGGCGTCGTGGCCGGCACCATCATCACCGCCGGCGAGGTCACGCTGCCCAGCGGCGTGACGCTCGTCGACGACGCCGAGGTCCAGGTCGTCAACGTGGCCGCCGCCCCGACCGCCGAGCAGGTCGAGGCCGACCTCGAGGCCGCCGAGGCCGAGGCCGGCATCGTCCACGAGGAGTCGGACGCGGACGCCGCTGAGGCCGCTGCCGAGGAGGCCGGCGACGAGGCCGCCGCCTCCGACGCCGAGTGACCTGATCCCCATCCAGATCACCCATGAGTGACGAGGCCTGGCTCGTCGTCGGCCTGGGCAACCCCGGGCCGGCGTACGCCGGAAATCGTCACAACATCGGCTACCTCGTCAACGACGAGCTGGCCACCCGGCTGCGGGGCTCCTTCAAGAGCCTCAAGGCCGGGCGCTCCGACATCGTCGAGGGCCGCCTCGTCCCGGGCGCCCCTCGACTCGTCCTCTGCCGGCCGAAGAGCTACATGAACGAGACCGGCGGCCCGGTCAAGGCCACCGCCGCCTTCTACAAGATCCCGCCCGAGCGCATCGTCGTGATCCACGACGAGCTCGACATCGAGTTCGACACCCTCCGGGTGAAGCTCGGCGGCGGGGACAACGGCCACAACGGGCTCAAGTCGATCCGCGCCAGCCTCGGCACGGGCGACTTCTACCGCGTCCGGGTCGGCATCGGCCGCCCGCCCGGTCGCCAGGACGTCGCCGAGTTCGTCCTCAAGGACTACAGCGCGGCCGAGCGGAAGGTCCTGCCCTTCCAGGTCGACACCGCCGCCGACGCCGTCGAGTCCCTCGTCAGCGAGGGCCTCGAGCGCACCCAGTCGCGCTTCAACTCCTGAGAGCGTGTTCGAGCCCGGATCTCGTCCCGGGCTCGCGGATTCCTCGACACGGAACGGGTGAGGGGGGCGCGGCCCGCTCGCCTCATACCGCGGGCGCCGATTTCGTCATGCCCACGCTCGTCGCTGTTCACCGTGCGTCCACCTCCTAGGGGAGAGTGAGTCGCCCGGTCTCTCCACTCTTGCGCGCTGTGGGAGTGGCAGTTGACGTGGACGACGTGATCGCCACCGAGGACAGGCCGCGCAGGATCACCCTCGTCCGGGACACACCGGACCGGGTCTTCCGGGGCGTGGCGACGGCAAGCGGATGCACGGTCCTGGGGATCATGCTGCTCGTCGGCCTGTTCCTGACCGTGCGGGCGTCGCACGCCCTCAAGGAGTCCGGCTTCTCCTTCCTCACCACCCAGGCGTGGGATCCCGACGGCGGCAACTTCGGTGTCGCGGCGGTCCTCACCGGCACGATCCTCATCGCGGGCGTGGCGGTCTGCGTCGCGTTCCCGCTGTCGACGGCGACCTCGCTCTACATCACGCAGTACGCCCCGGAGCCGATGCGCAAGGCGCTGGTCTCGGTGATCGACCTCATGGCGGCCATCCCGTCGGTCGTCTACGGCCTGTGGGGCTTCTTCTTCCTCCAGGCGAAGGTCGCGCCGGTCTCGGCCTGGATCTCCCGGCACTTCGGCTGGTTCCCGCTCTTCAAGGTCGACGGCGTCAGCGCCGACGACCCGCTGCCCTCCACGACGATCTTCACCGCCTCGACGCTCATCGCCGGCCTGGTCGTCGGCATGATGATCACGCCCGTCGTCACCTCGATCATGCGCGAGGTCTTCTCCCAGGTCCCGGGCGGCGAGCGCGAGGGCGCCTTCGCGCTCGGCGCGACCAAGTGGGGCGTCATCCGCACCGTGGTGCTGCCCTTCGGCAAGGGCGGCATGATCGGCGGCACGATGCTCGGCCTCGGCCGTGCCCTCGGCGAGACCATCGCGGTCTACATGATCATCTCGCCGGTCTTCACCATCCAGCCGCACATCCTCCAGAGCGGCGCGATCTCGGTCTCCTCCCTGATCGCGCTCGACTTCGCCGAGGCCAACGCCTTCGGCCTGTCGGCGCTGATGGCGGCCGGGCTGGCGCTCTTCCTCCTCACGCTGGTGATCAACTTCGCGGCCTCCTCCGTGGTGGCCCGCTCGCGGTCGGGAGCGAGCAGTTGAGCGCGCAGGTCGCCGAGTCCCGCGTGGCGGCCGAGCAGGCGGCGGACGCGCCCCCTCCGCAGCCCGAGCAGCCGGAGGTACGCCGGTTCACCTCCGGTCTGCGCATCGCCGATCTCCTCACCGTGCTGGGCGCCCTCGCGGCCGCGGTCGCCCTGACCACGCTCATCGCCACGCAGATCGCGCCGATGCACGGCGCGCTCGCGTTCGTGGTCGTCGGCTACGTGCTCTTCCTGGGCATCTACGCCCTGCTGGTCTCCCTCGACGAGACCGGCCCGATCGTGGTCGACCGGGTCGTCGCCGTACTCGTCCAGTCCGGCGCCTTCCTGCTCGTCGGCGCGCTGGCCTCGGTGCTGATCTACACCGTCGGGCGCGGATTCCGGTCGATCCTGCACCTCAACATGTTCACCGAGGACATGACGGTGACCGGCCCGCTCGACCCGCTCACCAACGGCGGCGTCGTCCACGCCATGGTCGGCACCCTCATCCAGATCACGATCGCGCTGGCGATCACGATCCCGCTGGGTATCACCACGGCGCTCTTCCTGAGCGAGGTGCCGGGCCCGTTCGCGCGCTTCGTCCGCACCATCGTCGAGGCGATGACCGCGCTGCCGTCCATCGTCGCCGGCCTGTTCGTCTACGCGACGTACGTCCTCTTCCTCGGCCTCGACAAGTCCGGCTTCGCCGCCGGTCTGGCCATCACCGTGATGATGCTGCCGATCATGATCCGGGCGGCCGACGTCGTCTTCCGGCTCGTGCCGAGCACCCTCAAGGAGGCCAGCTACGGCCTCGGCGCCGGGCAGCTCAAGACGGTGCTCCACGTCGTGCTGCCGACCTCGCGCTCGGGGCTCACGACCGCGATCATCCTGGCCACCGCCCGCGGCATCGGCGAGACCTCGCCGGTGCTGCTCACCGCGGGCTACACGGCCTCGCTCAACGCCAACCCCTTCTCGGGACCGATGGTCTCCTTGCCGCTGGTGGTCTTCCAGATGGTCAAGGCGCCGCAACGCACCATGATCGAGCGCGGCTTCGGGACCGCCGTCGTCCTCATGGTGCTCGTCCTCGTCCTCTTCGTCGCCGCCCGCATCCTGGGCTCTCGCAGGAGCTACCGTGCCTAACCCCGGATCCACCGATTCTGCGCCTGCTGCGCGCCCCCGTCCGTGCGCCCCGGCTGCGTTGTCGCACCTCGACGGTCCTCCGGACCGCCTTCGGCGCTCCGCCTTGCCGGGACACCCGTCCGGTGGCGCTCGCTACGGCGAGAATCGGCGGATCCGGGCTAACCGACTCACCGCCGCCCTCGCCGCCCTGGCGACGGCGGGCCTCCTCCTGCTCGGCACGGGTCCCGCCAGCGCCGACGGCAGCCTCACCCCGATCACCGGCGAGGGCTCCTCGTGGGCCGGCAACGCGATCGACACCTGGCGGGCCGCGGTCTCCCAGAGCATGCGGGTCAACTTCGCCGCGACCGGCTCGGTCGCGGGCCTGACCGGCTTCGCGTCGGGCGGCAGCGACGACTTCGCCGCCAGCGACATCCCGTACGGCGTCCAGGACACCAGCCCGGACCCGCCCGGCCGCGCCTTCGCCTACATCCCGGACGTCGCCGGCGGCACCGCGTTCATGTACAACCTCACCGTCAACGGCAAGCGGTTCACCAACCTCAAGCTGTCGGGCGACGTGATCGCGGCGATCTTCGCCGGCAAGATCACCAAGTGGAACGACGCGAAGATCACCGCGCAGAACCCCGGCGTCGCGCTCCCTCCGCTGAAGATCACCCCCGTGGTCCGCTCCGACGGCTCGGGCTCGACCGCCCAGCTCACGCTGTGGATGGAGAAGCAGTTCCCCAGCGTGTGGACGTGCGGCCAGCTCTCGTTCTTCACCAAGTGCTCGTCGTACAGCCCGACGGTCCACCAGGCGAAGTCCGGTGACAACGGCGTCGCGGGCTTCGTAGCGCAGGCGAGCAACGCGGGCAGCATCGGCTACGTCGAGTACTCCTACGCCCTGCAGAGCAACTTCCCCGTGGCCAAGGTGCTCAACAAGGCCGGCTTCTACGTGCTCCCGACGGCCGAGAACGTCGCGGTCGCGCTGCAGAAGGCGACGATCAACACCAACAAGGGCGACCTGAAGAACTACCTCACCCAGCAGCTCGACGGCGTCTTCGCCTACACCGACCCGCGCAGCTACCCGGTCTCGTCCTACTCCTACTTCGTGGTGCCCACGGCCGCGCAGAGCGGGTTCACGACCGAGAAGGGCAAGACGCTCAGCAGCTTCATCAACTACGCGCTCTGCCAGGGTCAGCAGGCGATGAAGGCGCTCGGCTACTCACCGCTGCCGAAGAACCTCGTCCAGGCGGGTCTCGACCAGGTCAAGCTCATCCCCGGCGCCTCGGCCACGATCAGCATCTCCTCCTGCACCGGCAACCCGACGTTCTCCAGCGACGGCACCAACACCCTCGCCAAGACCGCCCCCTACCCGGACCTGTGCGACAAGTCCGACGCCGCGGCGACCTGCGTCTACGGCACGCTCTACTCGGCGTCCGGCTCCACGAAGTCGGGCACCACGAAGTCGTCCTCCTCCGGCAGCAGTACGACGTCGGGCACCTCGTCCGGCGGGACCGGGACCACGACGGACGGCACGGCGAGCACCGACCCGGGCGCCGTCGCCGACCCCGCCGCGGTCGGCGACCAGAGCGTGGCGGGCGGCACGACCGGGGGCCTGACGACGATCCTCAACCCCGACGGCAAGACGTCCTGCGACCAGGACACCGGGCAGTGCACCGAGCTGGCCGCGACGCCCATCGAGGTCGCCGCCAGCCAGGGTGCGGGCGTCTCGAAGTGGGCCGTGTGGCTGATGATCGCCGCGCTGATGCTGCTGATCCTGGCTCCACCGGCGGTGGTGCTCTCGGCCAGGCGGAAGCGCTCCTGATGGCCGGCACTCCCTGGTTCCTGCGGTCGCGGCGGCTGCGCGTCGCCGCCGCGACGGCACTGGTCCTCGATCTCGGCGCCGGCGCCTTCGCGGCCGCCCTGGCGGTGTCGTCGGTGAGCTCGGTGAGCGTGATGACGGCGGACACGGCGACCACGAGCAGCGCCGTCACGGTGGCCTGGACCGACGGCCGGAAGGCGCTCGACCCCGACTACGTCGACGACACCACGCTCGACGCCTCCGACCCGAACCAGCCGCTGTTCAAGGACCTGGCGGTCACCGTCTCGCAGACCGCGGACCTCACCGACCAAGGCCTGCTGGTCTCGTGGACGGGCGGCAAGGCGACCTCCGCAGGCGGCGCGGCGAGCAACTACCTGCAGATCATGCAGTGCTGGGCCTCCTCCGACACCGGTCCCACCCCGCAGCAGTGCCAGTGGGGCACCCCGAGCAGCTCCGTGGCGAGCCAGACCGGCTCCTACGCCTCGACCCGGGACCTGATGACCGGCGACGAGGCCGACCCCAAGCAGGATCTCGGCGCGGACTACCTCCACGGCCAGTTCGGCAACGAGGCGACCAACACGGTCCCGTTCTGGTCGATCGAGGATCCCGGCAAGACGAGCCTGACCTGGACCAACGACCAGTACAACCTGCCGCCGTTCAACGCCGCGCAGTCCAACGAGGTCACCTACGCGCGGACTGGCGCCGACGGCACCGGCCGGGCGATCGTCAGCCTGCAGAGCGCGCTGTCGGCTCCCTACCTCGGCTGCGGCGACGCGACGTACGCCGCGCAGGGGAAGTCCTGCTGGCTGGTCGTGGTGCCGCGCGGCGAGTACAACCCGAACGGCCGGAAGGCCTCCGAGCACGACGACTCGCTGCCGCAGAACTACTCCTACGTCGCCGGGTCGCCGCTCACGGCCTCGGTCTGGCAGGACCGGATCCAGGTCAAGCTCGGCTTCTCGGCGGTCGGCGGCAACTGCAAGCTCGGCGCGACCGAGATCCCGACCTCCGGCTCGGAGCTCGCCCGGGACGCGGCGCTGTCGTGGAAGTCGTCCATGTGCGCCAAGGGGCTGACGTTCGGGTTCTCGAAGGTGAGCGACGGCCAGGCCCGTAGCGCGATCACCTCGAGCGTGAGCGGCGGCGCGACCCTGGACTACGTCACCGAGCCGGTCGACCCCGACTCCGTGAACGGGGCGACGCTGGCGTACGCGCCGGTGACCACCTCGGCCATCGTGGTCAGCTACCTGATCGACAAGGCCTACACCTCGAGCTCGGCCAATCCGGACCTCGGCTCCAACGGCACGCTGGTGACCGACCTGCGGCTCACTCCCCGCCTGGTCGCAAAGCTGCTCACCCAGTCCTATCGGGCCGACACGCCCGGCGACGGAGCCAACTCGGAGGTCGCCTCGACCAACCCGCTGAGCCTGCGGAACGACCCCGAGTTCCTGGCGCTCAACCCGAACTTCGCGTACTTCTACAACACCTCCGGGCCGGACGGGCTGATCGTGCCGTTCGGTGACAGCGACGCCGCCAAGGCGGTCTGGTCCTGGCTGCGCTCGGACTCGGCGGCGCGCAAGTTCCTCGCGGGCAAGGCCGACCCGTGGGGCATGACGATCAACCCCGCCTACCTCGACCTCGACCTGGACACCGACACCACCCTCGCGTCCTTCCCGAAGGCCGACCCGTCGCAGTTCCAGACCGGGGACGCCCCGGCGCCGGGGTACGGCACGATCGACATGCGCCCCTACTCCTCGGACTACACCGACGGCGCCAAGCGCACCGTGACCGCGACCGCGGGCGGCAAGACCTTCTGGGACGTCACCAAGGTGCCCGCCCAGTACACCGGGGGCGCCGCGCAGCTGCCCGGCAGCCGGTTCGAGCTGGCGATCACGACCTCCCAGGCCGCCAGCCTCTACGGCCTGCCGGTCGCCTCGCTGGTGGACGACGTCAACGACACCGGCGACGGCGTCTCCCCGACGATCTCGGCGATGACGGCCCAGCTCGCGGCCCGCGTGGACAGCGACGTCGCCGGCGTCACGACGATGAACGCGCTCAAGTCGGTCGAGGGCGGCTACCCGCTCACGCTCCAGACCTACGCCGTGGTCAACGTCTGCACCGCGAGCCTCAGCGACCTCAAGGCGTACGCCTCCTACCTCGAGTACGTCGGCACGTCCGGTCAGTCGTCGGGACAGAAGCTCGGCGAGCTGCCGCTCGGCTACGCGCCGCTGGACGACACGGACAAGGCCGCCGACCTGAGCGTGGCCGCCGAGCTCCGCGCGGAGGTCGCGAGCCCCGCGTGCGACTCGCACAAGAAGGCCACGACGACGAAGGCGTCGGCCTCCGCGAGCGCCTCGGCGTCCGCCGCGGCCGCCACGACGCCGGCGGC
>NZ_JASGDD010000145.1:0-2541 GCF_047607365.1 Nocardioides sp. | reverse complement strand
GCGCGCCTCCCCGCGGTCGTCGCCGCGATCCGTGCGGGCGACACGGCGGCGGCGTCACGGCCCCGCCGCGAGGGACCGTTGACCCCGGCGGACGCACTGGCCGAGCTCCGCGACGCCATGGAAGCCGGGCAGTCGGTGGTGCTGACCTACGTGGACAACCACGGCACCCTCACCGACCGGGTGGTGCATCCTCGGCGGATCGCCGAGGGAGCGCTGGTGGCGATCGACGAGCGATCCGCGGAGCAGCGCTCCTTCGCGGTGCATCGCATCCGCGACGTACGCCCCTCCCCCGCCGAATAGGGCCTCTCCTCAGGTCGAGTCGCCCTGAGGCTCGGCCCCACTCGGCGGGAGGGGAGGCCCCATTCGGCGGGAGGGGAGGCCCCATTCGGCGGGAGGGGAGGCCCCATTCGGCGGGAGGGGAGGCCCTACTCGGCGGGAGGGAGGGCGTCAGGGGCGGCCAGGCTCCGCGGAGATCAGCACGAGACGGTCGCCGCGATAGTCGTAGTGGTTCATCGCGTCCAGGCGCGGCGAGTAGGCATGCAGCGACAACGCCGGGAGGTCGCTGGCGTTGCGGACCTGGTGGACCTGGCCGGCTGCGTAGGCCCGGGAGACGCCGGGGGTGAGGTCGACGAGCTGGAGGCCGCCGTCGACGTCGTACTCCAGCAGCTGGCCGGCCAGCACGGTGTGCGCGCCGGTGGCCGACCCGTGGTCGTGGTAGCCGGTCGAGGCGCCCGGGGCCCACGCGATCAGCCAGACCTCCATGCCGTCGGCCCGCTGGAGCAGCAGGAACGAGCGGCCCTCGGCGGGCGGGTCGAGCAGCTGGAGCAGCGCCGGGTCGTCGGCGAACTCGCGCAGCGCCTCGAGGAGCGGGAGCACGGAGAGCGAGGAGGTCATGACGTAATACTACATAAAGTCAGTAGACTTTTGCTGCTTGCCTCCCGCCCTGATCCCGTAACGCCCGGACCGAGACGTCGTTCTCCTTCACAGACAACGTTAAGGCAAGGCAATCCTAACTAAGGGATGAGTGGGGGGTCGGTGGCAAGCATCGTCGTGGCGCGCGCCCGCGTGCGCCCCGGGGCCGAGGGACTCGTGCTCCGCGCCCTCCTCATCGCCGGAGGCGCGGCGGTGCTCGGGTGGTGGGCCTGGTCCGGCACCCGCACCGGCACCCACGGCCTCGCCGGCGCGATCACCTCGCTCGGCCGCGTCGCCGGGCTGCTCGCGGCCTACCTCTGCCTGGTCCTGGTCCTCCTGATCGCCCGGGTCCCCTGGTTCGAGCGCGCCGTCGGACTGGACCGGCTGGTGGGCTGGCACCGCGCCCTCGGCACCAACACCGTGATCCTGATGGCCGCCCACATCGGCCTGATCGTCTGGGGCTACGGGATCAGCGACGACCTGCCGCTGACCACGGAGCTGTGGACGATCGTCAGCACCTACCCCGCCATGATCCGCGCGACCATCGGCACCGTCCTCTTCCTGCTCGTGGCGATGACCAGCGGCTCGCTGATGAGGCGCCACCTGTCCTACGAGCTCTGGTGGACCGTCCATCTGACGACGTACGCCGCCATCCTGCTGACCTTCGGGCACCAGCTTTCCAACGGCGAGGACTTCATCGGACACCCGCGGGTCCAGCTGGTCTGGCTGATCGCCTACGTCGTGGTGTTCGGGTCCGTGCTGTGGTGGCGGGTGCTCGATCCACTGATCCTCAGCGCCAGTCACGCGCTGCGGGTGGACCAGGTCGTCCAGGAGTCCCCCGACACCGCCTCGATCTGGCTGCGCGGCGACGCACTGACCTCCCTGCGCGTCCGGGGCGGGCAGTTCCTCATCCTGCGGTTCCTCGCTCCCGGGCTGTGGAGCAGCGGCCATCCCTACTCGATCTCCTCCATCGCGGAGGCGGACCGGGTGCGCATCACCATCCGCACCGACGGCGACCACTCGGCGCGGATCGCGCGGCTGCGTCCGGGGACGTGGGCCGTCTTCGAGGGGCCCTACGGCGCGTTCACGACCCGGCCGGCCCGCGAGCAGGCGCCCGCGCTCCTCCTCGCCGGCGGGGTCGGCGTCGCGCCGATGGTGCCGATCGCCGCCGAGCTGGCCAACAACGGCCACCAGGTCGTCGCGGTGGTGCGCGACTCCTCGAGGCACGTGCTGGTCGACGACCTCGAGGAGCTGCCGGGCATCGAGGTGCACTCGCTGCTGGGGCGCCGCGCCGACCTGGGCCACGACCCGATGACCCGGCTTCCCGCCCTCGTCCCCGACGCCGCCACCCGCGACGTCTGGATCTGCGGGCCGCCCGGCTTCGCCGTGGCCGCCATCCGCGCCTGCCACGACCTCGGGATCCCCGACCACCACATGCACCTGGAGGACTTCGCATGGTGAGCCCCACCCCGCCGCGCCGGCTCGGGATGCTGCTCGGCTTCTCCGCCGCGGTCGTCGGCGCCGTCACGCTGCGCGGCGTCGTCGGCAGCGAGCCGCCCTCGATCGCCGGCGGGGTGGCCGCCCTGCCCGACGCGCCGGCGCCGTCCGCCGCGCCCTCGTCGGCGACCG
>NZ_JASGDD010000144.1:0-6691 GCF_047607365.1 Nocardioides sp. | reverse complement strand
CTACCAGGCGTCCCACGCCGGCGTCGCCGTGGGCGAGGGCGTCGCCGCCTGCGGCACCGCGGCCGCGCGCGGCGAGCCGGTCATGGTCGCCGACCTCGGCAGCGACGCGCTGTGGGCGCCCTATCGGGAGTCCGTGGAGCTCCCGGTGGGCGTCACCTCGTGCTGGTCCTACCCGGTGAAGGGGCGCGACGGCCGGGTGGTGGGCACCTTCGCCTTCTACATGCGCGACACGGACGTCCCGGTGGAGCAGCTGCTGCGGATCGTCGACGCCAGCGTGCACCTCTGCTTCCTCGCCATCGAGCGCGAGGCGGTCCGTCGCGAGATCGACCAGGTCAGCAACACCGACAGTCTCACCGGGCTGCTCAACCGCCGGGGCTGGCACAACGTGGTGGCGATGTCGCCGGCGCTGGGCCGGCTGTCCCCGTCGGCCGCGATCGTGCTCGAGGTCGACCGGCTGAGCGACATCAACCGCTCCGAGGGCCTCCACGCCGGCGACCGGGCGATCGTCGCCGTCGGCCGGGCGCTCCAGGCCCAGCTCCTGCCCGGCGAGGCGCTCGCCCGGGTGGAGAGCAACCGGTTCGCGATCTTCGTCCCCGGCGCCGACGAGGCGATCGCCGAGCTGCGCTCGGTGGAGGTACGCCAGCGGGTCAACGTGACGGTCGGCGTCGACGGACACGAGGTCGGCGTCACCGCCACCGGTGGGATCAGCCTCTTCCCCGAGCACGGCCGGACGGCACCCGACCTGCTCGAGCACGCCCTGCTCGCGGCGCAGGACGCCCGGAGTCGTGGCGTCGCGACGGCGGTCTTCGACGCCAGCGCCTCGGCGGGCGTCCGGGAGCGGCTGGTGCTGGGCGGCGCGCTGCGCGACGCGATCGAGCGCGGCAGCCTGATGCAGTGGTATCAGCCGCAGTACAAGGAGGACGGCACGATCCACGGCTTCGAGGCGCTCGCCCGCTGGCACCATCCGGTGCTGGGCATCGTCTCCCCGATGCGTTTCATCCCCCTCGCCGAGGAGCTGGGCCTGCTCCAGGAGCTGGACTTCTGGGCGATCTCGCGCGCCTGCCGCCAGGTCGCGGCCTGGACCGCGGAGGGCGTGGCGTGCGGCTCGATCTCGGTCAACGTCTCCCCCGACAGCCTGGTGCGCCCCGGACTGGTGCGCCACGTCGCCGACCAGCTCCTCGCCACCGGCGTCTCCCCCGCGGACCTCACGCTCGAGATGACCGAGCGGGCGACCTCCGCGCTGCCCGAGACGGGCGTCGTCGCCCTCCGCGGGCTGCGGAGCATCGGCGTCGGGCTCTCCATCGACGACTTCGGCACCGGCTACGCCAACCTCTCCAACCTCGCGACCCTTCCGGTCACCGAGGTCAAGATCGACCGCAGCTTCACCGCCGGCGTACGCACGGACCGGCGCTCGCGCGCGCTGATCCGCGCGATCATCGGGCTCGCGCAGGACCTCGCGCTCGACGTGGTCGCCGAGGGCGTGGAGAACGAGGACGAGCGCCAGGCGCTGCTGGACCTGGGCTGCACCGTCTTTCAGGGCTACCTCTACGCTCCCGCGATGCCGGCCGACCAGGCGGCGGCCGGTCCGGTGCCTACGGCTGCAGGAACACCTTGATCGCCTCGCGCTCGTCCATCTGGCGATAGCCCTCGGCCGCCTCGGACATCGGCAGGGTCGAGTCGAAGACCAGCCCCGGGCTGACCGAGCCCTCGAGCACCAGCGGGAGCAGATCGGGAAGGTACCGGCGTACGGGAGCCAGGCCGCCCGCGAGCCGGGCGTTCTTCTTGAACATCGTGGCGACGGGCAGCTCCACCCCGTGCGGCACACCGACGAACCCGACCGTCGCGCCCGGACGCACCACGTTGAACGCGGTCACCATGGCCGGGCCGGTCCCGACGCACTCCAGCACCGCGTCGGCACCGACGCCACGGGTCAGCTCGAGCACCTCGGCCTCGCCCTCCTCCCCGCGCGCCGCGACGATGTCGGTGGCGCCGAACGCCGTGGCGAGCCGCTGACGCGACGCATGCCGCGACATCGCGATGATCCGCTCCGCGCCGAGGATGCGGGCCGACAGCACGCCGAGCAGCCCGACGGCGCCGTCGCCGACGACGACCGCCGTCGACCCGGGCGTCACCCCTGCGCTGAAGGCCGCGTGGTAGCCCGTCGGGAACACGTCGGAGAGCGTCAGCAGGTCGGGCAGCCGGTCGGCGCCGGGCGCCTCGAGGCGCATCAGCGAGCCGTCGGCCTGCGCCACCCGCGCCAGCTCCCCCTGTCCGCTCACGGTCATCTCGTAGTTCACGCAGGCCTGCTGGCTGCCGGCGAGACAGTGCGGGCAGGTGTTGTCGCAGTGGTCGAAGGGCACCACGACGGTGTCGCCGACGGCGAAGTCGCGGACCTCGGAGCCGATCTCGACGACCTCGCCGAGACACTCGTGGCCGATGGTCCGCGGCGCCTCGACGGGGCCGTTGTCGCCGCGGTAGGGCCACAGGTCCGAGCCGCAGATGCACGACGCGACGACCTTCACGATCGCGTCCGTCGGATACTGGATGACCGGGTCCGGCATCTCGGTGAAGTCGATGGTCCGGATGTCCGAGAGCGTGGTGGCGAGCATGTTAGGCCCTATCTCATATGTGAGTTACCGTGGAGACATGAGTACGACGGCTGCTGCCTCCGAAGGCTACAAGGACCGCATCGGCAACCTGATCCGGGACGCCCGCACCCACCGTGGCCTCACCCAGGCCCAGCTCGCCGACCGCCTCGGCACCTCCCAGAGTGCGATCAACCGGATCGAGAAGGGCCAGCAGAACCTCACCCTGGAGATGATCGCCCGCATCGGCGCGGCGGTCGACTCCGAGATCGTCTCCCTCGCCGCCGGCCCGGTCCACCTGCGGATCACCGGCCCCACGACGCTCTCCGGCGGAATCGACGTCAAGACGTCGAAGAACGCCGGCGTCGCGCTGCTCTGCGCCAGCCTGCTCAACAAGGGCCGCACCACGCTGCGCAAGGTGGCCCGCATCGAGGAGGTCAACCGGCTGATCGAGGTGCTCAACAGCCTCGGCGTCCAGACCCGCTGGCTCAACGCGGACAACGACCTCGAGATCGTGCCGCCGCGCACGCTGCGCCTGGACAACGTCGACGAGGAGGCCGCCCGGCGTACCCGCTCGGTCCTGATGTTCCTCGGCCCGCTGCTCCACCGCGCCGACGCGTTCGACCTCCCCTACGCCGGAGGCTGCAACCTCGGCGAGCGCACCGTCGAGCCGCACATGGCCGCGCTGCGCGCCTTCGGCCTCGAGGTCAAGGCCAACGAGGGCGCCTACCACGCGACCGTCGACCGGGCGATCGTGCCGGGCCGCCCGATCGTGCTCACCGAGCGCGGCGACACCGTCACCGAGAACGCGCTCATGGCCGCCGCGCTGCACCCCGGCACCACCGTGATCCGCAACGCCAGCAGCAACTACATGGTCCAGGACCTCTGCTTCTACCTCCGCCTCCTCGGGGTGCGGGTCGAGGGCATCGGCTCGACCACGCTGACCGTGACGGGCGTGGAGGAGATCGACGTGGACGTCGACTACTCCCCCGCCGAGGACCCCATCGAGGCGATGAGCCTGCTCGCCGCCGCGATCGTCACCGACTCCGAGATCACCATCCGCCGGGTGCCGATCGAGTTCCTCGAGATCGAGCTCGCGACGCTGGAGGAGATGGGCTTCCGCTACCACCGCTCGGCGGAGTACGTCGCCGCGAACGGCCAGACCCGGCTGGTCGACATCACCACGCACCACTCGGTGCTGCACGCGCCGCACGACAAGATCCACCCGATGCCCTTCCCCGGCCTCAACATCGACAACCTGCCGTTCTTCGCCGTCATCGCGGCGGTGGCCAACGGCCAGACCCTGCTGCACGACTGGGTCTACGAGAACCGCGCGATCTACCTCACCGAGCTCAACAAGCTCGGCGGCCAGGTCAAGCTGCTCGACCCGCACCGCGTCATGATCGAGGGCCCGTCGCGCTTCAGCGGCGCCGAGATCGTCTGCCCGCCGGCACTGCGCCCGGCCGTCGTGATCCTGCTCGCGATGCTCGCCGCCAAGGGCACGAGCGTGCTGCGGGGCACCTACGTCATCGCCCGCGGCTACGAGGACCTCGCCGAGCGGCTCAACGAGCTCGGCGCGCGGATCGAGCCCTTCCGCGACATCTCCAACTGACCCGCCGTACCGACGACGCGACCGTGGCGATCCGCGCCTTCGCCCACCGGGGCGGGGCCAAGCACCCCGACCTGATCGGGTTCGAGAACACGATGCGCGCCTTCCGGCATGCCGTCGGCCTGGGCTACCGCCATCTCGAGACCGACGTCCATCTGACCCAGGACGGCGTTCTCGTCGTCCTCCACGACGCGGTCCTCGACCGGGTGACCGACCACGCGGGCGCCGTCGCCGACCTCCCCGCCTCCGAGGTGGCCGCCGCGCGGATCGGAGGCTCCGAGCCCATCCCGACCCTGGCGGAGCTGGTCGAGTCGCTGCCGTCGTACGTCCGGTACAACATCGACCTCAAGGCGCCGGGCACCGCCGAGGCGATGGCGCGCTTCCTGCGCGAGCGCGGGCTGGAGGACCGGGTGATCATCGGCTCCTTCTCGACCGCGGAGATGGAGCGCTTCCGTGCGCTGACGGAGGGCCGCGTGGCGACCAGCGCGGTGCCGTGGGAGGTCGTGGCCTATCGCGCGTCGCCGGCCGCCTTCCCGCTGCGACGGCTCACGGCCGCCGCCCTGCAGATCCCGCACGTCCGCATGGGCCTCACGATCACCTCCTCGGGCGTCGTCCGGCGCGCTCATGCCAACGGAATAGAGGTCCACGCCTGGACCATCGACGACGCCGACGAAATGCGCGTGCTGCTCGACCGGGGTGTCGACGGGATCTTCACCGATCGGACCGACATCCTTCGAGATGTGCTGATCGAGCGCGGTGAGTGGCTGGACTGGGAGGAACAGTGATCATCAGGTGAGCGGGATCGCCGACCTTCGCCCGGTGCTGCGGCGCCGGGAGCAGAACGCGTGGAACTGGTACGACTGGGCCAACTCGGCCTACTACACGACCGTCCTGACGGTGCTGTTCGGGCCGCTGATGATCACCGTCGCCGGCCGGGCGGCCGGCTGCGTCGGCGACATCGACGACAGCTGCTCCAAGACCGTCAGCGTGCTGGGCCTGCACCTCGCGGCCGGGTCGCTGCCGTCGTACCTCACCAGCTTCGCCACCATCCTCAGCGCCTTCCTGCTGCCGATCGTCGGAGCGGTCGTCGACCGCAGCGGGCGCAAGAAGTGGCACATGGCGTGGTTCGGCTGGTCGGGGTCGCTCTTCGCCGCGCTGCTCTTCTTCCTCAGCGGCGAGCACTGGCAGCTCGGCGCCTTCGCCGTCATCGTCTCGAGCGTGCTCTGCGGCTGCTCGCTGGTGAGCTACTACGCGATCCTCGTCGACATCTCCGAGGAGTGGGAGCGGGACGCGGTCTCCGCGCGCGGCTGGGCGTTCGGCTACCTCGGCGGCGGGGTGCTGCTCCTGCTCAACCTCGTCCTCGTCCAGGGCCACGACCTGTTCGGACTGGACAAGGAGCTCGCCGTGCGGCTGGCGCTGCTCAGCGCCGCGATCTGGTGGGCCGGGTTCACCGTCATCCCGGTGGTGCGGCTGCGCAACCACCCGCCCCGCAACGAGGTCTCCGCGACCGGGAGCCTGCTGCAGCGCAGCTTCGGCCAGCTCTGGGCCACGCTCAAGGACCTGCGCAACTATCCGATGACGCTCACCTTCCTGCTGGCCTACCTCTTCTACAACGACGGCATCCAGACCGTCATCGGCAGCGCCGCCATCTACGGCTCCAAGGAGCTCGGCATCGGGCAGAGCGTCCTCATCGCCGCCATCCTGCTCATCCAGTTCGTCGCGTTCGCCGGCGCGCTCTTCTTCGGCCGCTTCGCGGCGAGGTACGGCGCCTACCGCTGCCTCGTCTGGGGCACCGTGGCCTGGATGGTCATCGTCGTCCTCGCGATGTTCCTGCCCCGGGAGAACGTCGCGCTCTTCCTCGCCATCGGCGTCCTCATCGCCCTCGTGATGGGCGGCACGCAGGCACTCTCCCGCTCGTTCTTCAGCCTCCTCATCCCCCACGGCCGCGAGGGCGAGTACTTCGCGCTCTACAACGCCTGCGAGCGCGGCACCTCCTGGTTCGGCACGCTGCTGTTCGGCCTGATGTTCCAGTTCACCGGCTCCTACCGCCCCGCGATCGTCTCGCTCATCGTCTTCTTCGTGCTCGGCCTGGTGTTCCTGGTCCGCCTCGACGCCCGCCGCGGCATCACCGAGGCCGGCAACCGGCTCCCGGGCGCTGTGTAGGGGCACAAGAGACGGATAGGTCCCGCGGAGGGCGCGCGGAAACGCCTGCGCGATTCAGTCGAATCCGCTTGGCATCAGAGCCAAGGGAACTCGCAACGTTTCGATCTCGAATGGTGGTGTTCCTTCGCAAAGGAGAGAGAAGACCACCTCGTCGCCTTCGACACAATAGGCATGCGTAGCGACGCGCAGTATGCTTCCGTCCCTCAGTTGGGGCTGCTGTCGAGTTGGTTGACCCGGGTTTGATTACGCAGCCAGCGTAGTGGTGGTGGCGATATGGATGGTCTCGAATTCGACCGGGGTGAGTTTTCCGAGGACGCGTTGGCGTCGTTGTCGG
>NZ_JASGDD010000143.1:0-20564 GCF_047607365.1 Nocardioides sp. | reverse complement strand
GTCCGCGGCGGCCGCCGCCCGCGACCCATCCGGCGCCTGGCCGACGCCGGGCCGGCGATCGCGCTGCTCGCCCTCGGGCTCGGTGTGGTCTTCGTCGTCCAGGCGGCCTTCGGCACGGGCCAGGTGTTCTGGCCGCTGCTGCTCGCCGCCGGCGGCGTCGCCCTCATCTGGCGCCAGGCCGACGAGGCGCAGCGGGAGCGGTGGATCGACCAGGCCGGACGGATCGACCCCGTCCGGGTCCTCTTCGGCCGGGGCTGGCAGTCGTGGGCGCGGGTCGCCGCCGGCCTCGGCCTGCTGCTCGCGGCGGCGGTCTACGTGGCCGTGCTCCATGCGACGCTGCTGGGGCTGCTGGTCACGATCGCCCTCGTGCTCGTGGCGATCGCGCTGATCGTCGGGCCCCTGGTCGTCCGCCTCGCGGGCGACCTCAGCGCCGAGCGCGACGAGCGGATCCGCACCCAGGAGCGTGCCGACGTCGCCGCGCACCTGCACGACTCCGTCCTCCAGACCCTCGCCCTGATCCAGAAGTCCTCGTCCGACCCCGCCACCGTCGCCCGGCTCGCCCGCGCCCAGGAGCGCGACCTGCGGTCGTGGCTGTACGCCGGCGAGTCGGCCGTCCCGGACACGCTGGCCGGTGCGCTCCGCGCCGTGGCGGCCGAGGTCGAGGACACCCACGGCATCGCCGTCGACGTCGTGACCGTCGGGGACGTGCCGGCCGGCGAGGCTCTTCGACCGCTGGTCGCCGCCACCCGCGAGGCGCTCACCAACGCCGCCAAGCACTCGGGCGCCGGGCAGGTGTCGGTCTACGCGGAGGTCACGCCCGGACGGGCCGAGGTGTTCGTCCGCGACCGGGGCGTCGGGTTCGACCCGGCGGCCGTCCCCGCCGACCGGCACGGCGTGGCCGACTCCATCCTCGCCCGGATGCGGCGCCACGGCGGCGAGGCCACGGTCGAGTCGACGCCGGGCGAGGGCGCCAACGTCCACCTGTCCATGCCGGTGGCGCCCGTCGCCGACGCAGCGTCCCCGGAGGAGAGCCGATGAGCGAGCCCACGAGCCAGTCCACGCCGATCTCGGTCGTGATCGTCGACGACCACGCCATGTTCCGCCGGGGCGTGCACGCCGAGCTGGACGCGCATCCCGCCGCCGTCACGGTCGTGGCGGAGGCCGAGGACGTGGACACCGCGGTGAGGGCGATCGCGGAGCACCGGCCGGACGTCGTACTGCTGGACGTGCACCTTCCCGGCGGGGGAGGGGTCGAGGTGATGCGACGAGCCGGGCAGGGCGCGGGGCTGAGGTTCCTCGCGCTGTCGGTGAGCGACGCCGCCGAGGACGTGATCGGCACGATCCGCGGGGGCGCGCGGGGCTATGTCACCAAGACCATCACCGGGCCGGAGCTGGTCGACGCGATCCGGCGGGTGGCCGATGGCGACGCCGTGTTCAGCCCGCGACTGGCGGGGTTCGTCCTCGACGCGTTCGCCGGCACCATCGCGGTCGCCGACGTCGACGAGGACCTCGACCGGCTCTCGGAGCGGGAGCGGGAGGTGATGCGCCTGATCGCGCGTGGCTACGCCTACAAGGAGGTCGCGAAGGAGCTCTTCATCTCCATCAAGACCGTCGAGACCCACATGTCGTCGGTGCTGCGCAAGCTCCAGCTCTCCTCGCGGCACGAGCTGACCCGCTGGGCGAGCGACCGCCGACTTCTGTGAGACTTCCGCCATGGAGATCGTCCGCCTCGTCCTGCTCGCCGCCCACCTGCTCGCCTTCGCGGCCCTGGCCGGTGGCCTGCTCGCCCAGCTCACCTCGACCGAGCGGACCTTCACGAAGACCATCGTCTGGGGCGCCCGGATCGCCTTCCTCGCGGGTCTGCTCCTCGTCGGCGTGCTGGAGTCCGGCGACGGCCCCGTCAACCACGCCAAGATCGGCGTCAAGCTCGTCGTGGGCCTCGCGATCGTCGGCCTGGTGGAGGCCAACGCCAAGAAGGACAGGCTCTTCGACACGATCTTCTGGCTGGTCTCCGGTCTGACCGTGGTCAACCTCGTCGTCGCCCTCTTCGTCACTCCCACGCACGGCTCCTACTGAGACGACCGCTGGAGGGCTTGCCGAGGTCTACGGGGAGACGAACGACTTCTCGGGCTTCGAGATCACGAGGAGATCGACGCCCAGCACGAGCAGCGCGCACAGGACGCCGAAGATTCCGACATAGCCGGACTCGACGATGGTCACGCTTCCGAGGAGGAATCCGTTCGCGGCAGCTGTCGCTGCCCCGCCGATGCGAAACGTCCATGTCGGAACCCATCCGGCGCTCTCGCCGAGGGGGAAGACGGAGGCGGCTGTCCCGGTCAGGCCGGAGAGCACGACGAAGGGCGCCAGCAGCCAGTGAAGGAGCACCTGGCCGGGTGCTATCGGATCCTCCCACCGGGACCACACGCCCCAGACGCAGCCTCCGAGGAAGAGGACGAGGAGAGCGATGAGCGGCCCTCGGATGGACGGAGGTGCGGAAGGTTCGGGCGACTGATTCGTCATGGCGGAAACCCTGCTCCTCATCGAGTTGGCGGACGCTGCCGGATCCGCGTGGACATTGCTGCGCGGACACATCCTGACGGACGATCAGCGCCAGCCGAGGGCGGGGGCGACGTACTCGAGGATGTTCGACAGGAGCTTGGCGTTGTAGTCCACGCCGAGCTGGTTGGGCACGGTGAGGAGGAGGGTGTCGGCGGCGGCGATGGCCTCGTCGTCGGCGAGCTGCTTGACGAGGACGTCCGGCTCGGCGGCGTACGTCCTGCCGAAGACGGCACGGAAGTCGTCGATCACGCCGACCTGGTCACGGCTCTCGCCCTCGCCGCCGAAGTACATCGCGTCGACGTCGTCGACGATGGGCATGATCGAGCGGCTGACCGAGACCCGCGGCGTACGCGCGTGGCCAGCCTCCGCCCATGCCGACCGATAGATCTCGATCTGCTTGCGCTGCTGGACGTGGAAGGGCTCGCCAGACTCGTCCTCCTTCAGCGTGGAGGACTGCAGGTTCATCCCGAGCTCGGCGGCCCAGCGCGCCGTCGAGTCCGAGCCGGAGCCCCACCAGATCCGGTCCCGGAGCCCGTCGGAGTGCGGCTCGAGGCGCAGCAGGCCCGGCGGGTTGGCGAACATCGGCCGGGGGCTGGGCTGGGCGAAGCCCTCGCCCTCGAGCAGTCGCAGGAGCACCTCGGTGTGCCGTCGGCCCATCGCCGCCCCGCTCGGGTCGTCCTCCGCGGGCGCGTAGCCGAAGTAGCGGTAGCCGTCGATCACCTGCTCGGGAGAGCCGCGCGAGATGCCGAGCTGGAGCCGGTGGCCCGCGATCAGGTCGGCGGAGCCGGCGTCCTCGACCATGTAGAACGGGTTCTCGTACCGCATGTCGATGACGCCCGTGCCGATCTCGATCCGCGAGGTCCTCGCCCCGACGGCGGCCAGCAGCGGGAACGGCGAGGAGAGCTGACGGGCGAAGTGGTGCACCCGGAAGTACGCGCCGTCGGCGCCGACCTCCTCGGCCGCCTGCGCCAGGTCGATGCTCTGGAGCAGGACGTCGGAGGCGGACCGGGTCGCCGAGTGCGGCGACGGCGTCCAGTGGCCGAAGGAGAGGAAGCCGATGCTCTTGCGGTCGCTCATGTTCACTGGAACATTCAACTCCGTTGCCGAATTCCTGCGTTGCTCTCGCACCTGCCGGGGTCCATCTTCTAGTCTCGGAGCAATGGTGGTGGACAGCGGACCGACAGCAGGGGCCACGGCCGTGACCGAGCTCGAGACCTTCGCCTCGTCGGCTCAGCGCGTGGTGGACTACCTCCGGACGCACACGCCGATCGCGGACTGGTCGGTGAGCAGGATCGACGGGATCGCCCAGGTGCATCTGCACGTCAGCGGGGACCCCGGCGGGGACGGCTTCCTCGCGGTCGGCGCCCGCGTGCCGTGGACCCGCACCTTCTGCAAGCGGATGCTCGACGGGGCGCCCAACATCGTCGCGCACGCGGCCCTGAGCCCGCACTACGCCGACCTCGCGCACGACCACGGCGTCGAGGCGTACGCCGGCGTGCCGATCGTCGACGACGACGGCACGGTGTTCGGCACCCTGTGCGGCGTCGGCGTCGAGCCCCTCGACGAGGCCGACCAGATCGACGGCCCGCTGCTGGACCTCTTCTCCGACCTGCTGTCGGCACAGCTCGGGCTCGTTCGCGCCGCCACCCAGGAGCGCCGCGCCGCGCTGGTGACCGAGGCCGTGGCCAACAGCGACCCGCTCACCGGGCTGATGAACCGCCGAGGGTGGGACCTGGTCGCGGCGGACGCGCGCCATCGCGTGGACGCGCTCGGCGACCACGGCGCGGTCCTGATGATCGACCTCGACGGCCTCAAGGCGGTCAACGACGAGCACGGCCATCAGGCCGGCGACCTCCTGCTCGGCAGTGCCGCCGACGCCCTGCGGGCAGCCGGGTCGGAGCATCACGCGATCGCGCGCCTCGGGGGCGACGAGTTCGCCGTCTACGCCGAGGGGGTCCGGCCGGAGCAGCTCGCGGACCTCTTGGAGCACTACCGCGCCGCGCTGCGCGAGGCGGGCGTCCCCGGATCGGTCGGCGCCGCCTCCCACTACCCCGTGGCCGACGGGGACGGGCTCACCATCGCCCTCGCCGAGGCCGACGCCCGGATGTACGCCGACAAGGCCGAGCGCCGGAGCGGGATTCGTCGGTAGGCTTCATTAGGCTGGGCGGCAGCATGTCTGTCATCCCTGGTCTCGAGTCCTTCGCCGCCTCCACGCCCGAGCCGACGCCGCACAGGCGGGGCCCGAGCGCCGACGACCTGCTCGCGGGGCTCAACGAGCCGCAGCGGGCCGCCGTCGTCCACGAGGGCGCGCCGCTGCTGGTCGTGGCCGGCGCCGGGTCGGGCAAGACCCGCGTCCTCACCCGGAGGATCGCGTGGCTGGTCAGCCAGCGTCACGCCCACCCCGGCTCGATCCTCGCCATCACGTTCACGAACAAGGCCGCGGCCGAGATGAAGGAGCGCGTCGCCGACCTCGTCGGCGGCCGCGCCAAGATCATGTGGGTCTCGACCTTCCACTCCGCCTGCGTCCGGATCCTGCGGCAGGAGGTCGACAAGCTCGGCCGCAAGTCCAGCTTCACGATCTACGACGCCCAGGACTCCAAGCGACTGATGACGCTCGTGGCTCACGACCTCGACCTCGACCCGAAGCGCTACCAGCCTCAGCAGGTGCTCAACTGGATCAGCGACCAGAAGAACGAGCTGCGGGACCCCGAGGACGCGGCCAAGGACGCGAAGAATGGTGTCGAGGAGGTCTACGCCACGGCGTACGCGCTCTATCAGCGGCGGCTGCGCGAGGCCAACGCCTTCGACTTCGACGATCTCATCATGACGACGGTCCACCTGCTCAGGCAGTTCCCCGAGGTGCGTGAGACGTGGCGGCGGCGGTTCCGGCACGTGCTGGTCGACGAGTACCAGGACACCAACCACGCGCAGTACGCCTTGATCGCCGAGCTCTGCGCCAACCCTGGGCACCTCGAGATGCGGGAGGCGAACGACAACGAGGTGCCCGGCGCAGAGCTGATGGTGGTCGGCGACGCCGACCAGTCGATCTACGCCTTCCGTGGCGCCAACATCCGCAACATCCTCGACTTCGAGCAGGACTTCCCCGACGCGAGCACGATCCTGCTGGAGCAGAACTACCGCTCGACCCAGACGATCCTCACCGCCGCCAACGCGGTGATCGAGCGCAACGCCGGCCGCAAGCCGAAGCGGCTGTGGAGCGACGCCGGCGACGGTGAGCGGATCGTGGGCTACGTCGCCGACGACGAGCACGACGAGGCCCGGTTCGTCTCCGACGAGATCGACCGGCTCGTCGACGACGGGCTGGCCGCCAGCGACATGGCCGTCTTCTACCGCACCAACGCCCAGAGCCGCGTCTTCGAGGAGATCTTCATTCGCACCGGCCAGCCCTACAAGGTCGTCGGGGGCGTGCGGTTCTACGAGCGGCGCGAGGTGCGCGACGCGCTGGCCTACCTGCGCGCACTGGCCAACCCCGACGACCAGGTGTCGCTGCGCCGCATCGTCAACACCCCCAAGCGCGGCATCGGCGACCGGGCCATCGCGGCGATCTCGCTGCTCGCCGAGCGCGAGTCGATCAGCTTCTGGACGGCGCTCACCCGCGCGTCGGAGGCGCCGGGGCTGGCGACGCGGTCGTTCACCTGCATCAAGGGCTTCGTCGACCTGATGCAGGAGCTCCAGTCGATGGTCGCCGGCGGCGAGCGGGCCGATGTGATCCTCGAGTCGGTGCTGGAGCGCTCGGGCTACCTCGCCGAGCTGGAGGCCTCCGAGGACCCGCAGGACGCCTCGCGTGTCGACAACCTCGCCGAGCTGGTCGCCGTCGCGCGCGAGGCGGAGGAGGCGACGCTCGACGACTTCCTCGAGCGGGTCGCGCTGGTCGCCGACTCGGACTCGATCCCCGAGGACGGCGACGGCGTCGTCACCCTGATGACGCTGCACACCGCCAAGGGCCTGGAGTTCCCGGTCGTCTTCCTCTCCGGCATGGAGGACGGCGTCTTCCCCCACTCGCGGACGCTCGGCGACACGAGTGAGCTCGAGGAGGAGCGCCGTCTGGCGTACGTCGGCATCACCCGCGCCCGAGAGCGGCTCTATGTCTCACGGGCCGTGGTGCGCAGCGCCTGGGGCGCGCCGATGCACAACCCCGCCTCGCGCTTCCTCGACGAGTTGCCGGTCGACCTCGTCGACTGGCGTCGCACGGCGCCCGAGCAGACCTCGTGGAGCCGCCAGTCCTCGTGGGGCGACCGCTCGGAGCCCGGCGGCGCCTTCGCCGGCTTCGGCGCGCCCACCGCCGCCGGGCGCCGCGCGTTCAGCAGCGCCGCGCTCAAGGCCGACACCGCCGCGCGGGCGAAGAAGACGGGCGAGATCCCGGCGCTCGACCCCGGCGACCGGGTGCTGCACCAGACCTTCGGCATGGGCACGGTCGTGACCGTCGAGGGGGCTGCGGACAAGGCCGTCGCCAGCATCGACTTCGGCTCCGAGGGCGTGAAGCGTCTGCTGCTCCGCTACGCCCCCGTCGAGAAGCTCTAGCCGAATGGGGCCTCCCCGCCGGGTGAGTGGGGGCTTGGGGCCGGCCGAGCGGGGGTTGATGGGCCCCTCTCCAAGCGCAAGGCCCTACTCGGTCCGACGCAAGGCCCCACTCGGCGCGACGGGAGGCCCCACTCGGCGCGGCGGGAGGCCCTACTCGGCGGGAGCCTTACGGGGTCAGGCCCTGGGCGACGAGGGCGGTGTAGGGGTCGACCGGGTCGCCGCCGCCGGGGCGGACCTCGAGGTGCACGTGCGGGCCGGTGACGTGGCCGGTCGAGCCGACGTAGCCGATGACCTGGCCGGTGTGGACGTAGTCGCCGGGGCTGACCGCGAACTTCACCTGGTGGGCGTACCAGAGCTCGGTGCCGTCCTCGAGCGTCTCGACGGTCTTGTTGCCGTAGGCGCCGTCGTACTGCGTCGAGTTGATCACGCCGTTGGCGACCGCGTGGATCGGCGTGCCGGTCGGGGCGGCGAAGTCGAGGCCCGTGTGGCAGGCCGACCAGATGCCGCAGTCGCCGAAGCGAGCGGTGAGGTGGTAGACGCCGGCGGTGATCGGGAGGCCCCACTGGTCGGCCTTGAGCTTGTCCGACTGCTCCTGCGCGTCCTGGGCGAACTGGGCCAGCGCGGCGTTGTGCGCCTCGGCCGCCGAGTCCACGTCGGTGGCGCGGTCGCTGCTCCTGCTCAGCCCGGCCTCACGGGCGCTGCCGACCACGGCGACGGCCGTGGTGCCGCTCAGGGCGCCTGCCTGCCGCAGCGGACTTGCCGCCGCGACCGTGCTGGAGCCGCCGGAGCTGGCCGCGCCGACACCGGCGACGGCGAGGACGGCGACGCCCACGACGGACGGCAGCGAGGAGAGGCCGCGCAGCAGCGGGCTGCGCGTGCGGGTGGCCGCCGCGCGGCGCTTGCCCGCGTGGGCGCGCGGCATCACGACGGTCTTCTCGAAGGAGAAGTCGGTGCCCGGCTTGCCGTAGAGCATCTCGTCGGTCAGCTTCGGCAGGCTGCCGGTGAAGTCGTCGGTGAGCGCGTACGGCAGGGCGCCGGTGTCCTCGGGGGACTCGGCGGCGAAGAGCTCCCACTCCACCGACTCGCGCGGCGCGGGCAGCATCGTGGGGGCGGCCACGGGGAGCGTCGCGACAGCCGCGGGCTGCTCGACGGGGACGTCGCGACGGGCGCGCCTCCCGGCGTACGGGGTCACGGACACCGGGGTCGGCTCAGGGCCGGACGCATCGGCGCGGTGGGATCCCACAGTTCAAACTCCGCTGGTTGGGGACAGACGGCGAGGTAGGACCATAACCGACCTCATGGGACCCATGTAAATCGATCCACGCCGCGGTTGTGGAAGAACGGCGTCAAATCCCTCATCGAACCCATGGTCAATAGCCCGATATACCTACGGATCCCGTCGTCCGCCCCAGGTGTGGCGTACGTCACGCGGGGCTGATCAGGCGGCCCCTGGTACTTGTGCTCCCGTGCCGCAGGTCTAGAGTCGCGGAGGGTCATTTCCGGCGCGGCCCTCGGCTGGCGCCCTGCTCGTGGCCCGCATCCGACACAACAGATAGTGGTGGATCCGTGGATCTGATGGAGTACCAGGCGAAGGAGCTCTTCGCCAAGCATGGGGTGGCGACCACCCTCGGCACCGTGGTCGAGACGGCGGAGGAGGCCAAGGCCGCCGCCGAGGAGATCGGTGGCGTGACCGTCATCAAGGCCCAGGTCAAGGCCGGCGGCCGCGGCAAGGCCGGTGGCGTGAAGCTGGCCAAGACCCCCGACGAGGCGTTCGAGTACGCCAGCAACATCCTGGGCATGGAGATCAAGGGCCTCACGGTCAACCGTGTGCTCGTGACGCCGGCCACCCCGCCGGAGGAGGAGTACTACTTCTCCTTCCTGCTCGACCGCTCGAACCGTCAGTACCTCTGCATCGCGTCGGTCGAGGGTGGTGTCGAGATCGAGGAGGTCGCCGAGACCAACCCCGACGCCATCCAGAAGATCGGCATCGACCCCGGCGCGGGCGTCGACGAGGCCAAGGCCCGCGAGATCGCCACCGCCGCCGCCTTCCCGGAGCTCGTCTTCGAGCAGGCCGTCGCGATGATCCAGTCGCTCTACCAGGTCTTCGTGGAGGAGGACGCCACGCTCGTCGAGGTCAACCCGCTCGCGCGGCTCGCCGGCGACAGGCTCGAGGCGCTCGACGGCAAGGTCTCCCTGGACGACAACGCCTCCGAGGTCCGCCACCCCGAGCACGAGGAGTTCGAGATCCGCGAGGAGGCCGACCCGCTCGAGGCGAAGGCCAAGGACCTCGGCCTCAACTACGTCAAGCTCGACGGCCAGGTCGGCATCATCGGCAACGGCGCGGGCCTCGTCATGTCGACCCTCGACGTCGTCGCGTACGCCGGCGAGGACCACGGCGGCGTCAAGCCGGCCAACTTCCTCGACATCGGCGGCGGCGCCAACGCGCAGGTCATGGCCAACGGCCTCGACGTGATCCTCAACGACCCGCAGGTCAAGAGCGTCTTCGTCAACGTCTTCGGCGGCATCACCGCCTGCGACGAGGTCGCCAACGGCATCAAGGGCGCCCTGGAGATCCTCGGCGACAACGCGACCAAGCCGCTCGTCGTCCGCCTCGACGGCAACAACGTCGACAAGGGCCGCGCGATCCTCACCGAGCTGAACCACCCGCTCGTGACCGTCGTCGACACCATGGACGGCGGCGCCGACAAGGCCGCCGAGCTGGCGAACGCCTGAGCGCCGAGGGACTGAGAGAGAAAATGAGCATCTACCTCAACAAGGACAGCAAGGTCATCGTCCAGGGCATCACCGGCGGGATGGGCGCCAAGCACACCGCCCTGATGGTCGACTCCGGCGCGCAGATCGTCGGCGGCGTCAACGCCCGCAAGGCCGGCACGACCGTGACCCACAAGGACCACGACGGCAACGACGTCGAGCTCCCCGTCTTCGCGACCGTCGCCGAGGCGATCGAGAAGACCGGCGCCGACGTCTCCGTCGCCTTCGTCCCGCCGGCCTTCACGAAGGCCGCGGCGATCGAGGCGATCGACGCGGAGATCCCGCTGCTCGTCGTCATCACCGAGGGCGTCCCGGTGCAGGACACGGCCGAGGTCTGGTCCTACCTGCAGGGCAAGAAGACCCGCATGATCGGCCCGAACTGTCCCGGCATCATCACGCCGGGCGAGTCGCTGGCCGGCATCACGCCGCACACCATCACGGGCAAGGGCCCGGTCGGCCTCGTGTCGAAGTCGGGCACGCTGACCTACCAGATGATGTACGAGCTGAAGGACTTCGGCTTCTCCACCGCCATCGGCATCGGCGGCGACCCGATCATCGGCACCACGCACATCGACGCCCTCCAGGCGTTCGAGGACGACCCCGAGACGTCGGTCATCGTGATGATCGGCGAGATCGGCGGCGACGCCGAGGAGCGCGCCGCGGCGTACATCAAGGAGAACATCACCAAGCCGGTCGTCGGCTACGTCGCCGGCTTCACCGCGCCGGAGGGCAAGACGATGGGCCACGCCGGCGCCATCGTCTCCGGCTCCGCCGGCACCGCCGCCGCCAAGAAGGAGGCCCTCGAGGCCGTCGGCGTCAAGGTTGGCAAGACGCCGTCGGAGACGGCGGCGTTGGCGAGGGAGATCCTCGAGAGGCTCTGAGCTTCATCTGCAACGTCGTACGCCCTGGTCGCTCCGGCGACCGGGGCGTACGACGTCCAGGGCATGTCTCCTTACTCACCGGCGCCTCCGCCTCGCCGGACCGGGCGCGGACACCGCGGAATGCGCTTCGGCCGGGGAAGGAGCCATGCCCCAGCGGGTCAGCCGCAGGTGGAGTCCTTCGCGCGCAACGTGATCGAGGCGATCACGTCGCCCTCGACGGCCACGTGGTAGGCGCTGCCGTCGCCGGTGGGGGTCTCGACGGTCCACGAGCCGTCGGCATTCTCCGTGGGCGCCGGCTGCTCGACGTCCTCGGTGACGGTCGGGTCCTTCGCCTCGGCGATCCGGCTGACCGGGTCTCCGGCACGCAGTCCCGACGTCGTGGCCGTCTTCGCGGGCAGGTGGATCGCCGTCACTCCCTTGCCCTTCTCCACGCAGGCGATGGACTGGTCCACGCCGGCGGCCGCGAGCTCCTTCGCGCTCTCGCCGAGGCGGACGTAGCCGAGCTGGTAGTCGTAGAGGACGGCGTCGGGCACCGCCGTCTCGCCAAGGAACCGGTTGAGGATGCTCGGCATCGAGTCGGCCAGGTCGGTCCAGTAGTCCTGTCCCTCCCGCGGGATGCTGACCAGGAGGACGCGGTCGCCGTCGAGCGCGACGGAGTTCTGGAGCTCCATCATCGCGTGGTCGTCCGGCGGGGCGTCGTACGTGGTGAAGAAGGTCCGGGCGGCCCTGCCCGCGGAGGCCGCGTCGCCGAGCTCGACGTCGGTCGTCTCGGTCTCCGACACGTTGGTCTCCCCGGCCGAGGTCAGGGCGGCCGAGCAGTCCGCGTACGCCTGCGCGATCGAGGTGTAGGCCGTCCTCGCCTGCCCGGCCGTCTCGAACTGCGTCGCGGAGGCCGCGGCCCCGACGTGCTGGCCGTACTCGTCGTCGGCGTAGGTCTGGTTGATCGTGGCCACGGCGCCGGGGCGATCGACCGGGAGCGTGACACCGCACGGGTCGCCCAGGAGCTGGACGATCTCACTCGAGCTGGAGGTCTTCCAGGGCGAGCTGGTCTCGCCGTACTCCACGAAGTCGCCGACCTGCGGCAGGCTCTCGCCGACCGAGGGGCCGCTCCCGTGCGTCGTCGGGTCGGGCCCGGCCGGATCGGGGCCGCTGAGGTCGTCACCGCCGAGCCTCAGCGCGAGCGGGGCGGCGACGGCCAGGACGAGGGCGGTGGCGGCGCCGGCCACGATCACCCGCGTACGCCGACGGCGCCGGTCGCCCTCGCGGCGGAGTGGGGCGGGAGCCGGTGGCAGGGCATCGACGCGGTAGCCGTCGAAGAGGTCAGGCATGACGTACCTCCGGGTCGTCGATGGTCGTGTCGAGCAGGGCGGCGAGCGCGGCCCGGCCGCGCGAGAGCCTCGCCTTGACCGTCCCGACGGGCGCGTTGGTCTCCGCGGCGACCGTCGCGACCGGGAGGTCGGCGAGGTGGTGCAGCACGATGGCCACGCGCTGGTCCTCGGGGAGCTTGGCCAGCGCGTCCACGAGCGCGACGTGGTCCTCGCTGAGTCCCGGCACGGGCGCCGGAGGGGTGAGGGCGCCGTCGAGGCGCCGGCGCCTCGCCGTACGCCGGAAGCGAGAGGTGGCCAGGCGGAAGGCCGTCGTGCGCACCCACGCCTCGGGCTGCCCGTTGCGGTCCAGCCGGCCGCGGTGCTGCCAGGCGCGGATGAACGCCTCCTGCACACACTCCTCGGACTCGGTCCGCACGCCGGTGAGGGCGATCAGCTGGCCCACCAGGCGTGGGTAGGTCGCGAGGTAGAACTCGTCGAACTCGTCGGCGTCCATGGGCCTTCCCGGAGAGGCGAGGGTGGTCTGTCACCCGGTATACGCCACGAGCACGGCGTGTGGTTGCACGCCCGTCACGACATTCTCGCGGATCAGGCCCCGGGGGCCGGCGGTCAGCCGAGGGTGGTGAGGCGCTCGGCGGCCCGGTGGGCGAGCTCGACGAAGTCGCCCTCGGCGATGGTGTGGGAGCCGTCGGGCACGAAGCCGAGCTGGGCGACGTGGGCGCCGGTGCGGACGATCGCCATGAGGTAGACCACCGAGCGGTTGTCGGAGATGTCGGTGGTGACCCGCCAGGCGGTGATGTCGGCCGACTTCGTCGTGCTGGAGTCGATCTCGTCGACCTCGGTGCCGAGGTCGGTCTTGGAGCAGCCGGCGAGCTTGTCGGCCACGCCCTGGGTGAACGTCGTGGCCGCCTTGACGCTGCCCCACGTGCCGATCGTCTCGGTCAGGCCGAACTGCGCGGGGAGGTCGGTGTCCTCCGGGATGAGGAACGACCGGGTGAGGTCGCCGGTGATGCCCTTGCCGTGGAAGACCGAGGAGTCGCACCGCGTGGCGGCGATGTTGGTGGTGGCCGCGACCGGATCGGTCGCGTTCCAGGGCTTGCTCACGCCGGCCACCGGCGGCAGGTCCACCGTGCCCAGCATCGCGGGGTTCTTCCCGGTGGCGATGGGATTGATCGAGGTCACCTTCGCGTCGCCGGCGCAGGCGCCCGCCTGGGGGAGCGAGCAGAGCTTGGTGACGGCGAGGCTGAGGAGATCGGTGTTGTCGGCGACCGGGTGGCTCCCGCTGCCCGGCTCGGCCGTCACCACGGTGGTGGTCAGGACGCCGGTGCGGGCGACGCCGGCGACGATGGTGCGCTGCGGGTCGTTCCAGTCGCGCAGGACGACGAGGTCGGCCTCGTCGCCGATCCCGGTGACCCTCCGGGTGCTCATCAGCTGGACGCGGGACTCGCTGCACCCGGCGTACCAGCTGAGGGAGGACTGCCAGGTGGCGTGCGCGGCCTCCGCGGTCGCGGAGACCTCGATGGCCTGGCCCACGGTGCGCACGTCGGTCGAGGTGAGCGTGCGCATGAAGGCGGCCAGGGCGTCCCGGTCGGCGAAGCGCTGCCGCTGGCAGGGCAGGACCAGGCCGTCGCCGCCCCTGTTGTCGGAAGTGAGCTCGGTCGTCCACTCGCCGGGCAGCTCGTTGGTGACGATGCCCTCGCTCAGCAGGTCGCCGACCGTCAGCGGGTAGCCGGTCGCCTGCGACGGCGTGGTCTGCGACGGCGTGCGGAGGGTGAGCGTGTCGAGCCCCGGTCGCGAGCCGTCGGCGTCGGTCGCGACGACGCCCGAGCCGACGAAGGCCGCGAGCGCGACGGCCCCTCCGATCGCCGTGTGCAGGCGGCGGCGCCCCGATCCGGCCCGGGTGAGGATGGTCGCGCGCGGCCAGCGGACCTCGCGCAGCTCCGCCGCCATGGGCTCGAAGAGCCGCAGGATCTCGGTCGCGGAGACGCCCCGCTCGCGGGCGAACTCGGCGGTGGCGGTCTGCAGCTCGCGCTCCGCCCGGGCCTGGGGGACGCCGACCTCGCGGGCCAGCTGGTCGAGCGGCAGCGTGGTCAGGTGGGCGAGCAGCAGCGCCCGGCGCTGGAGCAGGGGGAGCTTGTGCAGCGCGGCGAGCGTGGCGCGGATGCCGTCGTCGATGCCGCGCTCGCGGTGGAAGGGGCGGGCCGTGGCGCGTCGCTGCGCGCGCGTCCACGCCACCGGCCGGACGTAGGACTCGGGGTCGTCGAGCCGGCTGACCTTGCGCCAGTGGTGCCAGGCGACGACCAGGCCGTCGCGCACCGCCTTCTGCGCCGCCGGCAGGTCGCCGGTGAGCGCCCACGCCTGGAGCAGCAGCCGACCGCGGACGTCCTTGTAGAACGTCTCGAAGGCGGCGATGTCGACCCGGGTCGACGTGGAGGTCCTCATGAGCAAGGACACGTTACCCGCAGTGAACCCGGAGCGGCCCGGCGTGCCGTCCCCTGCCGGAGTGCGCCGACGTGATCCGATGGGGGAGATGACCTCCCTGCTCCCGCCCCTCGACACCCGACGCGGCTCGCGCTCCTCGGCCGAGGTCGCCGCCGACCTGCGCCACCGCCGGCCGCTGGCGCTGGTCGCGGTGCTCGGCGGCGTGGGCGCGGCGGCGGCGCTGCTGGCGGTCCTGGCCGCGGTGGCGATCGTCGGGTGGTTCCTCACCGACTCGGGCAGCTACGGCCGCCCCGGCGGCGCCGTCCGCGTCGGCGCGGCGGCCTGGCTCGTCGCCCAGGGCTCGGGCATCCAGATCGCGGGCAGCCTCGTCACGATCGTCCCGCTGGGCCTCACCGCCGTCGTCGCGTGGTCGCTGTGGCGCGCGGGCCACCGCGTCGGGGACTCGATCTCCGGCCACGGTCCCGACGCCGACCGGATCGCCGACGGCGAGCGCGACTGGACGGTCCCCATCGCCGTCGGCCTCTTCTCCCTGACGTACGCCGTCACCGTGGCCGTCGTCGGTGCCGTGACCGCCACCCCCGAGCTGGGCATGGACGTCACCGCCGCGACCCTGCACGGCCTCCTGCTGGCCCTCCTCGCCGGCGGCTCGGGCATCGCGGTGGGCTCGGGCCGCGCGGCGATCTGGCTGCTGCTCGTCCCCGCCACGATCCGGGCCGCCGTCCGCACCGCATGGCAGGTCTTCGCCGGCTGGCTCCTCGTCTCCGCGGTGGCGTTGCTGGCCGCCCTGATCCTCGACTTCTCCACCGCCGCCAACGTGATGTCCCAGCTCGGCACCAACGGCACCGACAGCGGCCTCTACGCGCTGGCCACGCTGCTGGTCGCGCCCAACGCCCTGGGGTTCTCCGGCGCCTACCTCCTCGGGCCCGGCTTCACCGTCGGCACCGGCACGCTGGTCGCGCCGGCGGGCGTGGTGCTCGGCCCGCTGCCGATGTTCCCCCTCTTCGCGGCGCTGCCCGACGCCGGGCCCCAGCCCGGGTGGACCCCGTGGCTGGTCCTGCTCGCCGGGCTGGTCGCGGTCGTCGCGGTCGTCCGGGTCCAGCGCCGGTATCCCACCACCCGCTGGGACGAGGGGCTGGTCCGCGGCCTCGCCGGCGGCGTCGGCGCCGGCATCCTCGTCGGCCTCCTCGGGCACTGGTCCGGCGGCGCGCTCGGTCCGGGCCGGATGTCCGACCTCGCGCCGCACGCGCTCGACTCGATGGTCCGGGCGATCGTCGCCATGGGCGCCGGCGGGCTCCTCGCCGGCGCGGCGACGACGTGGTGGCAGCGACGCCGCCAGCGGTAGGGTCCCGGCCGTGCGCGTCGTCGTCCTCGTCTCCGGCACCGGCTCCAACCTCCAGGCCCTGATCGACGCCAGCGCGGACCCGGCGTACGGCGTCGAGATCGTCGCCGTGGGCGCCGATCGCGAGGGGACGCTCGGCATCGTGCGCGCGGAGGCCGCCGGCATCCCCACCTTCGTCACCCGTCTGCGCGACCATGCCACCCGCGAGGAGTGGGACGCCGCCCTCACGGCCGCGATCGCCGTGCACGAGCCCGAGCTGATCGTGCTCGCGGGCTTCATGAAGCTCGTCGGCGAGCCCTTCCTGACGGCGTACGGCGGGCGGACGCTGAACACGCATCCCGCCCTCTCGCCGAGCTTCCCGGGAGCGCACGGCCCCGCGGACGCACTGGCCTACGGCGTCAAGGTCACGGGTGCGACCCTGTTCGTCGTGGACGCGGGCGTGGACACTGGCGCCATCGTCAGCCAGGTCGCCGTGCCCGTCGAGGACGACGACGACGTCGTGTCGCTGCACGAGCGGATCAAGGTCGTCGAGCGCGCGATGCTGGTCGAGTCGGTCGGCCGGATCGCGCGCGAGGGGATCACGGTGTCCGGACGGCGGGTTCGTTTCGGGGCGTCGGACTCTCACGCCCTAGACTGACCGCACACGACTGGCGCGGGTGGGCGACCACCGGGGAGTGTTGTGAGACCGGCATCGTCCGCCTGGGTGCCCCTCGTCGAGATCGACCGATCGACCGAGGAGACGGCGTGGCTGGGCAGCAGGACACCATCGAGATCAAGCGGGCGCTGATCAGCGTCTTCGACAAGACCGGCCTCGAGGAGCTCGTCCGCGGCCTCGCGGACGCCGGCGTGGAGCTGGTCTCGACCGGCGGCTCGGCCGCCCTGATCGAGTCGCTCGGCCTGTCCGTGACGAAGGTCGAGGAGCTCACCGGCTTCCCCGAGTGCCTCGACGGCCGGGTGAAGACGCTGCACCCGCGCGTCCACGCCGGCATCCTGGCCGACCGCCGCCTGCCGGAGCACGAGGCCCAGCTGGCCGAGCTCGAGGTCGAGCCCTTCGACCTCGTCGTGGTCAACCTCTACCCGTTCGCCGCCACCGTCGCCGCCGGCGGCACGGTCGAGGAGATCATCGAGAAGATCGACATCGGCGGCCCCTCGATGGTCCGTGCCGCCGCCAAGAACCACCCCTCGGTCGCGGTGATCACCGACGGCGCCGACTACGGCCGGGCGCTCGCCGCCGCGCAGGGCGACGGGTTCACCTACGAGGAGCGCAAGGCGCTCGCGGCCAAGGCGTTCGTCCACACCGCGACGTACGACGTCGGGGTGGCGTCCTGGTGCGGCTCGGTCCTCACCGACTCCTCCGAGGGGACCGGGTTCCCGGCATGGATCGGCGGCACCTACGACAAGGCCGCCGTGCTGCGCTACGGCGAGAACCCGCACCAGCGGGCGGCGCTGTATCTCAACGGATTCGGAGCGCCCGGCCTGGCGCAGGCCGAGCAGCTGCACGGCAAGGAGATGTCCTACAACAACTACGTCGACACCGACGCCGCCCGCCGCGCCGCCGACGACTTCGCCGAGCCCGCCGTGGCGATCATCAAGCACGCCAACCCGTGCGGCATCGCCGTGGGGGCGACGATCGCCGAGGCCCACGCCAAGGCGCACGCCTGCGACCCGGTCTCCGCGTTCGGCGGCGTGATCGCGGCCAACCGTCCGGTGTCGGTGGAGATGGCCCGGCAGGTGGCCGAGGTCTTCACCGAGGTGATCGTCGCCCCGGCGTACGAGGACGGGGCGGTGGAGATCCTCCAGGCGAAGAAGAACATCCGCATCCTCGTCGCGGACGCGCACGGAGGGAGCCCGGTCGAGACCCGGCCGATCTCGGGCGGCCTGCTGATGCAGCAGGTCGACCACGTCGACGCCCCCGGCGACGACCCGTCGGCCTGGACGCTGGCGACGGGTGAGGCGGCCGACGAGGCGACGCTCGCCGACCTGGCGTTCGCCTGGAAGGCCTGCCGCGCGGCGAAGTCGAACGCCATCCTGCTCGCCCGCGACGGGGGAGCGGTGGGCATCGGCATGGGCCAGGTCAACCGGGTGGACTCCTGCCGCCTGGCCGTCGAGCGCGCGAACACGCTGGTGGAGGGCGAGGAGCGGGCCCGCGGGTCGGTGGCGGCGAGCGATGCCTTCTTCCCCTTCGAGGACGGTCCCCAGATCCTCATCGACGCCGGTGTGAAGGCGATCGTCCAGCCGGGCGGCTCGGTGCGCGACCAGCTCACCGTCGAGGCGTGCCAGGCGGCGGGCGTCACGATGTACCTCACCGGCACCCGCCACTTCTTCCACTGATAGCGGATCTGCTACCATCGACTCATGGGTCTGCACGAGCGTCTGCGAGAGGCTGTTGGTCCGACGACCGCGCGCAACATCGAGCACTGGGCGGGCAACCAAGTGAAGCTGGCCCGGATCAAGGCCGACGTGAGTCAGCGGGAGGCTGCCGCTCGGGCGGGTGTGCCTCACTCGACGATCGCTCGCATCGAGTCCGGCACCATGCAGCCGTCCTATCCCATGCTCGCGTTGATCCTCCATGCCTTGGGCTACGAGGTGCGTGCTCGTCTCGAGGAGTTCGACGACCACGACCTCGTCCTCGACCAACGCATGGAGGCCGACCCCGAGCGGCACGCCCGAGCGATGGCAACTCAGGACGACTTCTTCGCGAAGGCGCGGCGGATCTCATGAGGGACCTCGATGCCGAGTCGATCCTCGCGGAAGTCGAGGTTGCCGGGGTTCACGTGGTCGTGGCGAGCCTTGCCGACATCATCCACTCATCATCCGCTCGAAAGAGGCAGCGGGGCGTCACAAGGACGCCGAGGCGCTCCCGGAGCTCTACAGGCTGCTAGCCGACCAGGAGAAGACGACGTGACAGCACAGAAGCTCGACGGCACCGCGACGCTCAGGACGATCAAGGCTGAGCTGATCGACCGGATCGCGGCGCTCAGGGCCCGGGGCGTCACCCCCGGCCTGGGCACGGTGCTCGTGGGAGACGACCCCGGCTCGCACTGGTACGTCGGGGCCAAGCACAGGGACTGTGCCGAGATCGGCATCGAGTCCATCAGGGTGGACCTTCCGGCCGGCGCGACCCAGGCCGAGGTCGAGGCCGAGATCGACCGTCTCAACGCCGACCCGGCCTGCACGGGGTTTCTCGTGCAGCAGCCCACCGGACTCGACGAGTTCGCACTGCTCTCCCGGGTCGACCCCGACAAGGACGTCGACGGCCTCCACCCCGTCAACCTCGGCAAGCTGGTGCTGGGGGAGAGCGGTCCGCTTCCCTGCACCCCGGTCGGGTGCCTGGAGCTGCTGCGCCGGCACGGGATCGAGCTCGACGGGGCCGAGGTGGTCGTCGTCGGTCGCGGCCTCACCGTCGGCCGGCCGCTGGGCCTGCTGCTCACCAGGCGGAGCGAGAACGCGACGGCGACGCTGTGCCACACCGGCACTCGTGACCTCGCGGAGCACACCCGATCGGCGGACGTCGTCATCGCCGCCGCCGGCGTCCCGGGCCTCATCACCGCCGACATGGTCAAGCCGGGAGCGGCGCTCCTGGACGTCGGCGTGAGCAGGGTCGACGGCAAGGTGGCCGGCGACCTCGCCCCCGACGTCTGGGACGTCGCCGGCTGGGTCTCGCCCAACCCTGGCGGCGTCGGCCCGATGACCCGCGCGATGCTGCTCCAGAACGTCGTGCTCGCCGCCGAGAAGTCCCTGGCGTGACGCTCGTGGAGAGCCCGTCGCCGCAGGAGGAGGAGAGCGAGGAGCGCCGCTATCCGTCGACGATCGGAGGCGGCTTCTACATCGCCATCCTCGTCTTCGCGATGGGCGCGATCACCGTGGCCGCGCTGGGCCACTGGCGGCTCGGCGTCCAGGGCCTTGCGCTCGCCCTCGTCGTGGCGGCGCTGCTCCGGCTCGTCCTCCCCAAGCGGGACGCGGGGATGCTCGCCGTCCGCAGCCGGCTCTTCGACGCGGGGCTGCTGGCGGTCGTCGGCGCCGCGATCTGGATCCTCGCGGCCTCGCTGCCCTCGCTCTGACTCAGCCCGCGGGAGCGGACCCGGCCCGGGCGAGCGCGGCGGGCGCGAAGACCATGTCCCCGGGGATCTCCAGGCCGAGCTCGGCGGCGATGTCGCGCAGGCAGAGGGCGACGTGGCGCGCGAGGCGGTCGGTGACCGCCTCCTTCGGCTCGTCGCCGTGGTCGAGCCACCACACGATCCCCACGTCGACCATCGCCATCAGCGGCGCCAGCGCGCCGTCGGAGACCTCGATGGCCATCCCGCTCGCGCGCACGTAGGCGCGCACCGCCTCGACCATCTCGGCGAGGAAGCTGGCCCGCCCGGACTCCTGCTGGTGCGCCGCCACGAAGCGGTAGAGGTGCGGATGCTCGGCGGCCCATTCCATGCCGGACGCGATCACCGACCGGGCGATCTGGGTCATCGTCCCGCTGTCGGTCAGGTGCGGCCGTACGACGTCGGCCAGCTGGATCGCGGCGGTCAGCGCGACCTCGCGGTCGAGGTCGTCCTTGCTCGGGAAGACCCGGTAGACGTTGGGCCGCTGCAGCCCGGCCCGCCGCGCGATCGAGGCCAGGCCGACGTCGGGGCCCTCCTCCTCGATGGCGGCCAGCGCGCCCGCGATCACCGCGGACCGGCGCGGGTCCCTGCTCACGCCGCCGCCGACGCC
>NZ_JASGDD010000142.1:0-14482 GCF_047607365.1 Nocardioides sp. | reverse complement strand
GCGCGCCGGGCTCGAGGCCGACGGCCTCCGGCGCGGTGGCGTCGCGGCGGGCGCGGAGGAAGTCGCCGAGTGCCGTCGTCATGCGCCCACGGTACGACGCGCCGCCGCCACCCGGCAGGGCTCAGGGTGACCGTGCCAGGGCCAGCCTCAGGCCGGTCTGGCTGCCCCCGGCGGCGTTCGCCAGCCTGGAGGCATGAGCGAGAGAACACGACTGGCGATCATCATCGGAAGCGTCCGCGAGGGACGCTTCGGCCCCACCGTCGCCGCATGGGTGGCGCGCCGGGCCGAGGAGCAGGGCCGGTTCGACGTCGACGTCGTCGACCTGGCGGACTACGACCTGTCGTCGCCGCTGCCGAACGCCTCTCCCAAGTACGCCGGCAGCGACTATCCCCGGCCGGCCGGGCTCTCGGGGCTCACCGAGCGCCTGGACGCCGCCGACGCCTTCGCGATCGTGACCCCGGAGTACAACCACTCCTACCCGGCGTCGCTCAAGGCGGCGATCGACTGGCACTTCACCCCGTGGACGGCCAAGCCCGTCGCGTTCGTCAGCTACGGAGGCGCGGCCGGTGGACGACACGCGGCGCTCCATCTCGAGAACGTGTTCACCGAGCTCCACGCCGTCACGATCCGCGACGGCCTGGCGTTCGCGAACTACTTCGTGACGTGGAAGGACGGCAAGCCCCAGGATCCGGCGGCGGCCGACTACGCGGCGGCCATGCTCACCCAGCTCGCGTGGTGGTCCGAGGCGCTGCACGCGGCGCGTGCGAGCACGCCGTACCCCTCCTGAGGCGATCCGCGGCCGCGGCTCAGCCGCCGGCGAAGGGGGGCAGCACGTCGACCTGGGCGCCCTCGGGCAGGAGGGCGTCGGGCTCGGCCTGGGCGCCGTTCACCAGGAACGACGAGGCCAGGCAGACCGCTCGGAGGCCGTCGCGCGCGCCGAGGACGCCCTTCAGGTCGGCGAGGGTCGCGGCGTGGAGCCGCTCGGACTCGGTGCCGGCCGCCTCCTTGGCGCCGGCGAAGTAGCGGACGGTGATCTCGGGCACGGATCCAGCCTGTCACACACCCTCGCCGTGAGGTCGTGCGGAAGACGCAACACCGAGGCCGTCCAGATGTCCTAGTCTCTAGGTATTTCCTAGGCAGATTCTCAGAGACAGGTCATCCGTGAAGCAGCTCAGAGCCGTCGTCCCCGCCATCGCCCTGCTCGTGAGCACCGTGCTCACGGCATCTCCCGCCCACGCCGCCACGACCACCCTGACGGTGGTCGGCACCAGCGACGTCTACGACTCCTACCTCGTCCAGAACGTGATCAAGCCCGGCTTCGAGGCCGACCACCCGGAGTACACGCTCAACTACGTGTCGAAGGGCACCGGCGCGGCCATCGACTACGCCAAGCAGGGCACCGCCGCCGCGATGATCGTGCACGCCATGTCGCTGGAGAACCAGTTCGTCGCCGACGGCTACTCCTACGAGCCCTACGGCCGCGCGATCTTCTGGGGCGACTACGTGCTGGCCGGTCCGGCCGACGACCCCGCGGGCGTCCTCAGCGGCGGGGAGCACGACATCGCCGCGGCCTTCGAGAAGATCGCGGCCGCGGGCGCGGAGGACAAGGCGGTCTTCGTCTCCCGCGGCGGTACGCCGGGCACCACCGTCCAGGAGCACGCGATCTGGGCGATGACCTCGGGCGTCCAGACCTGCAACGTCACCACCGCCGACGGCGGCGGCACCACCCCGTCGACGACCACCGGCGACTGCCCCAGCATCGGCAGCGTCTCCAAGCCGGACTGGTACAAGGCCACCGGCAAGACCCAGGCCCCGAACATCCAGGACGCCGACGTCTGCAACTACGACCAGGCGACGGACGCCGGCAGGAACGTCTGCTACGTGTTCACCGACCGCGGCACCCTGCAGTACCTGCAGGGCAGCGGCTCGGTGACGACGATGACGACGCTCACCCGCGACAACGACGCCACCGCCCGCGGGAGCGAGGCGGCGTTGGTCAACACGTTCCACGCCTACGTCGTCAACCCGGCGAAGTTCACCAGCTCCACCAACACCGACGTCGTCGGCGCGACCGCGCTCCTGGACTGGATCACCTCGGTCAAGGGCCAGGCGGCGATCGGCGCCTACCAGCAGCCCGACCCGTCGTTCCTGCCGTCGGCCCGGCCGGAGGTGACCGTGACGAAGCCGCCGGCCACCGTCCGCGGCGGGCAGAAGGTCACCCTCACAGGCTCGATCGCCAACGTCGTGCCCGGCATGCCTACGCTCGACGGCGTGCCGGTGCACCTCATCTCGACCCCCGCGGCCGGTCCGGGGATCACCTCGACCGAGGTCGCCTCGGCGTTCACCGACGCCTCCGGCAACTTCACCCTGAGCTACGTGCCGAGGACGTCGGCGACGCTCTCGGTCACCACCGGCGCGATCACGAAGATCGAGGACGCGGACCTCGAGCCGGACTTCGGCGACCAGCTGCAGGCGACGTCGACGACGGCCGGCAGCGTGACGGTGGCGGCGGCGGTCGGGCTCACGAAGCCGAAGGTGTCCCGGCACAAGATCACCCTGCGCGGCGCGATCGCGCCGCCTGCCGGCGACGCCAAGGGCACCGTCACGATCTGGGCCGGCAAGGTCGGCGGCAGGCTGAAGGCGCGCAAGAGCGTCAAGCTCGGCACCGGCGCGTCGGCGTACAAGGCCGTCATCCACCTGCCGCGCGGCAGGTGGAAGGTCCGGGTCGTGTACGCCGACGGCATGGCCGTGACGCCCGCGACCTCGGTCACTCGACGGGTGCGCATCCGCTGACCATCCGCCCACTCCGCGCGTCCCGCCTCGCGTGGGCGCTCCCGGCCCTGCTGCTGGGAGCGTCCACGCTGGCGCTCGGCGACGGGCCTGCCGACGCCGCCTCGTCGTGCTCGCCAGGGCCGTGCGTCGTCGTCGAGGTCACCGGGAGCGTGTCGGCGACCCGCACCTTCGACCTCGACGACCTCGACACGCTGCACGACCTGACGGACGTGACCTACCGGAAGCGGGACGAGGACGGGCACGTCAGCAGTGAGCTCGTCGGCGCCGGCACGTCGCTGCGTGCCCTCGTGGCCGCCGTACCGGCGGGCGCGGGGACCGTCGACCCGGACGCCGTCACCTACACCGAGGTGGTCGACGAGGACGGGGTCAGCCACCCCCTGGCCGAGGGGGCGCTCGGGGCGAGCGGCGCCAACGGGTTCGAGAGCGGGCTCATGCCCGTCGTCCAGGGCGTCGGCGGGGAGGCGCTGCAGTACATCCGGCCGCTCACCGGCGGCGAAGACGTCAACGTCTCCGCCGACCCGAACCGCGGTGGCTACTGGCAGACGTCCTCGCGCGGGACGCTGCGGATCGTGGCCCACACGAGCGGCCGGCTGCTCCAGCCCACGATCGCGGCCGGCGACACCGACCTCGACGTCGGCGAGAGCACCTCGCTCTCCGCGACGCTCGCGGAATCGCCCGGCACCTCGCTGACCTGGACCTGGGACTTCGGCGACGGCGAGGCCGCCGGCACGGCGAGCACGTCGCACGCCTGGCAGCAGGCGGGCACCTTCTACGTCACCGTGACGGTCCGCGGTGCCGACGGCTCCTTCGGGCGCGCCTCGCCGGTGAGGGTGTCGGTCGACCCGGAGCAGACCGACGACCCGACCGTGGCTCCCGGCGGCAGTGGCGCCGACACCGACCCGGACGCGCCCGTCGACGGGCCGAGCAAGGCGAAGGGCCACCATGCGGGCGGCTCGGCGAGCTCGACCGCCTCGTCATCGGCATCGGGATCCGCATCGGGATCCAGCGCCTCGGCCACCGCGTCCCCCGCGGCGTCGGCGACCGCGACCGCCACGGCGACGCCGGCGCCCTCCGGCGACAGCCCGCGGATCGAGGGCATCCTGCTGACGGCGAGCGAGCTCCGCGGCTCGTCGAGCACCCCACCGGTCGACGTCGAGGACGCCCCGTCCGCCGCGGCGGCCCGCGCGAGCGCCGACACCGGCCTCGGGCTGCCCGGCTGGATCGGCCTGCCGGCGGCCGTCGCCGCCCTGATCGGCTCCGGCATGCTCGCCGAGAGCGGCACGTGGCGGCGGATCCGGCGGCGGATCCGGCCGTGGCTGGGGCGCGGCGGCGTACGCGATGGGACGATGACGCCGTGAGCGAGGACGTCTACCGGGTGATCTACCAGGTCGCCGAGGTGCTCGAGGTGCCGGTCGTGCTCCTCGCCCTCGCGGCCCTCGCGCTCGTGCTGGTCGAGGCCGGGGCCTTCGTCGTCGAGGTCGCCCGGCGCCGGCGGCGGCGCTTCCCCGCGCTCGTCGCCGCCGCCGACACCGCCCGGGACGTCGTCGTCGACGACCGCGAGGCCGCGCGTGCCGCCCTCGCGCCGGTCGCATGGAGCCAGCCGATGGCCCAGGTGCTCGGCGGCTTCGCCGAGGAGGCCGGCACTCCGGGCGACGAGCCGAGGATGGCGAAGCGGCTCGCGGACTTCGACCTCGCCGCCCAGCGCCGCCTGGGGCGGACCCGCCTGCTGGTGCGGGTCGGGCCGGCACTCGGCCTCATGGGCACGCTGATCCCGCTCTCGCCCGCCCTCGACGGGCTCGCCCGCGGCGACGTCGAGACGCTCACCTCCAACCTCCAGACCGCCTTCAGCATCACGGTGCTGGGCCTTCTCGTCGGGGCGGTCGCGTTCGCGCTGTCGCTGTGGCGCGACCGGATCTACGCACAGGACTACTCCGATCTGGAGTACGTCGCCGCGGTGCTCACGTCGCCGGACGCCTCGTGATCAGGGTCAGCCCCCGAGCCCGGCGGCACGAGGACAACGCCGGCGATCCGCTCGACGGCCTGGTCAACCTCTTCGACCTCGGCATCGTGCTCGCCGTGGCATTCCTCCTGGCCGCGCTCACGGCCGCCCACGTCGGGATCGGCAGCAGCGGCCTGACCGCGCCGAAGGACGCCGTCACCACCCAGCCGGGGGACGAGACCGGGCCGGTGCCCACCGACGGCGCCAGCGTGATCGGCTCCGGCGAGGAGGTCGGCACGGTCTACCGCCTCACCGACGGCCGGCTGGTCTACGTCGTGCCCTCGGCGGGCCCGAGCGCGCCGAGCGCATCCAGCACGCCGTGAGCTTCCTCTGGGAGGGGCTGCGGGAGGCCTGGCAGCTGCTGATCACCGGCGATCCCTACGTCATGCAGCCGCTGTGGACGACGCTGCAGGTCGTGGCCGTCGTCCTCGCCGCCTGCGCGCTGATCGGCCTCCCGCTCGGCCTGCTGCTCGGCCTCGGCCGGTTTCGCGGGCGCGGTGTGCTGGTGGCGCTGGCCAACGCCGGGATGGGGCTGCCGCCGGTGCTGGTCGGCCTGGTGCTCGTGCTGCTGATGTTCCCGGCCTCGGTCCTCGGCCGGTTCCACCTCATCTTCACACTCGAGGCCGTCTTCATCGCCCAGACCATCCTGGCGCTGCCGCTCATGATCGCCCTCACCTGCGCCGCCGTGGACGCGCTGCCCGACGGGTTGCTCGACCAGGCACGGGCGTTCCGCGCGGCCCGCTGGCGGATCGCGGCGCTCGCCACGCGGGAGGCGTGGGCCGGCATCGTCGCGGGGGCGATCGCGGCCGCCGGGACGGCGCTCTCCGAGGTCGGCGCCGTGGTGCTCGTCGGCGGCAACATCCAGGGCTACGACCAGACCCTGGCCAGCGCCGCCCTCTTCGAGGTCAATGCCGGGCACTGGTCACAGGGCGCCGCGATCGGCATCCTCCTGCTCGGACTGATCATCCTCGTCAGCGCGCTCATGACCGTCGTGCAGCACGGCGGCTCGGTCGCCCGGCGGTGGCGGTCGTGATGCTCGAGCTGGTGGGCGTCGGCGTACGCCGGGGGCGACGTGCCGTGCTGGAGGACGTCTCCCTCGCCGTCGCCGAGGGCGAGGTGGTCGCGGTGCTCGGGCCCAACGGCGCGGGCAAGTCGACGCTGATCGGCGCGATCGGCGGCCTCCTCCCCCACACCGGCACGATCGTTCGCGGCGGCCGGGTCGCGACGGTCCTCCAGTCGGCCGGCCTGGCGAAGCGCTCCGCCCGTGCCAACGTCGACCTCGCCCAGGCGTGGTGGGGCGTCCCGCGCGGGGAGCGGGCGGCCCGCTCGACGGCCACCCTGACGGCGCTCCGCGCGGACCACCTCGCCCGGCGGTTCGCCGGCTCGCTCTCGGGCGGCGAGGCCCGCCGGGTCCATCTCGCCCGCGGACTCGCCGTGCGCCCGGACGTGCTGCTCCTCGACGAGCCGTTCGCCGGGCTCGACCCGGCCGGCCACCTGGCGCTCATCGAGGACGTCGCCGGCACCCTGCGCGACGCCGCGCGGGCGACGGTGGTCGTCCTCCACGAGCGCGCCGACGCCTGGGCGCTCGCGGATCGTGTGGTCGTCCTGATGGCGGGCCGGATCGTCGCCGACGGGCGACCGGCGGAGCTGCTCGCCGCTCCGCCCTCCCTCGAGGTCGCCCGCTTCCTGGGGTACGACGGCGAGCTGGTGGACGACGACGCCCTGGTCCTCACCCGCGCGGCCGAGGTCCGGGTGGCACCGGACGGGCCGATCGAGGCCAGGGTCGCCGGGCGGATCCGCCGGGAGGACGGCGTACTGCTCCTGCTGGAGACCGACGGCGGACGGCTCCGCTGCCTCCATCCCGACCCGGCGGTCGGCGAGCGCGTCGGCGACATGATCCGGGTGCGGCTCGATCGCGCGATTCGCTTCCCGCGCAACGCCGGCGAAACCTAGGATCGTGCCGTGGAGTACCTGCGCATCGGAGAGGTCGCCCAGGCCGTCGGCGTCAGCGTCGACACCCTGCGCCGCTGGGAGGCAGATGGCAGGGTGACGTTCGAGCGCCAGGGCAACCAGCGCGTGCTCCCGGCCGACCGGCTCGGGGAGCTCAAGGCCTCGCTGACGCCACCGCGCCGGGGCACGAGCGCGCGCAACCACCTCGACGGGATCGTCGTCGCGGTGACCAAGGACGGCGTCATGGCCCAGGTCGAGCTGGCGTGTGGCGACTATCGCGTCGTGTCCCTGATGAGCCGCGAGGCGGCGGACGAGCTGAGGCTCGCTCCCGGCGTCGCCGCGACGGCGGTCGTGAAGGCGACCAGCGTCATGGTGCAGGCCAGCACGCCTCCGGCCCCATGATGACGCCCGCCAATCGACGGCGCTGGCACGACCGCGGCGCCGTCGGGCTCGGGGTCATCTCCACGGTCTGCCTCCTGGCGGCCTTCACGACGCACGAGATCACGCCGGCGGTCATGGGCTACTACGCCGCGAGCCTGGCCACCATCGCCGCGGTGTGGGCGCTGCTCCATCTGCGGCTCGAGAGGCCGGCGCTCCTGGCCTGGCCCGTGCTCGACATGCTCGGCGTGATGGGCGCCTCGGTCGTCGCCCCGCACGCGGCGAGCCTCACCACCTCCGCGGTGCTGATGGGCTTCCTCTACACGGGGATGACCCAGCGCCGCGGGGTGTCGCTCGCACTCCTGCCGCTCGCGATCCCGGCCTTCGTGATGGCGGTCGACCTCTCCGGCGCCGATCTCGCCGTCCGCCTCCCGCTCGCAGTGATCGTCTGGCTGGCGGTCTCGGAGCTCCCGTCGTGGCTGCTGCACAACCTGGCCGCCGCCCAGCGGCGGGTCGAGGAGCTCGCGGCGACCGACGGGCTCACCGGTCTGGCCAACCGGCGACGCTGGGAGACCCGGCTGAGCGAGCTGGCCGCCTCCCGGGAGCCGTTCGCCGTGCTGCTGATCGACCTCGACCACTTCAAGGCGTTCAACGACCAGCACGGCCACATCGCGGGCGACGCGCTGCTGGCCAGGTTCGCCGACCAGCTGGTGCGAGCCGTCGGCGCCGGCCACGTCGTCGCCCGCTGGGGCGGCGAGGAGTTCACGATCGCCCTCCTCGGCTACGACCAGGACAGCACCGAGCTGATCGCCCGGCGGATCCTGACCGTCGTGCCGGATCGCCAGACCTGCTCGATCGGCGTCGCGGTCCTCCGGCCGGGCGAGACGCCACTGGAGCTGATGACCCGTGCCGACGCGGCGCTGTACGCCGCCAAGTCGGCCGGCCGGGCCCAGCACTCGGTCGCCTCCTGAGCCCGGCCCAGACCCTCAGGCAGCGGCCTCCAGGTCCTCGTCGATCTCCTCGACGACCACGTCGCGCCGGGTGGCGACGCGGTGGGCGAGCGCGCTGCCGGCGAGGCCGAGCGCGGTCAGCACGACGATCACCACCAGCGCGGTCTCGGTGCCCGGGATGAGGCTCCCGCTCGCCGCGCTCGCATCGCCGCCCTGCGCACTGGAGACGATCGCGGTGACCACGGCCAGCATGACCGCGCCGCCCACCTGGATGAAGGTGTTGAGCAGCCCCGACGCCAGCCCCTGCTCGCTCTGGGCGACGCCCGCGGTGGCCTGCGCGTTGATCGCCGGGAAGGTCAGCGCGAAGCCGATGCCCAGGAGGACCATCGTCGGGAGCATGAAGCTCCAGTAGCTCATGCCCGGCGTCGTACGCAGGAAGAGGAGGTACGCCGCGACGAAGGCCGTCAGTCCGACCCCGACCAGCAGCGTGGTCGGGAAGCGGTCGAGGACCCGGTCGATCTTCGTCGCCGAGGCGACCACGATCAGGCCGGTCGGGAGGAAGGCGAGCGCCATCGTGATCGGCGACCAGCCGAGGGAGTTCTGCACGTAGAGCGTCACGAGGAACTGGAAGGCCGCGTAGCCGCCGAACATCACGAAGCCCGACAGGTTCGCGTGGACCAGCGTGACCGAGCGGAGGATGGACAGGCGCACCAGGGGGCTGGCGTGGCGCTGCTCGATGACGACGAAGGCCACACCGAGGGCGACCGCCGTGCCGAGGCCCGCGATGGTGCCGGTCGACAGCCAGCCGGCCTCCGGCGCACGGACGACGCTCCACACGAGCAGCAGGAGCGCGACCGTCGAGGTGACGGCGCCCGCCACGTCGAAGTGGGCGAGCCGGAAGCGGGCGGCCGCCTGGGCGCGAGGGATCACGAGCCAGCCGGCGACGGCCAGCGCCAGGGCGACCGGCCCGGGGAAGAGCAGCGTCGCCCGCCAGGAGAGCTCGGTCAGCACGCCGCCGAAGACGAGTCCGAGCGAGAAGCCGGAGGCGCCGCAGACGGTGTAGATCGAGAAGGCCTTGTTGCGCGCCGGCCCCTCGGCGAAGGTCGTGGTGATGATGGACAGGCCGGCGGGCACGGTGAAGGCGGCGCTCACGCCCTTGACGAAGCGCAGCGCGATGATCACCTGCTCGGTCGACGAGATCGCGCTGACGACCGACGCGACCCCGAAGACGAGGAGCGCGCCGAGGAAGACCGGCCGACGGCCGATGAGGTCGGAGGCCCGGCCACCGAGCAGGAGCAGCGCGCCGTAGCCGAGGACGTAGCCCGAGACGAGCCACTGGAGGGTGCCGGCCTCGAGGTCGAGGGCCCGCCCGATGGAGGGCAGCGCGACACCGACCATCGAGATGTCGAGGCCGTCGAGGAAGAGGGCGCCGCACAGGATGACGAGCAGGATCCAGATCCGGCCCGTCCAGCCCGAGGGCGTCGTGACGTGGAGTTCGGACGTGTTCGTAGTGGCGTTCACGAGACTCAGTCTATGCATATGCATCTTTTGCGTCTACATCTTTTGCATCTGCATAAATCGACGAAACCCTGGTATCATCGGCCGCGTGGGAACGGTGCAGAAGACGTCGACGGACGACGACGTCGCGCGGCACTGGCAGCAGCTCAGCGGCGACTTCTATCGCATCGCGGCGGCGCTCGACCGGGCGCTCGAGCGCGAGCATCAGTTGAGCGGCAGCGAGTTCGACGTGCTCGAGCGGCTGGCCAACGCCGACCGCGGCCAGCTGCGGATGTCCGAGCTCGCCCCCGAGGTCGCGCTCTCCCAGAGCGCCCTCTCGCGCCTGGTCGGCAGGCTCGAGACCAGCGGCCTCGTACGCCGGATCGCCTGCACCGACGACCGCCGCTCGGTCTACGCCCGGATCACCGGCGACGGCGCGAAGCTCTACGACGCGGCCAAGCCCACCCAGCGCGCCGCACTGCGCGCCGCCTCGCTCGGCTGCGAGGTCGGCGACCTCCTCTGCGACGGTCGCGCCGACTGAGTCGGGCAGCGGTGTCACGTGCACCGGGTGCCATATGAATGCCGACAGGGCGATGTCCGATTTCCGTGACTCAGGCCACGGTCGCGGGCACAATGTGCGCATGGATCGTGACTTGGTGTTGACACTGAAGACAATCGATCCGGCCGAACTGGGGGGTCGGATCAAGCGGCTGCGACTGCAACGGGGACTGACGCAGGGCCAGCTGGCGGCGGGCGTGGCCTCGACGGCGTACGTGTCGCGGATCGAGTCGGGGCAGCGTCGTCCCGAGTCCGACGTGCTCGAGGGCCTGGCCCGGACGCTCGACGTCCCGGCACGCGAGCTGCTGGTCGGCGAGTCCACGCCGCTGCGGGCCCGCGTCCAGCTGGAGCTGGACTACGCCGAGCTCGAGCTCAAGACGGGCTCGGCGGTGCGGGCCGCCGAGCGCCTCGCGTCGCTGCCGGCCAGCCTCGACGACGACCAGCGGCACACGGCCGCCCTCCTCGGCGCCCTGGCCGACCAGGCACAGGGCAAGGACGCCATCCCCGCCCTGGAGAGGCTGGCGGCCGAGGACCTGACGAGCGCCGCGACGTGGTTCGGGGTGCAGATCGCCCTCTGCCGGGCGCTGCGCGACGCCGGCGAGGTCGACACCGCCGCCAGCGTCGGCGAGGCGGCGCTGAAGCAGGCCCGCGAGCGGGGTCTGGCCGGGACCGACGACGGCATCCAGCTGGCCGCCACCCTGGCCAGCATCTATGAGCTTCGCGGCGAGATCCCGCGCGCGCTGCGCCTCGCCCAGACAGCGCTCGCTGCGGCGGACGAGAGCATCTCTCCCCGGGCGCGAGCCTACGTGTGCTGGAACGCCAGTGTCTGCGCGTCGGAGCAGGGCGACGTCGCCAACGCTCTGCAGTACGCCGACCAGGCTCTCCTGCTGCTCGGCGTCGACGGCGACGCGCGGCAACGAGCGATGCTGCGCTCCAACATCGGAGGATTCCTGCTCCATCTCGACGATCCCGACGTGAACGGCGCACTGGCCGCGCTCAGCCAGGCCGTCGGCGAGCTCGAGATGACCGGGGCCAGCACCATCGAACTCGTCCTGGCCAAGGTCGAGCAGGCCAGGGCGCACTACATGGCCGACCAGACCGCCGTCGCACTCTCGATTCTGGATCCCATCCTGGCCGAGCCCGAGGCGCTCGGCCCGTTCGCTCTCGCCGACGCTCTGGTGATCCACGGAGACATCTACCTCCGGTCAGACCCCGCGGAGGCAGCAGCGGACTACCACCGGGCCGTCCTCGCCCTGGCTACGACAGACCAGGACCGCGCGGTGATCCGCTTGTGGTACCAGATCGCGGCGCGCTTCGAGGAGATCGGCGACGCCGGCGCCGCCCTCGACGCCTACCGTCGGGCGGGCATCGCGTCCGGCGCCCTGACAGGCCCCCAGGCGGCCAAGCTCTTCGCCTGACACCGACCTACCTGCCTATCTCCCGGGCGGGCGCCGGAACGGCGCCCGCCCGCAGGAGAGTTCAGCAGCAGCGCTGCGTGCCAGCGCTCGCGGGCTCGGGCGCGACCGTCGTGGCGACACCGAAGGTCGCGAGCGCGGCGAGGATGGCGACGACGATGCGGGTCTTGTAGTTCTTCATCGGGGGCTCCTTAGGTGGTTGTTTGCCTCACTCGGGCATGATGAGGCATATATAGGAAACTTTAGATGGGGATGAATGTCTCCCTCTTCACCTAAGGTGAGGCTCGTGAGGCAGATGAGGCGCCTCAACACGACGGATCACGGGGTTTGACGCAACACCCGGGCCCTGAGGTCGGTCGTGGCGGCTCTCGGCAGGACGACGACGGGACCAGTTGGCATTCGGACCACACTGAGAAAGCGGGGCATCGTGACGCTGGACGCCATGGCGTACCTCCCCGTGCTCAGGGGGCGGCAGTCCGAGGTCGCGGCCGCGCTGTCCGGGCCGAGGTCGTCGGCCATCATGCCCTTCTTCGAGCTGCAGGAGGCGGCTCCCGCCGGGGTCGATCCCGCGATGGGACTGCCGCGGAGGGTGCGGAGCGCGGCCACCGACGCGGCGTGCTTCCTCGACGAGGTGGCCCGGCTCTGGTCGGGTCCGCTGTATGTGGACATCGGCCGCGTGGCCGTGTCGCCCGGTGCGCGGACCCAGTGGTGGAGCCTGCTCGCGCTCCTCAACGTCGTGGCGTCCGCCAAGGTCGACATCGTCCCCGTGATCGACCTGCGGGACGACACCACGTCCCGGACGGCAGCACGCGCCGTGGCCACCGGAGGACGAGCCGCGCTGCGGCTGCCGGTGGCACGGGTGCGGGCCAACCCGCGGATGCTCGTGGGCCTGGTGCCCGTCATCGCCGCGGATCTCGGCCTCCCGGCCCGCGACGTCGACGTCATCCTCGACTGGTCCGACGAGCTTTCGACGCGCTCGTCCGACGACCTCGAGGCGGACACCCGGACCGTCCTCCACGCCCTGGGCGGCGACCACGGCGAGATCGTCGTCGCGGGCACCCGCGACGCTCGGGCCTTCGTCCGCGTCGGCGCCTGACCGACCCCGCCCCCCGATCGCGCCGGCATCCCCTTCCGGACGCGCAGAGCCCCCGGTGAGCACGGCTCCCGGGGGCTCTGATCGCGTGGCGGAGGTGGCGAGATTTGAACTCGCGATGGGTTACCCCAAACCGCATTAGCAGTGCGGCGCCATAGACCGGACTAGGCGACACCTCCATGCTGCCGTGGCAGCGCCGGACAGGCTACCGGGCCGGTGGGCCGGCTCACCAATCGGCCACCGGATCAGGGCTCGAATCGATAGCCCAGGCCGGGCTCGTTGCGGAAGAAGCGGGGACGTGACGGATCCGGCTCCAGCTTCCGCCGCAGCTGGTTGACGTAGAGCCGCAGATTCCCCTGCGCGGTCTCATAGCCCGGCCCCCAGACCTCGGACAGCAGCTCTCGCTGGCTCCGGAGCACGCCGGGATGCCGGACCAGCGCCTCGAGCAGATGCCACTCCGTCGGCGTGAGGCGAACCTCGTCACCGTCGACGGTGACCCGCTTGGCCGCGGTCTCGACGACGACCGCTCCGAAGCGGATCGCGACCTCGGGCTCGGTCGCGCTCGACCTGCGGGCCATGGCCCGCAGCCGGGCGAGCAGCTCGTCCATTCCGAACGGCTTCGTGACGTAGTCGTCGGCACCGGCGTCGAGGGCGTCGACCTTGTCCGCACTGTCGGAGCGCCCGGAGAGGACGAGGATGGGGACGGAGCTCCACTCCCGCAACCCGGTGATGACGCGAACGCCGTCCATGTCGGGCAGTCCGAGGTCGAGGACGACGACATCGGGCCGGTGCTCGGCGGCGGCGGACAGCGCCTCCGACCCGTCCGCGGCCGTCACGACCTCGAAGCCCGACGCGCGCAGGTTGATCGCCAGGGCGCGCGCGATCTGCGGCTCGTCGTCGACCACCAGCACCCGGGTCACCCGTCCCCCTCCCCCGGCTCGGCCACGGGCAGCGAGACCACCATCGTCAGCCCGCCGCCGGGCGTCTCCTCGGGAGTCAGGGTCGCACCCATCGCCTCCACCAGGCCGCGCGAGACGGCGAGGCCCAATCCGATGCCCGTCGCGTTGTCGGTGTCGCCCAGCCGCTGGAAGGGCACGAAGACCTGGTCGAGCTTGTCTCCCGGGATGCCCGGCCCCCGATCGACGACCCTGATCTCGACCCGGTCGCCGAGAACGCCACCGTTGACGAGGGGAGGCACTCCCGTGGGGGAGTAGCGCTGGGCATTGGAGAGCAGGTTGACCAGCACCCGCTCGAGCAGGCCGGCGTCCGCGTGGACGAGCGGGAGCTCCGCGGCGATGTCGAGGAGCACGCCGCGCGGGGAGACGCCGAGGTCGTCCAGAGCACGGCTGAGCACGTCGTCGACAGCGGTCGGCGCCCGGTGGACCGGCATGGCGCCGACCTGCAGCCGGGACATGTCGAGCAGGTTGTCGACCAGTCCGGCGAGACGGTCGAGCGACGCGTCCGCAGTGGAGAGGAGCTCCCGGCGATCCGCCTCGCCGACCGTCACGGCAGGAGACAGCAGCCCGGACACGACGGCCTTCGCCGCCGCGAGCGGGGCGCGCAGGTCGTGCCCCACCGCGGCGAGCAGGGCGGTGCGGACCCGGTCCGCTTCGGCCACCGGCACCGCAGCGGCCGCCGCGTCCGCCAGCTCGATCCGCTCGGAGGCCTCCCGCGCGCGTACGGCGAACACGTCGGCGAGACGCCGGTCCTCGGGACGCAGCGACGGGCCGGTCATCGCCAGCACCGTGGCCCTGCCCGCGGAGACTCGGGTGTCGGCCTGGTCGGGCCGCGCCGGCGGGTCGACGCCGGCGAAGGCCAGCGGCACCCACCGGCGGTCTCCCTGCGTGAG
>NZ_JASGDD010000141.1:0-23672 GCF_047607365.1 Nocardioides sp. | reverse complement strand
TGCACGCGGGCCGCGGCACCGAGCGGGAGCGCAGCCACGTGCGCGCGGTCGCGGCGCGGCTCGGGGGCGACTCCGCTCCCCTGCTCGCCCACCTCGCCGAGCATCCGCGCGACGCCCTGCTGCTCTCCGTCGCCGTGCCGACCATCGCGTTCGCGGGCGTCACCGAGGTGCCCCAGGAGGCCTGGGACCTGGTGGAGCGATGTCGCCCGGCGTACGGCGGCGACTGGTGGTTCCGCGGGCTCCTGGCCTTCGTCCGGACCGAGCAGCTGCGCTTCGACGAGGCGATGGACCTGGCCGTCGCCTCGCTCGACGCCGAGCCCGGCGCGGGGCACTCCGCGCACGCGCGGGCGCACGCGCACTACGAGACCGGGGACCACGCGGCTGGCCTGGCGTGGATGGACCGGTGGATCGACGACGAGGGCGCGAAGGCCGAGTCGCTCTCCCACTTCTCCTGGCACGCCGCGCTGCACGAGCTCTCCCTCGGCGACCTCGACGCCGTACGCCGTCGCTACGACACCCAGCTCGACCCCGCGACCGCCCTCGGCTGCCGGGCGCTGGTCGACACCGGATCCCTGCTCTTCCGCTGGGCGATCACGCCGGGGGCGGGCGAGGTCCCGGGGATGGACGCGGTGATCGCAGCCACGGGGGCCGAGACCCTGGCCCGGCCGGCGACGGCCTTCATGGCGCTGCACGCGCTGGTCGTCCACCTCGCCACCGGCGACGTCGCGGGCCTCCGCGCGGTGCGCGACGCCGCGCGGGACCATTCCCGGGCGACCCAGCGCGAGGTCGTCGCGCCGCTCGCCGACGCCTTCCTCCTCATGGCGACGGGCCGCCCGTCGGAGGCCGCCGATCGGCTCTGCGCGCTCACCGGCCAGCTGTGGCGGCTCGGCGGCTCCGATGCCCAGCGCGAGATCGTCGAGGAGGCCCGGATCGCGGCACTGCTCCGGGCCGACCGCTGGGACGACGCCCGCGAGGTGCTCGACCGCCGCCTGGACCGCCGCCGCTCGCCTCGCGACGAGGCCTGGCGACGGCAGGCTCAGCCCTGATCCGCCGCTGCTCGCCGCCGCCCACGGCGAGCAGCGGCGGATCGGGGGTCAGGCGAGGTAGATCTCGCCGTCGGTCACGGTGATCGAGACCGACGGGAGCGGGTCGGGCGCCGGGCCGCTGTCGACCGAGCCGTCGGTGATCGAGAAGTGGCTGTTGTGGCAGGTGCAGACGATCTCGCTGTCCTCGACCTTGGACACCAGGCAGCCGTTGTGGGTGCAGGTCGCGTCGAAGGCCTTGAACGTGCCCTCGGTCGGCTGGGTGACCACCACCTTCTCGTCGGAGAAGATCGTGCCGCCGCCGACCTCGATGTCGCTGGTCGACGCGAGGGCGTCGGCCGCGGTGCGGCTCGACGCGGAGGCGGACTCCGACGCGGAGGCGGACTCGCTCGCGCCGGAGGACGTCGTGCCCGACGCGGCGCCGGAGCTCGACGTCGTGTCGGTGGCGGTGGAGTCGTCGGCGCCGCAGGCGGCGAGCAGCGGCACGGCGGCGAGGCCCGTTCCCGCGAGGAGGGCGTTGCGGCGGTCCAGCGAAGAAGGAGTCATGGCCTCAGCATGAATCATCAACCCAAGAGATGCTTGAGAAATTGGCCGGTGTGGCTCGCGGGGTTGGCCGCGATCTGCTCCGGCGTCCCCTCGGCCACGACGGTGCCGCCCCGGTTGCCCCCCTCGGGCCCCATGTCGATCACCCAGTCGGCGGTCTTGATCACGTCGAGGTTGTGCTCGATCACCAGGACCGTGTTGCCCTTGTCGACCAGGCTGCCCAGCACGCCGAGGAGCTTGCGGATGTCCTCGAAGTGAAGGCCCGTCGTGGGCTCGTCGAGCACGTAGATCGTGCGGCCGGTCGAGCGCTTCTGCAGCTCGCTGGAGAGCTTCACCCGCTGCGCCTCGCCCCCGCTCAGCGTGGTCGCGGGCTGACCGAGCCGGACATAGCCCAGCCCGACCTCGACCAGGGTCGTGAGGTGGCGCGCGATCGCGGGGACGGCGGCGAAGAAGTCGACCGCCTCCTCGATCGGCATGTCGAGCACCTCGCCGATGTTCTTGCCCTTGTAGTGCACCTCGAGCGTCTCGCGGTTGTAGCGCATGCCGTGGCAGACCTCGCACGGCACGTAGACGTCGGGCAGGAAGTTCATCTCGATCTTGATCGTGCCGTCGCCGGCGCAGGCCTCGCAGCGGCCGCCCTTGACGTTGAACGAGAACCGGCCCTGCTGGTAGCCGCGCACCTTGGCCTCGGGCGTCGAGGCGAAGAGCTTCCTGACGTGGTCGAAGACGCCGGTGTAGGTGGCCGGGTTGGACCTCGGCGTACGCCCGATGGGGCTCTGGTCGACGTGGATCACCTTGTCGACGTGCTCCAGCCCCGTGATCGTCCGGTGCCGGCCGGGGATGGTGCGCGCGTTGTAGATCTGCTTGGCCAGCGAGGTGTAGAGGATGTCGTTGACCAGCGTCGACTTGCCCGACCCCGAGACGCCGGTGACCGCGAGGAAGACCCCCAGCGGGAACGAGACGTCCAGATTCTTGAGGTTGTTCTCCCGCGCGCCGAGGACCTTGAGCTCGCGTCCGGCGGTCAGCGGACGGCGTACGTCGGGGAGGGCGATCCGGCGCTTGCCCGCGAGATACTGCCCGGTCATCGACGTGGTGTTCTTGTAGAGCGCCTTGACGGTGCCCGAGTGCACGACGTGGCCGCCGTGCTCGCCGGCTCCGGGGCCGATGTCGACGACCCAGTCGGCGACCCGGATGGTGTCCTCGTCGTGCTCGACCACGATGAGGGTGTTGCCGAGGTTCTTCAGGCGCAGGAGGGTCTCGATCAGGCGGGCGTTGTCCCGCTGGTGGAGGCCGATGCTGGGCTCGTCGAGGACGTAGAGCACGCCGACGAGCCCCGCGCCGATCTGCGTCGCGAGCCGGATGCGCTGGGCCTCGCCGCCGCTCAGCGAGCCCGAGGGCCGGTCGAGCGAGAGGTAGTCCAGCCCGACGTCGAGCAGGAACTGCAGCCGCTCCTGGATCTCCTTGAGCACCCGCTCGGCGATCTGCTTCTCGCGCTCGGTGAGCGTGACCCCGTTGAGCCAGGCACTGGCCTCGTTGATCGGCAGGGCGCAGATCTCGGCGATGTTCAGGCCGCCCTGGTCGCGCTCCCCCAGCGTGACCGCCATCGAGACCGGCTTGAGACGGCTGCCCGCGCACGCCGGGCAGGGCACCTCCCGCATGAAGCCCTCGAACCGCTCGCGGCTGGTGTCGGACTCCGCCTCACGGTGACGCCGCTCGACGTAGGAGCGCACGCCCTCGAACTCCGCGTCGTAGGCCCGCTGGCGCCCGTAGCGGTTGGTCGTGACCACGTGCACCTTGCGGGTGTGGCCGTCGAGGATGGTCTTCTGCGCGGCCTTCGGGATGTCCTCCCACGGCGTGTCGAGGTCGAAGCCGATCTCCTCGCCGAGCGCGCCGAGCAGACGCAGGAAGTAGTCCGAGATGTGCGCGTGGCTCCACGGCTGGATCGCGCCGTCGTTGAGGGTGGCCTGGGGGTTGGGGATGACCAGCTCGGGGTCGACCTCCATCCGGGTGCCGAGGCCGTGGCACTCCGGACAGGCGCCGAAGGGACTGTTGAACGAGAAGGAGCGCGGCTCGAGGTCGTCGGTGTCGATGGGATGGTCGTTGGGGCACGACATCTTCTCGGAGAACTTCATCTCCTCGCCGGTGTCCACGAAGTCGAAGAGCACCAGCCCGCCGGTGAGCAGCAGCGCGGTCTCCACGGAGTCGGTGAGCCGCTGCTTGCTCGACGCCTTCACCTGGAGGCGGTCGATGACGACCTCGACGGTGTGCTTCTGCTGCTTGTTGAGCTTGGGCGGCTCGGAGAGCTGGACGGTCTTCCCGTCCACCCGCGCGCGGCTGTAGCCCTGAGCCTGCAGCTGGCCGAAGAGCTCGACGAACTCGCCTTTGCGACCGCGCACCACCGGGGCCAGCACCTGGAAGCGCCGGCCCTCCTCGAGCGTGAGGATCCGGTCGACGATCTGCTGCGGGGTCTGCCGCTCGATGGGGGCCCCGCAGGTGGGACAGTGCGCGCGGCCCGCGCGCGCGAAGAGCAGGCGGAGGTAGTCGTAGACCTCGGTGATCGTGCCGACCGTCGAGCGCGGGTTCTTGCTGGTCGACTTCTGGTCGATGGAGACCGCCGGGCTGAGCCCCTCGATGAAGTCGACGTCGGGCTTGTCCATCTGGCCCAGGAACTGCCGGGCGTACGCCGAGAGCGACTCGACATAGCGGCGCTGCCCCTCGGCGAAGATGGTGTCGAAGGCGAGACTCGACTTGCCCGAGCCGGAGAGGCCCGTGAAGACGATCAGCGCGTCGCGGGGCAGATCGAGCGAGACGTCCTTCAGGTTGTGCTCACGAGCGCCCCTGATGACGATCTGGTCGGCCACGCCTGCCCCTCTCCCGATGCGTTCGAACACGTGTTCGTCACCCTAGCAGGGGCGCCCGACACATCCACACTTGCCAGGCACCCCGCGTCACCGCAGGATCGAACGGTGGACCCAACAGGGGACGAGGCGCCCGCATTCCGCTCCGTCGCGCTCCGCGACCTGCCGCTGCCCGACTACGTCGACCTGATCGCGGTGCCGCGTCCGCCCGGCTCGACGCCCGACCCCGCCACCTGGGCGCGGACGATCTTCGGCCGGGAGACGATGCCGGGAGTGGTCAAGGGACTCTTCGGCGTCCGGCAGGCGCTCGCGCCCCTGATCGGCGTCCCGACCGATCCCGACGACCCGTTCGCGGTGCGGGAGGTGGTCGGCGAGGAGGCGCTGCTGTCGTACGACGACAGGCATCTGGACTTCCGGTGCGGCATCGGTGTCGGCGACGACCTGGTCCGGGTCACGACGGCCGTCCGGCTGCACGGGTGGCGCGGGCGGGTCTACTTCGGCGTGGTCCGGCCGGCGCACCCGCTCGTCGTCACCGCCATGCTGCGCCGGGCTGCCACGATGCTGTCATGACCTACACCGGCGTGGTCCGCCCCGGCGGGCTCGACGACACCCTCGAGCTCGCCCACCTCACCGTCCGCAAGGTCGCGGTCGATCCCGCGATGGCGAACAACTCCTACCTGCTGCGCTGCCGCCACACCGGCGCGCAGGTGATGATCGACGCCGCCGCCGAGCCGGAGAGGCTGATCCCGTGGGTCGGCGACGCCGGCCTCGACGCGGTCATCACGACGCACCAGCACTGGGATCACCATCGCGCGCTCGCCGAGGTCGTCGCCGCCACCGGCGGGACCGCGATGGCCGGCGCGCCCGACGCCGCGGCGATCACGGACGCCACCGGCGTGCCGATCGGCGTCGGGCTCGCAGACGGGCACCGCATCCCGGTCGGTGAGTCCGAGCTCGAGGTGATCGCCCTGCGCGGACACACCCCGGGCTCGGTCGCGCTGCTCTACGACGACCCCGCCGGAACGCCTCACCTCTTCACCGGCGACTCGCTCTTCCCCGGCGGCGTCGGCAACACCTTCGGCGACGCCGCCGCCTTCGCCCAGCTCATCGACGACGTCGAGCAGCGGGTCTTCGCCCGCCTCCCCGACGCCACCTGGCTCTACCCCGGCCACGGCGACGACTCCACCCTCGGCGCCGAGCGCCCCCACCTTTCCGAGTGGCGCCGCCGCGGCTGGTGACCGTGGGCGCGGCTCAGCGGCCGAGGAGGCGGTCGGCGAGGAGGTCGCTCCATCCCCACGCGGGACCGCCGTGGCAGGCGCCGTCCGTCTCACCGGGGTGCTTGACCCAGAGCAGCCCGTCGAGCGCTCCCGAGGTGAACATCCGCGGCGCCGTGCCCAGACGCGCCCAGGTCGGGTTGCACCAGTTGGTGCCGCGCGGCCTGGCGCCGTTGCGCGAGGTGTCGATCACGTAGTGGCTCGCCCTCACACCTCGCTTCGCGAGCGCCCGCCGGACGGCGGCGGCATAGCGCTTCGTCGCCGCGGTGGGCTGGAAGTTGGCGACGTTGAGCGCGAATCCGCGGGCCCGCGCCACGCCGGCGCGCTTCAGCCACCGGGCGACCCGCTTCGCGGGCTGCCAGTGGGTGTGCCCGGCGTCGAGGTAGGCCCACACGCCGGCCTCGGCCAGGGTGCCGACCGTCCAGCGCAGGAGGCTCAGCCGGGCGCTCCCGCCGCACGTGGACGCGAAGGGGAGGGCGTCGGGCTCGACGATCGCGATGGCGCCGCGACCGGCGAGCGCGGCCGCGATCCGCGACACCCAGGCCCGGTACGTCGTCGCGTCGGGCCAGCCGCCCCCGCCGCAGTTCAGGTCCGGGATGGCGTAGAGCACCACCTGCGGCGTCCGCTGCGCCGCGGCGGCCCGGCTCACGTAGTCGGCGGTCACGCCCTGGACCGCGTCCACCGAGTACGACGTCGTCAGCCAGAGCGCCTGGGGCTGGCTCCCGATCGCCGCGTAGGCGTCACCCTGCTGTGCCGCGAGGCTCTGGGGGTCGGCGTACAGGGCCCGGCTCTGCCGGGGGTCGAGCTGCTGGGCCGGGGCCGCGCCGACACCGACGACGAGCGGCGCGAGGGCCGCGGCCAGCAGGAGGCCCATCCGGCGGAGGGAGGTCATGGGACGAGTCTCACCGACCGAGCAGCCGGTCCGCGAGCAGGTCGCTCCATCCGGACGCGGGACCGCTGTTGCAGGCGCCGTCGGTCTCCCCCGGGTGCTTGACCCACAGCAGCCCGTCGAGGGACCCGGTGCGCAGCATGACCGGGCGCTGGCCGACCCGTGCCCAGGGAGGGTTGCACCACTGAGCGTCCAGGGGCACGGCCCCGTTGCGCGAGGTGTCGATGACGAAGTGCTTGTCGGGAAGCGCCAGGACGCCGAGGGCGGCCACCACCGTCTCGCCGTAGAGCCGGACCTCCGCGGTCGGACGGAAGTTCGCGACGTTGAGGCTGAAGCCGCGCGCGTAGGCGATGCCCGCCTGGCGCAGCTTCGCCGCCGTCGCGTCGGCGCTCACCCAGTTGCTGTGGCCGGCGTCGAGGTAGACCCACGTGCCGCTCCCGGCGAGGATCCGCGCGGCCGCGCCGAGCAGCGCCAGCCGGGCGTCTCCGCCGCACTGCTCGCTCATCGCGAGCGCGTCCGGCTCGACCACCGCGATCGCCCGGCGGCCCCGGAGCACGGAGGCGACGACCTTGACCCAGCGCAGGTACGCCGTGGCGTTGCTCCAGCCGCCGCCCGCGCAGTCCCGGTCCGGAATCGCGTAGAGCACCACCTGGGGCGTCCGGCGCCTGGCGACGGCACGGCGGACGTACGCCCGCAGTTCGCGGCGGACCGCACGGGGCGTGGCGACGCCCAGCCAGAGCGCCTGGGGCACCGACCCGAGCGCGGCGTAGGCGCCGCCGCGGACCGCCGCGGAGCTGTGCGAGTCGGCGTACAGCGCCCGCGTCTGCCGCGGATCGGCGGCCGATGCCGGCGACGGCGACATCACGCCGAGCACGAGAGCCGCGAGTGCGGCGCTCAGGGCATGCCTCCGACCTCGGCCCACCCCTCGCAACACCTGCGCAGCCTAGAGGGCGGAGGCCCCTCCCGGAGGCAGAACGAGAAGACTGCCGCCGGTAGGCTCACCTCTGTGATCGAGCTCCGCACACCCGCCCAGATCGAGCAGATGAAGCCGGCCGGGCGCTTCGTCGCCGACGTGCTCACCGCGCTCCAGCAGAAGGCCGCCGTCGGGGTCAACCTGCTCGAGCTCGACGCGCTCGCCCACCAGATGATCAAGGACCGCGGCGCGGAGTCGTGCTACATCGACTACCACCCGAGCTTCGGCGCCATGCCCTTCGGCTTCGTGCTGTGCACGAGCGTCAACGACGCCGTGCTGCACGGGCTGCCCTTCGACTACGAGCTGCGCGACGGCGACCTGCTCAGCGTCGACTTCGCCGCGAGCGTCGACGGCTGGGTGTCGGACTCGGCGCTCAGCGTGGTCGTCGGCTCCCCCGACCCGAGGGACCTGAAGCTGATCGACGTCACCACCCAGGCGCTGGAGGCCGGCGTCGCCGCCGCGCGGCCGGGGAACAGGATCGGCGACATCAGCCACGCGATCGAGATCGTCGCCAAGCGCAACGGCCTGAAGGTGAACACGCAGTTCGGCGGGCACGGCGTCGGCCGCACCATGCACGGCGACCCGCACGTGCCGAACGCCGGGAAGGCCGGCCGGGGCTTCAAGCTCGAGCCCGGTCTCGTGATCGCGATCGAGCCGTGGTTCCTGCACTCGACCGACCAGATCTACATCGACAAGGACGGCTGGACGATCAAGTCGGCCGACGGCTCGCGCGGCGCGCACATGGAGCACACCGTCGCGATCACGCCCGACGGGCCACTGGTCTTGACCGCTCGATGAAACCTAGGTTTCAGCATCGAGCGCGTTCGTTCCGCGACAGGCGGCAGCCTGTAACACCGGCGAAATAGCCCCTCACTAGCGTCACCGACGTTGAGCGTCGCCCCGAACCGACGCCCCGAGAATGAGGAGCACCATGGTCAACCCCGAGCCTTTCACCCACGGCATGAGCCGTCGGCAGATCCTTCGCGCCGGCGGGCTCGGCGCCCTGGCGATCGGTGCCGTCGGCTTCCTGGCCGCCTGCGGCAGCGACAGCGACGGCGGCACCGCGACGTCGTCCGACAGCGCCACCGGCACCGCCGACCTCGGCGAGCTGACCGTCAAGCTGTCCTGGATCAAGAACATCGAATTCGCCGGCGAGTACTTCGCCGACACGAACGGCTACTACACGGACGCCGGGTTCTCCAGCGTCAACCTGATCGCCGGTGGCGACCAGACCAGCGCCGAGGACGCCCTCATCTCGGGCCAGGTCCTGATCGGCCTCTCCTCGGTCTCGATCACCGCCCCCGCCATCGCCAAGGGCGCTCCGCTGAAGGTCATCGGCTCGACGTACCAGAAGAACCCCTTCTGCCTGCTCTCCCTCGAGGAGAAGACCCCGATCAAGACGGTCGAGGACCTCAAGGGCAAGAAGATCGGCGTCCAGTCCGGCGGCAACCTCTCGATCTTCGAGGGCTTCCTCACCGCGGTCGGCCTCACCAAGGACGACGTCACGATCGTGACGACGCTGTACGACATCGCCCCCCTCGAGGAGGGCAAGTACGACGCCCACATGTCCTACATCACGAACGAGCCGATCCTCGCCAAGTCCGACGGGTTCACGCCGGTCGTGCTGGGCCTGGCCGACAACGGCCTGCCGTTCGTCGCCGAGACCTTCACGGTCACCGACGAGACGCTCGAGTCCAAGCGCGACCTGCTCAAGGCGTTCCTGATCGCCGAGATCAAGGGCTGGACCGACGCGGTCAAGGACCCGGCCAAGTCGGCCGAGCTCGCCGTCACCAACTACGGCAAGGACCTCAAGCTCGACGCCGAGGAGCAGACCGCGGAGGCCACCGCGCAGAACGGCCTGATCCTCACCGACGACGTCAACGAGAACGGCCTGTTCACGATGACCGACGCGCTCATCGACGAGAACATCGCGTCGCTCAAGGCCATGGGCACCGACATCTCCGCGGACGACCTCTTCGACCTCTCCATCCTCGAGGAGATCTACAAGGAGAACCCCGACCTCATCACGACGTTCACGATCCCGTCCGCCTGAGCGGCCGCCCGGACAGAACCGCCTGATGGCATTTGCGACGACTGATCCCCGTGGCGAGGGCACCCTCGCCACGGGGATCAACATCCACAAGCTGACCAAGACCTTCCGCGTCGGCCGGAACACGACCGAGGCGCTCACCGAGGTCAACCTGGGCACCACCCAGAACTCGTTCCTCTCGCTGCTCGGCCCGTCGGGGTGCGGCAAGTCGACGATCCTCCGGATCCTCGCCGGCCTGGAGACGCCCACCACCGGCGAGATCGCGATCAACGGCAAGGGCGCGCTGGAGATCCAGCGCGAGCACGAGGTCGGCGTCGCCTTCCAGGACTCGGCGCTGCTGCCGTGGCGCTCGGTCGAGAAGAACATCCGGCTGCCGCTGGAGGTGGCCGGCATCAAGCCCGAGAAGGGCCTGATCAGCGACCTGATCCAGCTGGTCGGGCTCAAGGGCTTCGAGGACGCCAAGCCCGCCCACCTCTCGGGCGGCATGCGCCAGCGGGTCTCGATCGCCCGGTGCCTCGTGGTGCAGCCCACGATCATGCTCCTCGACGAGCCCTTCGGCGCGCTCGACGACATGACGCGCCAGCGGATGAACGACGAGCTGCAGAGGATCTGGACCGAGAAGCCCGCGACCACCCTGATGGTGACCCACGGCATCGCGGAGGCGATCTACCTCTCCGACGTCGTCGCCGTCATGTCGCCGCGGCCGGGCCGGATCGCCGAGGTCGTCGAGATCGACCTGCCGCGTCCTCGCACGCCCGACATCCTCCGCTCGCCGGAGTTCCACCACTATCACGACCAGCTCTCCGAGATCCTCTTCGGAGCACGCAACGCGGTGGGCCACTGATGCCCGACCTCCGTCCCCTGCTGGCCAAGCCGTGGGTCGGCGCGTTGGCGGGCATCGTCCTGATCGTCATCGCGTGGTGGATCGTGTCGATCCCCTACGTGAAGCCCTCGGGTCGCCCCGGCGCCATCCCGCCGCCCTGGGACGTCGCCAAGGAGGCCATCGGAGCCGTCCACGACCAGGTCTACCTGACCGCGGTCGGGCACACCTCCCTCGAGGCGATGTGGGGCTTCCTCTGGGGGGTCGTGATCTCGATGGCGATGGCGTTCGTCGTCGTCATCGTGCCGCGGCTGGACAGCTTCATCATGCAGCTGGGCGTCGTCACCTCCTGCATCCCGTTGACCGCGGTCGGGCCGATCGTCTCGCTGATGGGGAAGGCCGGAGACCGCACCACCGCGATCTTCCTCGCCGCGCTGCTGTGCATCTTCCCCACGCTGATCGGCTGCCTCGTCGGACTCCGGAGCGCCAGCGCCACCCAGCTCGACGTCATCACGGCGTACGGCGGGGGGCGGGTCTCCCAGCTGCGCAAGGTGCAGCTCATCGCGGCCGTCCCCAACCTGATCGCGGCGCTCAAGGTCTGCGCCCCGATGTCGGTCCTCGGCGCGATCCTCGGCGAGTACTTCCTCAACGGCGTCGAGTCCGGCATGGGCATCCTGCTGATCTCCTCCCAGGCGAGCAACAACTCCGTGCGGGTCTGGGCGATCGGCATCATCTGCGCGGTGATCGCGGGCATCGCCTACGCGCTCATCGCGCTCCTCGGCAAGCTGCTGACGCCCTGGGCGGCGGGCACCGACACCCCGGCGGGACTGTGACGAAGAGATGAACAACAGCGATCTGCGCTACGCCCTCGGCCGTATCGGCAAGTCCGTCGGCCTCGTCATCCTCTCGATGGCCGTCCTGACCGTCGCGTGGCAGCTGGCCGTCGGCTGGCTCATCGACAGCGGCCACACCAACAGCTACATCGCTAAGAAGCCCGTCGACGTCTGGGACTACTTCACGAAGGTGGGCATCGACAACGTCGAGCCCAGCGTGCACCGCCACGACATCCTGGCGCTCCTCTGGGTGACCCTGGGACACACCGCCCTCGGCTTCGTCGCCGGCGTCGCGGGGTCGATCGTCCTCGCGCTGTCGTTCGTGATCGTCAAGCCGCTGGAGTTCATGTTCCTGCCCGTCGCGGTGTTCCTGCGCACGGTCCCGCTGCTCGCGCTGGCGCCCGCGATCTACCTCGTCTTCGGCGACGGGCTCGTGGCGGCCGCGCTGATCAGCGCCGTGGTCGTGTTCTTCCCGATCCTGCTCAACCTCGCGGTGGGCTTCCGGTCGGTGTCGCCCCAGGCGGTCGACATGGTCCGGGTCAACGGCGGGACCCGGTGGACCCTGCTGCGCAAGGTCGCCATCCCCACCGCCCTCCCCCAGCTCTTCGCCTCGATGCGGATCGCGGTGCCCGGCGCGCTCACCGGGGCGATGCTCTACGAGTGGCTGCTGACGACCTCCGGGCTGGGCGGCAAGATCCCGCTGGCGAAGTCGCAGGCCGACTACCAGCAGATCTGGGCGATCGCGGCCGTCGTCACGGTGGTCTCGATCCTGCTCTACACCGTCGCCGCGATCGTCGAGGAGTCGGTGCTCGCGCGGTGGGGGTTCATCACCCGGCGAGGCTGAGTCCGTACGCTCTCGCCCATGCCCGCGATGCACTCGTACGACGCCGACGCAGCCGCCATGGCCCGAGGTCTGGCCGACCTCTGCCTCGACCGGCTCGCGATGGACGCCCCGCTCGACCACACCCTGACGCCGGCCCAGCTCGCCGAGGTCGCCGGAGCGACCGTGACCCCCGGCGGGCTCGGCGCCGCCGAGGCCAGCCGGCTCTGGGAGGACGTGCTCGCCCCGGCGTGCCTGTCGGTGGACCACCCGCGCTACCTCGCGTTCATTCCCGGGGCGCCGTCGAAGGCGGCGGCCGCGTTCGACATGCTCGTCGGCGCCTCGAGCATCTACGGCGGCTCCTGGCTCGAGGGCAGCGGCGCGATCTACGCCGAGAACCAGGCGCTGCGCTGGATCGCGGACCTGGCCGGCCTCCCGGACGGCGCCGGAGGGGTCTTCGTGGCAGGCGGCACCAACGGCAACCTCTCGGCCCTCGTCGCGGCTCGCGCGACGGCGCTGCACCGGCGTGGCGGCGTACGCCCGGCGCGGTGGTCGGTGGTGCTGACCTACGAGACGCACTCCTCGGTCAAGCACGCCCTGGAGTCGGTCATGGACGTCGACATCGTCGAGATCCGCGGCGACGAGCGCGGCCGGCTCACCGGCGACGCGATCCGGGACTGGCTCGCGACCGCCGGCGAGGAGGAGCGGGACGGCGTCTTCGCCGTCGTCGCCACCGCGGGCACCACCAACCTCGGCGTGGTGGACGACCTCGACGGGATCGGGCAGGTCGCCGCGGAGCAGGGCTGGTGGTTCCACGTCGACGGCGCGTACGGCGGCGCCGGACTCGCCGCCCCCAGCGTGCGCCACCTCTACGCCGGCATCGAGCGCGCCGACTCCTTCATCGTCGACCCGCACAAGTGGCTCTTCGCGCCCTTCGACTGCTGCGCCCTGCTCTACCGCGACCCGGTGCTCGCCCGCGCCGCGCACACCCAGAAGGCCAGCTACCTCGACGTGCTGACCGACGAGGTCGAGTGGAATCCCAGCGACTACGCGATCCACCTGACCCGCCGCCCCCGAGGACTCCCCCTCTGGTACTCCCTCGCCGTCCACGGCACCGACGCCTACCGCGAGGCCGTCGAGCGGACCCTGACGGTGACCCGGGCCGGCCGCGAGCTGATCGAGGAGTCCGAGCACCTGCGGCTGCTGGTCGAGCCGGACCTCTCCGTGCTGATCTTCGAGCGGGTCGGCTGGCGGGACGGGGACTACGCGGCCTGGAGCCAGCGGCTGCTGGCCGACGGCGAGGCGTTCGTGACGCCCACCAAGCACCGCGGCCGGATCTGCACCCGGTTCGCGATCGTCAACCCCCGCACGACGGTCGAGGACCTCCGGCTCGTCGTCGACTCCATGGTGTGAGGAGTGCCGACGAGCCGGAGGGCCTCTCGGTGCGCGCTCAGCCGAGGGTGAGCGCCGTGTCGTCCACCAGGAAGCTCGTCGCCAGTGAGCTGTCCTCGACTCCGCTGAAGGAGATCGTGAAGGTGGTGCCGGCCAGCGACGTCAGGCTGAACGACTTCTGCACGTAGCCCGAGCTCTTGTTGAGGTTCGAGTACGTCGCGAGGGTCGTCGAGCCCGCCTTCACCGTCAGCTTGTCGTACGCCGTGGAGGTGGTCGTCTCCTTCGTGGTGATGTTGACCCAGAAGGTGAACGTCGCCGTGCAGCCCGCCGGGACGGTCACCGACTGGCTCAGCGTGTCGGTGTGGGTGCTGCCGTAGCCGTCCAGCCAGGCCTTGTAGCTGCCCGTGCGGGCGGCCGCCGACGTGGAGCTGTCGATCACCCCGCTGCTCTGGGTCCAGCTCGTGGCGCCCGACTCGAAGCCCGGGTTGGCGATCTTGTTGCCCGAGCAGGTCCCGCTGCTGCCACCGCTGACGGTGAACGTGAACGACGTCGTGCCGGCGGCGCCCGCCGAGTCGGTCGCGGAGGCGGTGACGCTGTAGGTGCCGGCCGTGGTCGGCGTACCGGAGACCGTGCCGGCCGACGAGATCGAGACGCCGGCGGGAAGGCCGGTGGCCGACCACGTGTACGGCGCCGTGCCCCCGGAGGCGCTCAGGGTGAAGGAGCTGATGGCGGTGCCGACGGTGCCGGTCTTGCTGCCCGGGTTCGCGACGGTCACGGTGGTGGTCCCGCCGCCGGCCGTGCAGGTCGGATCGGCGGACTGCGCGGGCACGGAGACCGCGTCCCACGCCGCCTTGACCGCGTTGAACTCCGTGCACGAGCTCGGGAAGAGGGACTTGGCGGCGGTGAGCGTCCAGGTGCGGTACTTCAGGTAGGACGAGCTCGAGGTCTTGAGCAGCATCGCGTTGTACATGATCTGCTCGGCCTTCTGGATCCCGATGCCGGTGATCGACGAGCTGTTGCACGTCGGGCTGGCCGGCTGGCCGTCGGTCGGGCTGGTGCCCTCGGCGAGCAGGTAGAACCAGTGGTTGCCCGGCCCGGCCGCCGCGTGCACCTCGGCGGTCGGCGTGGAGGAGGAGTAGCAGTTGGAGTCCCCGGCCAGCGACGGGTTGTACATGTAGCGGATCGGCGCCCCGCCGAGGTTCACCTCCTCGCCCACGGTGAAGTCGGGGGTGTCGTAGGGGGCCGACTGGTTGGCGTACCACTCGGTCGCGGCGCCGAAGGTGTCGGCGACGAACTCCTGGGTGCCCTTGGCCGAGATCCCGCCGGGCGTGTTGTCGTCGACGCCGTGGCCCATCTCGTGGGCGAGCACGTCGATCGAGGAGATCCAGGCGCCGTCGTCGTCGTAGCCGACCTGGACCTGGGTGCCGTCGTAGTAGGCGTTCTCCTCCTGGTCGCCGATCCGGATCGGCCATGCGCCGCCGTTGCCGTCGGGGCCGTTGCGCCCGTCCCAGGCCGACAGCATCGCGATCTCCTTGTCGGCGGCGTAGAGCGCGTCGACGCAGGCCGTCTCGCGGTCGGTGGCCGCGCCGCCGCCCCAGCCGGTGTCGGCGGACTGAGTGAAGGTGGTGTTCGTGGCGGCGTCCTGGCAGCTGAGGTTGGTGGCGGCCGGGTCCTTCATCGCGTAGGTCGAACCCGACAGCGTCGTGCCGAAGGTGACCGGCTTGGGGCCGTTGTAGGTGCCCGAGCCGGTGCCGTGCAGCACGTGCTCCTTGGTGCCGACGACCTTCCCGCTGTGCGCGTCGACGTAGACCGCCAGGCGGGACGGCTCGCCGTCGCGGGTGCCGGTCGCGTAGGTCTCGTACGCCAGGTGCGAGGTGGCCTCGTCCTGGAAGACGACCAGGCGGGTCTCGCCGAGGCTCGCGTCGTCGACCAGCCCGGCCGCCTTCTGCCGGGCGGTCGTCGTCGAGATGCTGGGCGTGATCGAGCCGACCCGGGTCGGCTTCGTCTGGGCGACCGAGGTGGCGACGACCTTGCCCGCGTCGTCGGTGGCGACCACGAAGTCGCCGCCGACCACGTCGAGACCGCGGTAGGTGCGGTCGTAGGCGACGTAGCTCAGGCCGTGGGAGCGGTAGACCTGGGTCTGGGCGGCCTTGTCCTGCTTGGCGAGATGCAGCCGGGACGGGCGGGTGGCGACGAAGTCGCCCGCGCCCTTCGCGGCGGCGTCGCTCCGATCGGGCCGGGCGGGCTGGGACGGCTGGGCTGACGGGGTGGCGGCCTGGGTGGCGGCCTGCGCGGTGGCGGGTGCCAGCCAGGATGCGGAGACGACAAGGGCCAGGGTCAGGCCCGAGATGACGCGTTGCTTCACGAGATCCCCTTTGAACCGGGGCCGGATCGGCCCCCGAGACGGTCCGGCCCGGGTTCGGGCCTGGCGGGAACCTTCGCGGGCCGCGGATCGCCGCGTCAATGCTGTGAATCGACGCAGATGTGCACTGCAACAACGTGCAAAAGGTAAAAGTGTCGGGCTTCGGCGCCGATTCCGGCCGATTCCCCTTCCGAGCGCCGCGCCGGCGCGCTAGTGTCGCTCTCGTTGAGCCCCTGGTGACCCGAGACGCCAGGGGCTCGACTCATCTCTCCTCGCCGTCGGTGGCGAGATCCTCGTCGTGCGTGCCGGGCCGGGGCGCCCACGGCAGCTCCTTCGCCGGCCGTACGACGACGAGCCGGTCGCCCCGAGCCAGCTGGGTCACGACCGGGTCGAAGTAGCGGAACACCCGCTCGTCGCGTACGACGGCGATGACCTGGTCCGGCAGCTGCTGCGGCTGCTTGCCGACCTCGCTGACCAGCAGCGCCCGCTCGGCCACCTCGAGCCCCTCGCCGTAGGTCAGCAGGTCCTCCATCACCGAGCCGAGGGTCGGCGAGAGCGTGGAGAGGCCCAGCAGCCGGCCGACCGCGTCGGCCGAGGTGATGACCGAGTCCGCCCCGGACTGCTTCATCAGCGCGACGTTCTCCTCCTCGCGCACCGCGGCCACGATCCAGGCGTCGGGGTTGAGCTGGCGGACGGTCAGCGCGGTGAGGACGTTGGTGTCGTCGCGGTCGGTGGTGATGATGACCTGGTCCGCGTCGGCGACGCCCGCGCGCCGGAGCACCTCGCGCCGGGTGGCGTCGCCGGTGACGACGGCGAGGCCGTCGCTGTGCGCGTCCTGCAGGGCGGAGGCCGACGGGTCGACGACCACGACGTGCTCGCGGTCCTTGCCGTTCTTGAGCAGGGTCTCGACGGCGCTGCGGCCCTTGGTGCCGTAGCCGACGACGACGACGTGGTGGGACATTTTCCTCCTCCAGCGGGCGGTGCGGATCTGCTCCCGACCCCGGGTGGCGAGCACCTCGAGGGTCGTGCCGATCAAGAGCACCAGGAAGCCGATCCGAGCGGGGGTCATCACGAAGGCGTTGACCAGGCGCGCGCCCTCGCTCACGGGCGCGATGTCGCCGTAGCCGGTGGTGCTCAGCGTGACGGTCGTGTAGTAGACCGCGTCGATGAGGCTGATGCCGTCTCCGTTGACGTCGCGGTAGCCGCCTCGGTCCACGTAGACGAGGAGGACGGTGCCGAGGAGGATCGACAGCGCGGCCAGCAGCCGGCGGCCCAGCTCCCACCAGGGAGAGCGGACGTGCTCCGGGAGCGACAGCCGGCCGCGACGCAGCCGGGTGTCGTCGTACGTCTCCTCGTGCGGCACGGGACTACCGTAGTGCCATGACCAGCTCATCCCGGGCAGGCGATCGCGTCGCGCTCAACCAGGCTCCCCCGCTCGCCGGGCACAACGTCGTCACCTCCGATCTCGCGCTGGCCGAGGCGGTCGTGCGGCATGCCTCCGCCGAGACCCTCGACTCCCTCGTGGCCCTCGGCTTCGAGGCGGGCTCGGAGGAGGCTCGCGAGCAGGGACGGCTCGCCAACCGGCACTCCCCCGAGCTGCGGCCCTACTCCCGCTACGGCGAGCGGATCGACGAGGTCGACTTCCACCCGTCGTGGCACTGGCTGATGGAGCGCGCCGTCGGGCACGGACTCGCGGCCACCCCCTGGGAGAGCGACGATCCGCACGCGCACGTCCGCCGCGCGGCCGGCTTCTTCGCCTGGTCGCAGACCGAGCCCGGCCACGGCTGCCCGATCTCGATGACGTACGCCGCCGTGCCGGCGCTGCGCGCGGACGACGCCCTCGCGAAGGAGTGGACGCCGCTCCTCGCGTCGACGACCTACGACCCCGGGCTGCGCCCGATCTCCCAGAAGCTCGGCGCCCTGGCGGGCATGGGCATGACCGAGAAGCAGGGCGGCTCGGACGTGCGGGCCAACGTCACCACGGCGACGCCGCTCGCCGGGGACGCCGACTCGGGGGTCTACACCCTGCGCGGGCACAAGTGGTTCACCTCCGCTCCGATGAACGACATGTTCCTCGTCCTCGCCCAGACCGCCGACGCCGGCGTCACCTGCTTCGTGCTGCCCCGCGTGCTGCCCGACGGCTCCCGCAACACCCTCGACGTGGTCCGGCTCAAGGACAAGCTCGGCAATCGCTCCAACGCCTCCGCGGAGCTGGAGTTCGACCAGACCCTCGCCTGGCGGCTCGGCGACGAGGGCCGCGGCGTGCGCACCATCATCGAGATGGTGGCCGCGACCCGGCTCGACTGCGTCCTCGGCTCGGCGTCGCTGATGCGCCGTGCCGTCGCCGAGGCGTCCTGGCACGTCGCCCACCGCTCCGCGTTCGGCGGCCTGCTCGCCGACAAGCCGCTGATGCGCAACGTGATCGCGGACCTGGCCGTGGAGTCGGAGGCGGCCACCGCGCTCGCGCTGCGGCTCGCCACCGCCGTGGACCGCCGTCACGACGCGCACGAGGCGGCGCTGCGCCGGATCGCGCTGCCGCTGGCGAAGTTCTGGGTCTGCAAGCGGACGCCGGCGCTGACCGCCGAGGCGCTGGAGTGCCTGGGAGGCAACGGCTACGTCGAGGAGTCCGGGATGCCGCTGCTCTACCGCGAGGCGCCGGTCAACTCGGTGTGGGAGGGCTCGGGCAACATCAACGCCCTGGACGTGCTCCGGGCGCTCTCGCGCGAGCCGGAGGTGCTCGACGCCTATCTCACCGAGGTCGGGCGCGCGCGGGGCGGCGACGCGCGGCTCGACGCGGCGATCGCCGACCTGCTCCAGCTGCTCGGGTCGCTCACGCCGGAGCTGATGGAGGTCAACGCCCGCCGGCTCGCCGGCCGGATGGCGGCGGTGCTCCAGGGCGCCCTGCTGGTCCGGCACGGCGCGCCCGAGGTCGCCGACCTCTTCTGCGCCTCGCGGCTCGGGACGTCCTACGACGGCACGTTCGGCAGCCTCGCCGGCGGTGACCTCGCCGCCGTGGTGGCGCGGACGACCCCGACGCTCGGCTGATCGGCCCGGTCAGCTCCGGTCAGCTCTGCCGCTGGGCGACCAGGATCGCGATGTCGTCGTCGGCGACGTGCTCGCCGAGCACCTCGCCGAGCACCCGGATGCAGCCCAGCTCGGGGTCGTCGGCCTCGGCGAGCGCGAGGCCGACCCGGGCGAGGTTGATGCCGATCAGGTCGCTGGCACCGTCCTCCGGGCCGGGCCGGCGCTCGACCAGGCCGTCGGTGAAGAGGCACAGCAGGCCGCCGTCGGGGACCTCGACGACGTGGGTGAGGCGCTGGGTGCCGGGGTGGAGCCCCAGCAGCGGGTCGGACGGCACCTCGGCCACGACCCCCGGGACGTCCGGCGCGCCCACGACCGGCGCGTAGTGCCCGGCCGAGCTGAACCGCCAGGTCGCGAAGGGCGGCTCGGCGACGCCGTAGAGGACGGTGGCGAGCACGTCGCTCTCGAAGTGGCAGATCTCGCGGTCCAGGCGCTGCAGGACCTCCGCGGGGTCCTCGTGCTCGATCGCGTAGGCGCGCAGCGCGCTGCGCAGCCGGCCCATGACGATCGCCGCGGCGAGGCCGTGACCGATGACGTCCCCCATCACGAGGCCCAGGGCTCCGCCGGGCAGCTGGAAGACGTCGTACCAGTCGCCGCCGAGGTCGCCCTCGGCGGGCACGTAGCGGGCGGCGATCGCCAGCCCCGGGGGCGCCTGCGGGGTGGTCGGGAGCAGGCTGCGCTGGAGGGTGAGCGCGGTGGTGTGCTCGGCGTCGCTGAACCGGTCGCGCAGCACCTCGCCGAGCTCCAGGGCGAACTCGGTCAGCCGCATCACCTCCAGCTCCCCGAAGTCGTGGCCCCGCAGGAACCCGACGTGCAGCACGCCGAGCAGCTCGCTGCCGTCCACGATCGGCACGCCGAGCAGGGTCCGGACGCCGTGGTCGAGGAGGACGGGGTTGACCACCGTGCTCCGGCTGACGTCGCTGAGGACCACCGGCTGCCGGGTCTGGGCGACCACGCCCGCGAAGCCGAGGCCCATCGGCACCCGCCGAGCGCCCCGAAGCGTCTTGTCGAGCCCGATCGTGGCCGCGGGCACCAGGACCGAGCGGGTCTCGTCGAGCAGCAGGACCGTGGCCGTGTCGGCCTCCAGGCCGGCGTGAGCCCGGCGGAGGATCTCGGCCACCTCGGGATAGGAGGCCGCGGTCTCCTGGGCGAGCGCGGTCTGGACCTCGTTAGACGACGGGTCGCCAGGCATCGGCGAGCCCGGTCGCCTCGAGGACCCGGCTGACGCGGGGCGACTTCTCCGCGATCGCGAAGGTCTTGCCGGCCTTGTCGGCGTGCTTGGCGAGCTCGATCAGGGCGCCGATGCCCATCGAGTCCATGAAGTCCACGCCGGCCATGTCGAGGGTGAGGGCGTCCTCCTCCTCGAGCACCGCTAGTCCGGCGTCGATGAACTCCTGCCGGCTCACCAGGTCGATCGAGCCCTCCAGCTTGAGCGAGCCGGTCCCCGGCGTACGGGAAATCGTCAGTTCCATGCCGTCTCGTCCTCCACGTCGTTCCCGGCGCTCCCACGCCGATCGGTCAACCGGAACCACACCGTCTTGCCGTCGGCCCCGGAGTCTGTCGTCACACCCCACTCGGTGGCAACTTCGGCCACCAGACGCAGCCCGCGCCCGGAGGGATCGTCCACCGGGTGGTCGGCCGCGCGCACGATGGGCAGGCGGACGCTGCCGTCCGAGACCCGCACCGTCAGGGAGTCGCCGTCGACCTCGACCTCGAACTGCACCAGCGGGCTGCCGTGGCGCACCGCGTTCGTCACCACCTCGGACGCGAGCAGCTCGGCGTCGTCCAGCAGCTCCTCGGTGAAGCCGTCGCCGCACGAGCGGACGAGGGTCCGGGCCTCGCGCACCGACTCGGGGCGGAACGGCAGCGTCACCGCCAGCGACCGTCTGGGCAATCTTCCTCCGTCAACTGAGGTCGAGACCGGGATAGAGAGGGAACTTCTCCATCAGCTCGGCCGCAGCCGCCTTCGTCCCCCCGGCGACCCCGTCCGCGATGACGTACGACGCCTTGCTGGCCGCACCAGCAGACGTCCTACCCGGCGTCGTGGACTTCAAAACCTGCGTGATCAGCTCGGCGACGTAGTCGAAGTCCGAGGCGCCCAGGCCGCGGGTCGTGAGAGCCGGGGTGCCGAGCCGGATGCCGGAGGTGTACCACGCGCCGTTGGGGTCGGCGGGGACGGAGTTGCGGTTGGTCACCACGCCCGAGTCGAGCAGCGCGGACTCGGCCTGGCGGCCGGTGAGGCCGAGCGGGCTGACGTCGAGCAGCACGATGTGGTTGTCGGTGCCGTCGGTGACGAGCGTGATCCCGCGGCGCTTGAACCCCTCGGCGAGCGCCTGGGCGTTGTCCGCGACGTCCTGGGCGTAGGTCTGGAAGGACTCCTGCCTCGCCTCGGCGAAGGCCACGGCCTTGGCGGCCATGACGTGCGACAGCGGGCCGCCGAGCACCAGGGGGCAGCCGCGGTCGACGCTCGGCGCGTACTCCTCGGTGGCGAGGATGAAGCCGCCGCGCGGGCCGCGCAGCGACTTGTGCGAGGTCGAGGTGACGACGTGAGCGTGCGGGATCGGGTCCTCGTCGCCCGTGAACACCTTGCCGGCGACGAGGCCGGCGAAGTGCGCCATGTCGACCATGAGGGTGGCGCCGACCTCGTCGGCGATCTCGCGCATCTTCGCGAAGTTCACCCGGCGGGGGTAGGCGGAGTAGCCCGCGACGAGCACCAGCGGCTTGAACTCCCGCGCCTTGGCGCGGACCACGTCGTAGTCGAGCAGGCCGGTCTCCGGGTCGGTGCCGTACTGCTGCTGGTGGAACATCTTGCCGCTGATGTTCGGCCGGAAGCCGTGCGTCAGGTGGCCGCCCGCGTCCAGGCTCATGCCGAGCAGGCGCTGGTTGCCGAGCTCGGCGCGCAGGCTCTCCCAGTCCGCCTCGGAGAGCTCGGCGACGTTCTTCGCGCCGAACTTCTCGAGCCAGGGGCCCTCGACGCGATGCGCCAGGATCGCCCAGTACGCCGTCAGGTTGGCGTCGATGCCGGAGTGCGGCTGGACGTAGGCGTATTCAGCGCCGAACAGCTCCTTGGCGTGGTCGGCGGCGAGCTGCTCGACGGTGTCGACGTTCTGGCACCCGGCGTAGAACCGGTGTCCGACCGTCCCCTCGGCGTACTTGTCGGAGAACCAGGTGCCCATCGTGAGGAGCACCGCCGGGCTGGCGTAGTTCTCCGAGGCGATGAGCTTGAGCGAGGCGCGCTGGTCGGCCAGCTCCTGCTTGGTCGCGTCGGCGATCCGCGGCTCGACCGAGGCGATGACCTCGAGTGCCTGCTGGTACGCGGAGGAGGTCAGGGCGGTGAGATCGGCCATGGGCACAGCGTAGTGAGCCGCCTCCTCGCCGAGCCAACCTGCCCGCCCTGTGGCCGGCCCTGTGGCCGGCCCTGTGGCCGGCCCTCAGAACGGCGAGGAGGCCAGCTCGCTCTGGGCGGTCACCCACTGGGTCTCGGTGTAGGCCTCCAGGTTGGCGCGGGCTCCGCCCGTCCGGGACCCCGTCCCCGACCAGCCCACGCCGCCGAAGGGGATCACCGGCTCGTCGGCGACGGTCTGGTCGTTGATGTGCACGGCTCCCGAGGGGATCCGCTCGGCGAGCTCGAGCGCGCGCAGCCCGTCGCCGGCCAGGATGCCGAGCGACAGGCCGTACTCGGAGCCGGCGGCCAGCGTGACGGCCTCGTCCAGGGAGCCGAAGGAGAGCACCGGGGCCACCGGGCCGAAGACCTCCTCGGCGTAGGCCGGGGCGTCCGGCTCGACGTCGGCCAGCACCGTCGGCCGGTAGAAGAGCCGGTCGTAGGTCCCGCCGGCCGCAAGCCGCGCGCCGCCGTCGAGGGAGGCGGTGACGAGCTCGTGGACGTGGTCGCGCTGATGCGCGTCGATCAGCGGCCCGAGATGGACCTCCTGCCGGGCCGGGTCGCCGACCGTGAGCCGCTCGGCACGCGCGGCCAGGGCCTCGACGTACCGCTGCGCGATGCTCTCCGCGACGATGTGCCGGCCGGTGGTCATGCAGATCTGGCCCTGGTGCATGAAGGAGCCGAACGCGCCGATCGAGGCCGCGCGCTCGACGTCGACGTCGTCGAGGACCACGAGCGCGGAGTTGCCGCCGAGCTCGAGGTGGGCGCGCTTGAGGTGGCGCCCCGCCAGCTCGCCGACCGTCCGGCCGGCACGGGTCGAGCCGGTGAAGGCGATCACCCTCACCCGGGGGTGGACGACCAGGGCCTCGCCGACCGTGCCGTCGCCCGGGAGCACGGAGAGGAGTCCCGCGGGCAGCCCGGCCTCCTCGAAGACGCGGGCGATCGCCACGCCGCCCGCCACGGCGGTCCGCGGGTCCGGCTTCAGCACGACGGCGTTGCCGAGGGCGAGCGCCGGCGCGACGGCGCGCAGGGAGAGCACCAGCGGGAAGTTGAACGGCGCGATGACGCCGACCACGCCGACCGGTCGCTGCCGGGAGAAGCTCAGCCGCGGCTGCGCGCTGCGGAGCATCTCGCCGTACGGCGCGGAGGCGAGCGCGGCCGCCTCGTAGCACTCCCCCGCGATCAGGTGCAGCTCGAAGTCGGCCTTGGCCAGGGTGCTGCCGGTCTCCCGCATGATCCAGTCGCGGATCTCGATCGCGTGCTCGGCGACGAGGTCGCCGGCGCGGCGCAGGACCGCCGCCCGCTCGTCGTACGGCGCCGCGGCCCAGCTGCGCTGCGCCCTGGCCGCCGCC
>NZ_JASGDD010000140.1:0-17629 GCF_047607365.1 Nocardioides sp. | reverse complement strand
GCGGCGTTGCGGGCGCTCGACGACCGCTCCGCTCTTCAGGTCGCCTTCGCGCCCGCGCCTGGCCACCGCGCGCCCCGGCGCGCGATTTCCGCCTTGGTCGCTCCGTGGCACCCTACGCTGGCCGGCATGTGCGGTCGGTACGCCTCGAGCAAGTCCGCGGGGGAGCTCGCGGGGGAGTTCGACATCGACGAGCTGCGTCTCGCGCTCGATCTCCCGGCGAGCTGGAACGTCGCGCCGACCGACGAGGTCTACATCGTCGCCGAGCGGCCGCCGCGCTCGGCCGACGGCGAGCCGGAGGCCCGCGAGCGACAGCTGCGCAGCGCGCGGTGGGGACTGGTGCCGTCGTGGTCCAAGGACGCCTCGGGCGGCGCCCGGATGATCAACGCCCGGGCCGAGTCGGTCGCCGAGAAGCCCGCCTTCCGCCGGGCCTTCGCCGCCCGCCGGTGCCTCGTCCCGGCGGACGGCTACTACGAGTGGTACACGTGCGAGAACGGCTCCAAGCAGCCCTTCTACATCCATCCCACCGACGGCCGCTCGCTCGCGATGGCCGGGCTCTACGAGATCTGGTGCGACCCGAGGGCCCCCGAGGGCGAGGGCTTCCTCTGGTCGTGCACCGTCATCACCACGAGCGCCACCGACGCGCTCGGCCGCCTCCACGACCGGATGCCGCTGCTCGTCGAGCCCGAGCACTGGGCCGCCTGGCTCGGCGCGGGCCCGGGTGCGCTCGACCTGCTCAGCCCCGCGACCCATCTCGAGGCCTGGCCGGTCTCCCCGGCGGTCGGCAACGTGCGGAACAACGGCCCCGAGCTGGTCGAGCCGCTCGGATGAGCGCGCCGACCGAGACGACCGTCCCGACGGCGTACGGCGAGGGCCGGCTCGTCCGCCACACCACCGCCGACCCACGGGCGACCCTCCTGCTGAGCCACGGCGCCGGTGGCGGCATCGCGAGTCCCGACCTCGTCGCCCTCGCCGTCGGCCTCCCGCCGCGAGGCATCGAGGTGGCGCTCTTCGAGCAGCCCTGGCGCACCGCCGGCAAGCGGATCGCCTCGCCGCCCCGGACACTGGACGCGGGCATCGCGGCCGCCGCCGAGCGGCTCCGCGAGGACCTCGATGACGAGACGCCGCTGGTCGTCGGCGGCCGCTCCGCCGGTGCGCGCTCGGCCTGCCGCACCGCGGCCTCGCTCGGCGCGGCGGGCTGCCTGGCCCTCGCCTTCCCCCTCCATCCGCCGGGCCGGCCGGAGAGGTCGCGGCTCGACGAGCTCGCCGGCGCCGGCGTGCCCACCCTGGTCGTCCAGGGCGGCCGCGATCCGTTCGGGACGCCGGCCGAGTTCCCTCCGCCAGATCCCCACATGTGCGTGATCTCGTACGACGTGTCGCCGACCCCGTCGGGGTGTCATCGCACCAATGCGCGATCCTGGCCAGGCGAGCTCGTCGAGATCCCCTTCGGAGACCACGCGTTCAAGGTCGCCGCGCGCCACCGCGCCGAGGCCGGGGACCCGCTCGCCACGATCGTCGACGCGGTCGCGGAATGGACGCTGCGCCTCGTCGGTTGAACCCGGCATGACCATCACCTTGGAGCGCACTCCGCGGGGCGGCACGGAGCGCTCGGGCGGCCTCGTGTCCGACGCCGTACTCTGGGACCTGATGTCTGAGTCCACCGCCGAGCCCACCGCCGAGCGCGTCGAGTCCGCCGAGGAGCGCGCGCTGCGCTTCGAGCGGGACGCGCTGCCCTTCCTCGACCAGCTCTACTCGGCCGCGATGCGGATGACCCGCAACCCCGCGGACGCGGAGGACCTGGTGCAGGAGACGTTCGCGAAGGCGTTCTCGTCCTTCCACCAGTTCCGTGAGGGCACCAACCTCAAGGCGTGGCTCTACCGCATCCTCACCAACACCTTCATCAACTCCTACCGCAAGAAGCAGCGCGAGCCGCAGGTGTCGATGGCCAGTGAGGACGGCGGCGTCGAGGACTGGCAGCTCGCCCGTGCCGAGTCGCACAGCTCCTCGGGCCTGAAGTCCGCCGAGGCGGAGGCGCTGGAGCACCTCCCCGACTCGGAGGTCAAGGACGCGCTGCAGAAGCTGCCCGAGGAGTTCCGCCTCGCCGTCTACCTCGCCGACGTCGAGGGGTTCGCCTACAAGGAGATCGCCGAGATCATGGACACCCCGATCGGCACGGTCATGTCACGCCTGCACCGCGGTCGCCGGCAGCTCCGCGACCTGCTCAGCGACTACGTGAGGGAGTCCGTGGCATGAACGATCACGCCCACGGGTCGGAGCCGTCGACGGCGGAGTGCGCGGACTTCCTCGAGCAGATCGTCTACTTCCTCGACAACGAGCTCGACGACGCCGACTGCGCCGCGGTGCGCGCCCACCTGGACACCTGCAACCCGTGCCTGGAGCGCTACGACCTGCAGCGCACCGTGAAGGCCGTCGTCGCGCGCTCGTGCAGCGAGGTCGCGCCGGCCGAGCTGCGGGCCAAGGTGCTGGTGCGGCTCACCGAAGTGCGGATCAGCACCGAGCTCGGCTAGGATCTCCGGGTTTTCCAGACCTTCACGATCGAGGAGTTCCTCATGGGCAAGACCGGACGCAAGCGCCGCGCTCGTCGCAAGAAGGGCGCGAACCACGGCAAGCGCCCCAACAGCTGACGCAGCTGACACAGAAGAGCCCCGCTCCGGCGGGGCTTCTTCTATGCCCGTGACAGTGGCCCCGCTGCCGGGCTGTCGCGACGTGCGCGGTCAGCGCAGCGCGGGGTCGATCTCGCGCAGCACGTCGACCAGCAGCAGCACGAGGTCCGCGCGCACCGAGAACGGCCGCCGCCCGACGGCCGCGTGCGTGTAGAGCGCCCGCAGGAACGTCTCGGCGTTGCGCGTGTCGGCGGCGTCCTCCACGGCTCCGACGCCGAGCCGCATGACCCACGGCTCGATCAGCCCGAAGTCGAGGGCGTCGCGCCGCAGCACCGCCATCGTGGCCCGCGCCAGGCCGTCGGCCTCGGGCAGCCGGAACCGGTCGGTCGTCGGCGCCAGCACGCGGTCGGCGACGACGTCGAGCACCACGGTCAGCTCCGGGCGGCCGATGTGCGGCGACGCGGCCAGGCTGGCGAGCGCCGCTCCGCCCGGCGCCACCGCGCGCAGGTCGCGGTCGCCGAGCAGCCACGACACCAGCCGGTCGCCCCACTCCAGCGCCTTGCCGCCCGGCACCAGCCGGTGCGCGGTGTCGCGGTCCAGGCAGGCCGTCAGCACCGCCGCCGACGACGTACGCCGCAGGGCGGTGTCCGTGCCGCGCTCGCCGAGCCCCACGGTCAGGCCCGCGGCCATCCCGTCGCCGAGTCCGGCGAGGAGGTCGTCGTAGACGCCGCGATCGAGCCAGCCGAGCAGGGTCGGCACGGCGATCCGCTCGCGCGACTCGGGATCCGGGTCGCCGAGCATCCGGGTGAGCTCGGCGGTCAGCTCGGGCAGCGGGCGGTCGCCCGGCACGGCTCCGCCGAGCGCCTGAACGCCCTGCCAGTACGACCCCGGTATCGCCACGGACGTCATTCTAGAAGATCCCTAGACTGCTCGCCGTGCCCTCCCTGACCGAGATCGTCCGCTCCCACACGGACCTCGAGGACGCGGATGTGGCCTGGCTCCACCTGCTCATGGCGGACTGGCAGATCGTCGCCGACCTGAGCTTCGCGGACCTCGTGCTGTGGCTTCCCGACCGCGACGGACAGGGCTTCTGGGCGGCCGGGCAGATGCGCCCGACGACCGGTCCGACGGCGTACGTCGACGACGTGCTGGGCACCTTCGTGCCGGTGGGCCGCCGCCCGCTGCTCGACGCCGCATGGGCCGAGGGACGGCTCGTGCGCGAGGGCGACCCGGAGTGGCGCGACGAGGTGCCGGTGCGGATCGAGTCGATCCCGGTGCGACGCGAGGGCCGCGTGATCGCGCTCGTGGACCGCAACACCAACCTGCTCGGCGTACGCACTCCCTCGCACCTGGAGCTGGCGTATCTGCGGACCGCCTCGGACCTCACCCGGATGATCTCGGAGGGCTACTTCCCGTCTCCGGCCCAGCGCAGCGACGACGCCGACACCCCGCGGGTCGGCGACGGGTTCGTGCGCGTGGACGCCGAGGGCGCGGTCGAGTACGCCAGCCCCAACGCCCAGTCGGCCTTCCGCAAGCTCGGGCTCAACGGCGACCTCACCGGCCGCTCGCTGGCCGACGTCACCCGGCGCCTGGTGCCGCCCAAGCGCCGGCTCGACGAGGAGACCCTGAGCGCCGTGCTGGGCGGGCGCTCCTTCCGCGACGCGGAGATCGTCAGCGACACCGTGGCGCTCATCGTGCGCTCGCTGCCGCTGCGGCCCGACGGCGCCCACATCGGCGCAGCGATCCTCGTCCGCGACGTCTCCGAGCTGCGCCGCCGCGACCGCGAGCTGGTCACGAAGGACGCCACCATCCGCGAGATCCACCACCGGGTGAAGAACAACCTCCAGACCGTCGCGGCGCTGCTGCGGCTGCAGGCGCGCCGGATCGACTCTCCGGACGCGAAGGAGGCCCTCGAGGAGGCCGTACGCCGGGTCGGCTCGATCGCCATCGTGCATGAGACGCTGTCGCAGGCCGTGGAGGAGATCGTCGAGTTCGACGAGATCGCCGACCGCGTCTCGCACGCGCTCGGCGAGGTCGGGGGAGTGGGCGCCGCACACGTCCAGGTGCGACGGACCGGGTCGTTCGGCGGCCTCAACTCCGAGGTCGCGACCCCGCTCGCGATGGTGCTCACCGAGCTCCTGCAGAACGCCGTCGAGCACGGCTATCCCGACCCCGGTCACGACGGGGTCGGCGAGATCGCCGTCGACGTCGCCCACGCGGGCGACACGCTGCTGGTGTCCGTCACCGACGCGGGCAAGGGACTGCCCGAGGGCTTCGACCTGGCGAGGTCGACCAACCTCGGGCTGTCGATCGTGAAGACGCTCGTGGAGGGCGAGCTCGGCGGACAGATCACGCTCGAGAACCGCCCCGACGGCCGCGGGACGCGAGCGGCGCTGAGGATCCCGCTCTGAGCCTCGGCCTCGGGCCGAGCTACGCGGTGCGGACCCTGGCGCGCGCGTTGCGGCGCTTCAGAGCGCGGCGCTCGTCCTCGCTGAGGCCACCCCAGACACCGTGGTCCTGGCCGGCCTCGAGAGCCCACTGGAGGCACTGCTCGCGCACCTCGCAGCGACGGCAGACGGCCTTGGCCTCCTCGATCTGCAGGATCGCCGGGCCGGTGTTCCCGATGGGGAAGAACAGCTCCGGATCCTCGTCGAGGCACGCCGAACGGTGACGCCAATCCATGGGTGGGGGTTCCTACTTTCCTCAAGAACGCGTGCAGCGGCTGGATCGTCAGTGCTGCCTGGCTCGGAGCGCGCGGATGTGAACGCCTTCACGAGCGAACCCCCAGGGTTTCAGGTCGTGAGGCGCGACACAAGGGGCAATTGGAGTGTGTTTCCTCACTGTTACACGCTCCGGGGCGCGCGGGAGGCGGCGTCTCGACCACCGGGCACGCGCCGTACGCTGGGGGGGTGCGTCTGGATGCTGTCCCTCGTCCGCTCCTGGTGACGGTCGGGGTCGTGCTCCTCCAGGCGGTCGCCTTCGTCGTCTTGGCGGTGTGGCAGCTGATCGTTCTCGAGAGCGACAAGGTGGCGATGAGCGCCACCACCTCGGCGTTCTACGTGATCGCCGCCGTCACGCTGGTCGCCTGCGCGGTGGGACTGCTCCGGCTGAGCTCGATCGCCCGGAGCCCGATCGTCATGGTCGAGCTGATCGAGCTCGGCGTGGCCTGGAGCTTCCGCGGCATGTGGTTCGTCGCGGTGCCTCTCGCCCTGGCCTCGGTCGTCGCCCTCGTCGGCATCTTCGCTCCTGCCAGCATCGAGGCCCTCGAGCCGGCTCAGGACTGAGGCTCCTCCAGCCCGGCGCGCAGCTGGGCGAGGATCTTGGCGAGCAGCCGCGAGACGTGCATCTGCGAGACGCCGATCTCCTCGGCGATCTGCGACTGGGTCAGGTTGCGGAAGTAGCGCAGCAGCAGGATTCGCTTGTCCCGGTCGTCGAGCTGCTCCAGCAGCGGCTTCAGCGACTCGCGTACGTCGACCAGCCCCAGCCCCGCGTCGTCCACCCCGACCACGTCGAGCATGTCCGGGCCGTCGTCGGAGTCTCCTCCGGCGTCGAGGCTGATCGTCGACCAGGCGTTGCCGGACTCCATGCCCTCGACGATCTCCTCGACGCTGCAGCCGATCTCCTTGGCCAGCTCGCCCGCGGTCGGGGAGCGACCCAGGCGCTGGGTCATGTCGCCGCTGACGCGGGTGATCTGGAGCCGGAGCTCCTGCAGCCGCCGCGGCACGCGGATCGCCCAGCCCTTGTCGCGCAGGTGCCGCTTGAGCTCGCCGACGACGGTCGGCGTCGCGTACGTCGAGAACTCCAGGCCGCGCTCGATCTCGAAGCGGTCGATCGCCTTGATCAGGCCGACCAGGCCGACCTGCACCAGGTCCTCGTAGGACTCGCCGCGGTTCTGGAAGCGTCGCGCGAGGTGCTCCACGAGCGGGACGTGGAGCGTGATCAGCTCGGCGCGGACGGCCGGCCGATCGCTGGTGTGAGGATCGTGGAGCGCCCGGAACAGCGCGCTGCTGCGCGCCCGGGCCTCCTCGAATCCCGAGGAGGACTCGCCGCTCATGCCGGGGACGGGCTGCCGATCTGGCTCGTGGCCACGACGGTGATCGAGCGCCGGCCGTCCTCGCTCACGCAGGTGGCCTCGGCCAGGGTCGTGAGCAGCGTCCACGCGAAGGACGTCTCGTCCAGCGGCGCGGGCCCGTCGCTCTCGTCGACCGACACCGTCATCGTGAGCCGGCCCGGGGCCAGGTCGAAGGCGGTGTGCAGGTCCGAGTCCGGCGAGGCCGCCTCCAGGGCCAGTGCGGCGGCCTCGCCGACGCAGACTCGGGCGTCCTCGATCTCCTCGAGGGTGAAGTCGAGCCGGGCTGCCAGCCCGGCGGTGAGGGTGCGCAGCAGGACCACGTAGGCACCGCCGGGCGGCAGCCGCAGCTCGACGTCGGGAGTGCTCATCCGGGCGACGAGCTCAGGCCGCCTTCTTCGTCTCCCAGAAGATCTCGGCGATCTCGTCGATCTTCGAGAGCAGGTCGTCCGCGACGGCCTCGTCCCAGCTGCCCTTGGTGCCGCCGGCGCCGGCGAGCTTGGTCGCGGTGTTGAACAGCTCGTTGAGCTGCGGGTACTTCTCGAAGTGCGGGGGCTTGAAGTAGTCGGTCCACAGCACCCACAGGTGGTGCTTGACGAGGTCGGAGCGCTCCTCCTTGATGGCGAGGGCGCGCGCCTTGAAGTCGGCGTCGTCGGACGCGTTGGCCTTGGTGATGCACGCCTTGACGGACTCCGCCTCGATGCGGGCCTGGGCGGGGTCGTAGACGCCGCAGGGCAGGTCGCAGTGGGCCGAGACCTCGAGCGTGCGAGCGAAGGGGACGAAGCGCGAGAACATACGTGTTCCTCTCGGATTGACGGGTGCACTTGCGACACTACTCCCGTGCTGGGACTCGCGCGGGTCAGGGGTCGGTCGATGGAGCCGGGTCTCCACGACGGCGATCTGCTCCTCGTCCGATACGCCGTCACGCCGGTGCCCGGCCGGGTCGTGGTCGCCCGCTTCGCCGACGGCACGGTCGCCGTCAAGCGGGCGGTCGAGCGGCGCGACCGGGGCTGGTGGCTGCTGTCGGACAACGCCGCCGAGGGCGTCGACTCGCGGCACCGGGGAGCGGTGCCGGAGGCGGACGTCCTGGCGGTGGTGGTGCTGCGGCTGGGACTGCCATGGCTAGGGTGGCCCCGTGTTCGCCGTCTACGCCGCTAGCCAGGACTGGGACGACCCGCTGAGCGGGCTGGAGCTGGGGGATCGGCCCGAGCCGGCCGTGCCCGAGGGCTGGACGACCGTGACGGTCAGGGCCGCGAGCCTCAACCACCACGACCTGTGGTCGCTCAAGGGCCAGGGCCTCCCGGCCGACCGGCTGCCGATGATCCTCGGCTGCGACGCGGCAGGTCTGGACGAGGACGGCCGGCCGGTGCTCGTCCACTCGGTGATCTCCACGCCCGCGTGGGTCGGCGACGAGACGCTCGACCCGAAGCGGAGCCTGCTCTCCGAGCGCCACCAGGGCACCTTCGCCGAGCGTGTCGCGGTGCCGCGGAGCAACGTCGTCGCGCTGCCCGAGGGGTTCTCACTGGAGGAGGCCGCCTGTCTCCCGACGGCCTGGCTGACGGCGTACCGGATGCTGTTCACGCAGGGCGGCCTCAAGGCGGGCGACAGCGTGCTCGTGCAGGGCGCCGGCGGGGGTGTCGCGACCGCCTGCATCGTCCTCGCCCGCGCGGCCGGGCTGCGGGTCTACGCGACCTCGCGCGACGAGGAGAAGCGGGCGCGCGCCCGCGAGATCGGCGCCCACGAGGCGTTCCCGAGCGGCGAGCGGCTGCCGGCGAAGGTCGACGCCGTGATGGAGACGATCGGACGGGCCACCTGGGAGCACTCGATCCGCTCCCTGCGGCCGGGCGGCGCCCTCGTCATCTCCGGCACCACGTCGGGCCCGAAGCTCGACGACGCGATGCTCACCCACATCTTCTTCCTGCAGCTGCGGGTGATCGGCTCGACGATGGGGACTCGCGCCGAGCTGGCGTCGCTGGTCTCCCTGCTCGACGCGACCGGTCACAAGCCCCTGATCGACTCCACCATCCCCATGACCGACGCCCGTCAGGCCTTCGAGCGCCTCGAGTCCGGCGACATCTTCGGCAAGATCGTCCTGACGCTGGACTGAGGGTCAACCGGTCAGCGCACGTGACGTCGCCGACCTACGTCCCAGAACCTGCCCCGGCGATCTAGACCACCTGAGGCGAAGTTCCGAGAAAGCGTCGTGCTGAGCGATCCCGTCACTACGCTGACGGACCATGAACGCAGGCAGGCTGCTCGCTGCGGCCGCTTCGTGCCTCGTCCTCGGCCAGTTCCTGTTCCCCATGACAGCGGAAGCGGCCCCTCGTCCGGGCCAGATGCGCGTCTCGATCGTGGCGCCCAGGGGAGTGGCAGTCACTGTCGTGTTCTCCGGACGTCAGCGCCTGGCCTTCGCGAAGCCGACGGCTGGGGGCGTCCGAACGAGCACCAGGTCGGTCCGCACCGGCACCTACGTGCCGAAGCTGGCGCCGGTCAGCGCGAACGGGTACTTCTACGTGCCGACCTCCTCGATGAAGAGGGCGAAGGTGGAGTCTCGTCACACGACCAGAGTCAGGATCGTCTTCAAGAAGGTGGCCGTGGCTCGGCTGCGGGTCACCGGGCTCGACTCGACCGCTGTCTCGTTCGCGTTGACGAAGCCGAAGAAGAGCAGTCGGGTACGAGTCCGCTACCAGGCTGGGACCGCGGCTCCGTCGAGTTCATCGAAGGGTCGAGCGGCTGCAGTCGGCAGTACTCGGGTCGTCGCAAGAGGCCTGGCCGCCGGTGCGACGTACACCTTCGGTGCGTTCACGAAGGTGAAGGGGAGATGGGTCGGACCTGTGCTGACCACGCTGACCACGCCGACGTCGACGGACCACGTGGGCGCCGCGATCCGCGCCGAGGGAGCTGTCGTTGCCCAGCCGGGCCAGGTGAGCGCGAGGCTGATCTCGGGGCAGGTGGTCTCCACTGTGCCCTCCGGAGTGACGCCGGTTCTCGGGCACGCGCTGGTCGTGCCGCCTTCCGCGGAGGTGACCGGTGGGTTCGTGGGAACGATCACCTCGATCTCCGCCGACGGACGCACCGTGAGGCTGACCCAGGCGGGCCTCGACGACGTCTTCGATCTCTACGTCTCGCCCGACGTCAAGATCGAGGGAGAGGAGACGACACTGGTGCCGACGACACGATCGGTGGCAGAGGCGACGCCCAGGGGCATCTCTGGAGGTCGTGCGAGTGCGACGGTCCCCCTGGAAGCGAGCTGTTCAGGAACCGCGTCGGTGAACGTGGCTGACATGGTGCCGGCCTTCGCGATCAGCCCTGATCCCGGCAACCACTTCAACTACTCGGTGAAGAAGAAGGAGATCGACTTCTTCCCCGATGTTCCGGTCGGCGTCGAGGGCAACGTCCGGCTGGCGCTGGACTCCGTGATCGACTACAAGATCGGTTGGGACCTGGACGGGGAATGCAGTGTCGAGTTCGGGTTCACACCGTGGGTGTCGAAGCCGATCCTGGTGGACGGCGTCCCGTTCCTGGCCACGGCGTCCCTGACGGCGAAGGTGGCGCGCACCGGCCGCATCTCGGCCGGCCACGGCGGCGGAGCGTCGACCTTGGGGTTCGAAGGGTCCTTCGCGTTCGGTGAGGGCGACGGAAAGAACGACCTGCACTCGGTGGAGAGCTTGGAATACATACCCGACAGCGCCCAGGGCACGGCCGGCATGAGCATCGCCATCTCCGGGTCGGTGGGATTCGGGCCGGGGGCGGGAACGGAGGCGGTAGGCGCCATCGCGGGTGTCCAGGCGATATACACGCCGCTCTCGTTGAGCGTCGACTGGGCAGCAGAGGACGACGACTCTCCCACGTGCGCGCAGGTCAAGGCAGGCAAGGCTCTCAAGGTCGGGATGTTCGCGAAGGCGTGGGGTGGCCCCTTGAGTCTCGGCCCCGAGTGGAATGTCATCGACAAGACGTGGCCCGACCTGATCGACGCGAAGTTCCCGTCCGGCTGCGACGAGGGTCGTCGCCGCTACTGGACCGGGATCGTCGAGTGGCACGCGACAAGCACCTTCGTCGGGTACGAGCCGACGACGCCCCCAGGCTCGGAGTCTCCGCACTACATGGAGCGCACCTACGAGGCCGCGACCGATGGCTCGCAGCGCTGGTTCTACGACACGACCGGTTACCACCACAGCCTGTCCGGTGAGTCGTCGGTGACGGCGACCAATGGAGGTCCCGTGGCGCCTGGGGACAACTGCATCGTGCCTGCGCGGACCACCGGCTGGGGAACGAAACTCAGCTACCCGTGGGCGACTGCGGACAATGCCGACCCCTTGGCTGACATCCCCTCCGAGGACGGCGATACGCCGGGTTGCCGTGTCGCTCTGACCCCCGGTCTCCTCCCCGACACGGTCGTGGATCAGCTTCCACAACTGCTCGGACAATCGGAGTGGGATCACGCGACCGGAACCGTGACGTTCGAGAAGTCGTTCGGCTGCGGCTGCGGAACGTCCAATCTGGACGTGGATCCGTATTGGATGGCCTCGGGCACAGGATCCGGAACTCTGAGGATTCGGCTCACTCAGCTTCCCGACTCCGACGGCGACGGTCTGCCGGACGAGTCCGACGCGCGACCGTCGACGTTCGACGGCTTCTGAGGCGCCGTCCTGACGTCCGCTCTCTATTTGACCTTCTTGGCGATGACGAGGGTCTGGACGAGGGGTGGGAGGCCGGTGCGGGTATAGGTGATGGTGACGGAGATCTTCTTCCTCCGGTCGGCCTTGGTGAGCTTGTAGGTGGCTTTGGTGGCCTTCTTGATCGCCTTGGCGCCGCGTCGCCACTGGTAGCTGATGGCGGTCGGGGTGGGGGAGAGAGTGGCCGGTGTGGCGGTCAGGGTCTTGCCGACCTTGGCCTTGCCGGCGCCGTGCCCGGGTGTGGTGACGGTGAAGCTGGTCGGCTGGGTGGTCCCGCCGCCCGGCGTCGCCGGGGTGGTCGGCGTGGTCGAGGCGCCCGGCGTCGTCGGGGTGTTCCTGTCCGGTGGCGTGAGCTTGTCGATGCCGAGGCTGTCGGCCACGTATACCGTGGCGGCTGCGTCGACGGCGATCCCGAAGGGCTCGAGGGCGCTGGCGGTGGCGGCACCGGGTGTGGGCAGGCCGACCGCGCCGTTTCCGGCGATGACGGAGAGGGTGCCGTCGGGGGCGACGCTCTCCGCGTATCCACTCGCGTCGGCGACGTAGAGTGTGCCGTCCGTCCCGACGGCGATGCCGCTGGGCGTGATCGCGCTGCCTGTGGCAGGTCCCGGGGTCGGAGCGCCGGCGGTGCCGTTCCCCGCGACCACGGACAGGATTCCGCCGGGCGTGACCTTCTCGACGTAGCCGCGGCCGTCGGCGAGGTAGAGGTTGCCACTCGCGTCGACGGCCACTCCGGAGGTGCCCACGACGCTGGCCGTGGCCGGACCCGGCGCGGGAGGGCCGGTGTCGGTGTAGCCACCGTTGCCGGCGACGACGGAGAGGGTTCCGCTGGGCGTGACCTTCTCGATGTAGCCGTGCGCGTCGGCGATGTAGAGGTTGCCGCTGGCGTCGACCGCAATGTCCTCGGGCCACATCCCGCTCTGCGTGGCCGGCCCTGGCGTCGGGGTGGTCGATTCGGTGGCCTCGCCGTTGCCGGCGACGACGGAGAGGGTTCCGCTGGGCGTGACCTTCTCGACCCAGCCGTATCCGTCGGCGATGTAGAGGTTGCCGCTGGCGTCGACGGCGACACCGCTGGGATACATGGCGCTCTGGGTGGCCGGCCCTGGCGTCGGGCCCGTGGCGTTCCCGTCGGTGCCGTTGCCGGCGACGACGGTGAGGGCGCCGCCGGGGGTGACCTTCGCGACGTAGCCGTTCGCGTCGGCGATGTAGAGGTTGCCGGCCGCATCGACGGCGGTGCCGTTGGGGCTCACGACGCTGTCGGTCGCGACGCCGGGCGTGGGATCGACACTCCGGCTTCCGGTCCCGGCGACCAGCGAGAGGGTCCCGCCGGGCGTGACCTTCTCGACGAAGCCGTACGTCAGGTCGGCGACGTACAGGTTCCCGCTCCCGTCCAGGGCGACGCCGTTCGGGGCAACAGCGCTGCTGGCCGCCGGCCCGGGCGTCGGCCCACCGTGCTCAACATTGCCGGTGCCCGCAATGACCGAGAGCGTGCCGGTCGAGGTGACCTTGGCGATGTAGCCGTGGCCGTCGGCGATATAGAGGGCCCCGCCGGCATCGACGTCCACCCCTCCGGCGGTGACGGCGCTTGCGGTGGCAGGCCCCGGCGTCGGCCCTGTCGCGTCCGTGGTGTGGCCGTTGCCGGCAACGATGGAGAGGGTTCCGCCGGGCGTGATCTTCTCGACATACCCGGTGAGGTCGGCGACGTAGACGTTGCCGCTGGCGTCGGTGGCGACGCCTGTGGGATGTACGGTGCTGTCGGCGGCGGGCCCGGGTGATGGAGCGGCGTAGGTGCCGTCGCCGGCGAGCACCGAGAGCATTCCGCTGGGCGTGACCTTCTCCAGGTAGCCGTTGGAGTCGCCGATGTAGAGGTTCCCGCCGGCATCGACCGCCACCCCGTTCGGGGGACCCAGCGGGCTGCTGGTGGCCGCCCCGGGCGTCGGGTCGCCGGAGACGCCGTTGCCCGCGGCGACGGAGAGGACTCCACTGGGAGCGACCTCGAGGACGTAGCCCCGGCTGTCGCCGATGTAGACGTTGCCGTTCGTGTCGACGGCGACGGCTGTCGGGCTGAGGGCGTTGCCGGTGGCCGGCCCCGGCGTGGGCTGCTCGTCCTCTGGGGGGCGCCCATTGCCGGCGAGGACCGAGAGTGTTCCTCCGGGAGTGACCTTCTCGACGTAGCCGTTCGCGTCCGCGACATAGAGGTTGCCGCTGGGATCGGTGGCCACCGATGTCGCGGCGATCGTGCTCTCGCTCGCCGGGCCGGCATGAACCGCCCGGCCGCGGCCGGCGACCACGCTGAGCGTGTAGCCCGAGTCCGCCGCCGGTGCCGGGAGTGCGACGACGACCGCTCCGACGGATCCCAGTGCGAGTGTGATCAGCGACGCCGCGACGATGCGGGTTGGACGTACGGGGTCCATCTCCGGATCTCCTTATGCTGGTGTGCCCCGAGACTTCCGAGGGGACTATCGCACGGGGTTGCCGGAAGGGCCATTGTTTGTGGGCACCCTCGTCCCGGTGGTCCAGACCATCGCGACCCCGGTCAGTCGTCGGGATCGTCGAGTCTGGCGAGCCAGGTCGCTAGGCGCTCGATCGCCGTCTCGAACTCGGGATGGGTGTCGACGAAGGCCTGGAGGCTCTCGGCGAGCCAGGCGAAGGTGACCTCCTCGTCACCCCGCCGCCGCTCGAGCTCCTCCAGGCCCCTGTCGGTGAAGTACATGGCGCTTCGATGCCCCGGCTGTCGGCGTCAGCCGAACGCCCGGTCGAGCAGGTCGGCCTGCTCGGCGAGGTGGCGCTTGACCGTGCCGACGGCCGTGGTCGAGGACGCCACCCGGCTGATCAGCTCGGCGTCGACGCCCAGCGGCTCGAACACGTTGAGCGCGAAGCTCGGCCACGGGCCCTGGTTGGCCGGCTCGTCCTGCACCCACTTCACGACCGCGCCAGGGTACTTCGCGAGCTGCTCGCGGATCTCGTCGGCCGGCCACGGGTAGAGCTGCTCGACCCGCAGGATCGCCACGTCGTCGCGCTCGCGCTTCTTCCGCTCCACGACGAGGTCCCAGGTCAGGCGACCCGAGACGAGCAGCACCGTCGTGACCTTGCTCGCGTCGGCCGCCGCGTCGGGGATGACACCCTGGAACGTGCCCGTGGTGAAGTCCTCGGGCTGCGAGGCCGCCTCCTTGCGGCGCAGCATCGACTTCGGGGTGAAGACGATGAGCGGACGGTGGAGCTCGCCGAGCGCGTGGCGGCGCAGCAGGTGGAAGTACGACGCCGGCGTGGACGGCTGGGCGACCACCATGGCCTCGTCCGCGCACAGCGTGAGGAAGCGCTCGATGCGCGCCGAGCTGTGGTCGGCGCCCTGACCCTCGTAGCCGTGGGGGAGGAGGAGCACGACGCCGGAGTCCTGCCCCCACTTGGTCTTGCCCGCGGAGATGTACTCGTCGATCACGCTCTGGGCGCCGTTGACGAAGTCGCCGAACTGCGCCTCCCACAGCACCAGCGCGTCGGGCCGGGCGACGGAGTAGCCGTACTCGAAGCCGAGCGCGGCGTACTCGCTCAGCAGCGAGTCGTAGATGTAGAACTTCGCCTGGTCGTCGCTGAGGTAGGCCAGCGGCGTCCACTCGTCGGCGTTGACCCGGTCGATCATGGTGGCGAAGCGCGAGGCGAAGGTGCCGCGCCGCGAGTCCTGGCCCGCCAGGCGGACCGGGCGGCCCTCCATCAGCAGCGACCCGAAGGCGATCAGCTCGCCGGTGCCCCAGTCGATCCCGCCCTCGGTGATCGACGTCGAGCGGCGCTGCAGCTGCGGCATCACCTTCGGGTGGACGGTGAAGCCGTCGGGCGGCGTGACGTAGGCGTCCGCGATCCGCTTGAGCACCTCGAGGCTGACGGCGGTCGCCTCCGACGTGCCCTCCTTCTCGGGGTACTCCGGCACGGTCTCCCACTGCTCGGGCTTCTTGTCCGCGTCGCGCACCTCGGTGAAGACCCGCTCGAGCTGGCTCTGGTAGTCGCGCAGGACCTCCTCGGCCTCCTCGAGCGTGATGTCGCCACGGCCGATGAGGGACTCGGTGTAGAGCTTGCGGACCGAGCGCTTCTGCTCGATCAGGTCGTACATCAGCGGCTGGGTGAACGACGGGTCGTCGCCCTCGTTGTGGCCGCGGCGGCGGTAGCACACCAGGTCGATGACGACGTCCTTGTGGAAGGCCTGCCGGTAGTCGAAGGCCAGCCGGGCCGCGCGGACGCACGCCTCCGGGTCGTCGCCGTTCACGTGGAAGATCGGCGCCTGCACCATGCGGGCCACGTCGGTCGCGTAGAGCGAGGAGCGCGACGAGCCGGGCGAGGTGGTGAAGCCGACCTGGTTGTTGATCACGAGGTGGACGGTGCCGCCGGTGCGGTAGCCGCGCAGCTGCCCCAGCTGGAAGGTCTCGGCCACGACGCCCTGGCCGGCGAAGGCCGCGTCGCCGTGGATGAGCAGCGGGAGCACCGGGTAGCCGGCCCCCTGGTCGAGGACGTCCTGCTTGGCGCGGACGATGCCCTCGAGGACCGGGTCGACCACCTCGAGGTGGGACGGGTTGGCCGCCACCGAGACCTTGATGGTGTCGCCCGAGCCCGCGGTGAAGATGCCGTCGGCGCCGAGGTGGTACTTCACGTCGCCGGAGCCCTGGACCGTGCGCGGGTCGATGTTGCCCTCGAACTCGCGGAAGATCTGGTTGTAGGACTTCCCCACGATGTTGGCCAGCACGTTGAGCCGGCCGCGGTGGGCCATGCCGATCGCGACCTCCTCGAGGCCGGCCTCCGCGGCGGCCTCGGCGATCTCGTCGACGACCGGGATCGCGGTCTCGCCGCCCTCGAGGGAGAAGCGCTTCTGGCCGACGAACTTGGTCTGGAGGAAGGTCTCGAAGGCCTCCGCCTCGTTGAGCTTGAGCAGGATGCGGAGCTGCTCCTCGCGCGGCGTCTTGTCGTACGGCGTCTCCACCCGCTCCTGGATCCAGGCGCGCTGCGCCGGGTCCTGGATGTGCATGTACTCGATGCCGGTGGTCCGCACGTACGCGTTGCGGAGCACGCCGAGGATGTCGCGCAGCTTGAGGAAGCGCTTGTTGGCCGGGCCGAACGAGCCGGTCGGGAACTCCCGGTCGAGGTCCCACAGCGTGAGGCCGTGGTTCTCGATCTCAAGGTCGGGGTGGGTGCGCTGCTTGTACTCCAGCGGGTCGGTGTCGGCCATGAGGTGGCCGCGCACGCGGAAGGCGTTGATCATCTCGCCGACGCGGACCTGCTTGGAGACCTGGTCGTCGTGGCTGGTGGAGACGTCGCGGCTCCAGCGGATCGGGATGTAGGGGATCCGCAGCGAGCGGAAGATGTCGTCGTAGAAGCCGTCCTCGCCGAGCAGCAGGCGGTGCACGGCGGCGAGGAACTCACCCGACTGCGCGCCCTGGATGACGCGGTGGTCGTAGGTCGACGTCATCGTCATGATCCGGCTCACCGCGTCGCGGGTGAGGTGCGCCTCGGAGGCGCCCTGGAGCTCCGGCGGGTAGTCCATGGAGCCGACGCCGATGATCGCGGCCTGGCCCTGCATCAGGCGCGGCACCGAGTTGTTGGTGCCCAGGCCGCCGACGTTGGTGAGGCTGACGGTCGTGCCGGAGTAGTCCTCCATCGTCAGCTTGTTGTTCTTCGCCTTGCGCACGACGTCCTCGTACGCCGTCCAGAACTGCGCGAAGTCCATGGACTCGCAGCCCTTGATCGACGGGGCGACGAGCTGCCGGGTGCCGTCCGGCTTCTGCTGGTCGATCGCGAGGCCGAGGTTGATGTGGGCCGGCGTCACCTGGGTGGGCTTGCCGTCGACCTCGGCGTAGGTGTTGTTCATCGCCGGGTTGGCCTTGATCGCCCGGATGATGGCGTAGCCGATGAGGTGCGTGAAGGAGACCTTGCCGCCGCGGGCCCGCGCGAGGTGGTTGTTGATCACCGTGCGGTTGTCCCAGAGCAGCTTGACCGGGATGTTGCGGACCGAGGTGGCGGTCGGCACGGAGAGCGAGACGTCCATGTTCTTCGCGGTCGCCGCCGGGATGCCGCGCAGGGTCGTGTAGACGGGCTCGTCACTGGCCGCGACGGGCGCCGGGGCCGGAGCGTCCTTCGGGACCGGGCTGGTGGTGCCCTTGGCCGGCTCGGCTGCCTTGGTGTTGTCGGGTCGCGGCTTGGCGACCGGGGCCGGGGCGGAGGCGGACGGCGTGGGAGCCGGTGCCTTCGCGGCGGGCTTCGCGGGCGCCGGAGCGGCCGGAGCGGGC
>NZ_JASGDD010000139.1:0-3513 GCF_047607365.1 Nocardioides sp. | reverse complement strand
TCATCGGCCCAGTCGGCGAGGCCGGCCTCGACCGCGTCGATGAGGGGGCTGCCCGCCTGCGGGGCCCTCGTGGGCAGCGGGCCGCCGTGGTCGCCGAGGGCGGTGAGCCCGAGGTCGGCGACGAGCGCCGAGGTGGTGTCGCCGGACTGGAGCGGGCACGTCGCGTCGTCGAGGACGCTCGACCGGGTGTAGACCGTCAGCGCCTTGGCCGTGCTGCCGTCACTCCTCGCGCAGGTGCCGGCGACCGCGGCGGCGACCAGCTCCAGCGAGCCTCCGCTGTCGTCGCCCGTCTGGGTGCCCGTGTCGAACCCCACCGCGCTTCCGCGGCCGGCGGTGTTCCCCGCCACGGTGGAGAAGACGGCCTGGAGCCGGCTCGGGTAGGCATAGCCCGCCGGCGTCAGCGTCTGCAGGAAGACGCCGCCGCCCGCGCCGGCCGTGGAGGTGTTGTCGGCGACCGTGGAGTTGAGCAGGTAGAGGTTCATGCTCCCGCCGCCGATGCCGCCCCCGTCGCCGCCGGCCGTGTTCGCGTCCACCGTCGAGGAGTAGAGGTAGACCGAGTAGTACCTCCCCGCCGGGTCGCCTCCGATGCCGCCGCCGCTCGTCGCGGCCGTGTTCCCGGTGACCCGGACACCGTGGAGCTGGAGGGTTCCGGGGCCGTCGAGGCCGATCCCGCCGCCGTACGACGTCGCGTGCCCGCCCGTGAGGGTCAGCCCGCTCAACGTGACGGTGTCGGAGGCGCTGATCACCCTGCTGTCGGCGGTGGTCTGCCGGATCGTGACGACGTCGGCGCCCGCCCCGTCCAGGACGGTGGCGCCAGGGACGTCGAGCTCGCCGAGGGTCAGGTCGTAGGTCCCTGCCGGAAGCGTGATCGGCCGCGACCCGTTGGCCTCCGTGATCGCCTGCCGCAGGGAGCAGTCGCCGCCGGACAGGCAGTCGCCGGCGCCCGCCGGGTCGTCGAGCCGCGTGACGACGACCGCGTCCTCGGCCGCGGCGGCGGGCAGGTCGATGGGAGCCAGCGCGGCCAGGGGCAGCGCGGCGCCGGCGACCACGGCCGAGACGCGAGCGAGGGTGCGGGAGGCGGTCCGGGAGACAGAGCGGGGCATGGTCGCATGCTGACCCTTCCGGCGGCGCCTGTCGTCAGGGTCGCACCCCAAGGTTTGGTTCGCCGATGCGAGGCATCGGGCGTGCGCTGACTACGCTCTCGGTCCTGTGAAGGCCAATCTCCGCAACGTCGCCATCGTCGCCCACGTCGACCACGGCAAGACCACCCTGGTCGACGCCATGCTCAAGCAGGGTGGGGCGTTCAGCGCGCACGCCATGGAGGCGGGCGTCGACGACCGCGTCATGGACTCCGGCGACCTCGAGCGCGAGAAGGGCATCACGATCCTCGCGAAGAACACCGCGATCCACTACAACGGCGCCTACGCGCCCGAGGGTGGCATGACCATCAACATCATCGACACCCCCGGCCACGCCGACTTCGGCGGCGAGGTCGAGCGCGGCCTGTCGATGGTCGACGGGATCGTGCTCCTCGTGGACGCCTCCGAGGGGCCCCTGCCGCAGACGCGGTTCGTGCTCCGCAAGGCGCTCAACGCCGACATGCCGGTCGTGCTCGTCGTCAACAAGGTCGACCGCGGCGACGCCCGGATCGACGAGGTGGTGGACGAGACCTACGAGCTGTTCATGGACCTGCTCGACGACTCCCACAGCCAGGACGCGCTCGACTTCCCGGTCGTCTACGCCTCGGGCAAGGCGGGCATCGCCTCGCTGACCAAGCCGGAGAACGCGACCCTGCCCGGCGGCGACAACCTCGAGCCGCTCTTCAAGACGATCCTCGACACCATCCCCGCTCCGGAGTACGACGAGGGCGCCCCGCTCCAGGCGCACGTCACCAACCTCGACGCGTCTCCCTTCCTCGGCCGCCTGGCGCTGGTCCGCATCCACCAGGGCTACCTCAAGAAGGGCCAGCAGGTCGCGTGGATGACCCGCGACGGCGCGGTCAAGAACGTCAAGATCACCGAGCTCCTCATCACCAAGGGGCTTGACCGGGAGCCCGGCGAGATCGCCGGCCCGGGCGACATCGTCGCCGTGGCGGGCATCCCGGAGATCATGATTGGCGAGACGCTGGCCGACCCGGAGAACCCGGTCGCGCTGCCGCTCATCCACGTCGACGACCCCGCCATCTCGATGACGATCGGCACCAACACCTCGCCCATGGTCGGCAAGGTCAAGGGCGCCAAGGTCACCGCCCGCATGGTCAAGGACCGGCTCGACTCCGAGCTGATCGGCAACGTCTCGCTGCGCGTGCTGCCCACCGAGCGCCCCGACGCCTGGGAGGTCCAGGGCCGCGGCGAGCTGGCGCTCGCGATCCTCGTCGAGCAGATGCGCCGCGAAGGCTACGAGCTGACCGTCGGCAAGCCGCAGGTGGTCACCAAGGAGATCGACGGCAAGGTGCACGAGCCGCTCGAGCGCCTCACCATCGACGCGCCCGAGGAGTTCCTCGGCGCGATCACGGAGCTCCTCGCCGTACGCAAGGGGCGGATGGAGAACATGACGAACCACGGCACCGGCTGGGTGCGGATGGAGTTCGTCGTCCCCGCCCGCGGCCTGATCGGCTTCCGCACCGACTTCCTCACCGAGACCCGCGGCACCGGCATGTCGTCCTCGATCTCCGAGGGCTACACCCCGTGGGCCGGCGAGATCCGCGCCCGCCAGAACGGCTCGCTCGTCGCCGACCGCTCCGGCGCCGCCACCGCGCACGCGATGACGTCGCTGCAGGAGCGCGGCACGCTCTTCGTGAAGCCGGGCACCGAGGTCTACGAGGGCATGATCGTCGGCGAGAACTCCCGCGCCGACGACATGGACGTCAACATCACCCGCGAGAAGCAGCAGACCAACATCCGCTCCGCGACGTCGGACAACTTCGAGAAGCTGACCCCGCCGAAGGAGCTCTCGCTGGAGCAGTGCCTGGAGTTCTGCCGCGACGACGAGTGCGTCGAGGTCACGCCGGAGATGGTCCGCATCCGCAAGGTGGAGCTCGACGCCAACGCCCGCGCCAAGGTCGCGAGCCGTCTACGCAAGGCGAACAAGTAGCCGGAGCGCCGGCGGAGGCTGCCCTCGACGCCGCGGTGAACAGGCTCACCTCAGGCTGAGCGCAGCCCCAGCACCACCCGCCAGCCGGCCGGCGACCGCTGCCAGCGGCCCACCGGCTCCACGCCCGCCAGGGCGCGGCGCGCCTGATCGCTGAGCGGCCGCGGCGTCCACGCTCCCTCGCCGTTCGCGGGAGCGCTCGGGTCCCCCGTCAGGTCGAGAGCGATCTCGACCTCGTCGAACTCCAGCCAGATCCCGGTCAGCGGGTGGATCGCCTTGTGCACACACTCCTTGGCGGCGAAGACCAGGCGGCCGTCGGCCGGATCCACGCCTCCGCGCTCGCGGTCGGTCAGCGCCACCGCGGCCGCGTCGGGCGGCAGCGGCAGGTCCGGCTCGAGGTCGAGCCCGAGGGCCCGCCACGCG
>NZ_JASGDD010000138.1:0-25826 GCF_047607365.1 Nocardioides sp. | reverse complement strand
GCTCGTCGCCGGCTCCGGACAGCCGCGCGCCGCGGAGGCGGTACGACGCGAGGCCGGACGGAGCCACGACCGACCCTCGGCTCAGTCGCCGAGGACCGGCGTGTGGAGGAGCGCGCCGTCGCGGGCGACGATCTCGCCGCTCTTCATCACCAGAGTGCGCCGCGGCGGCACGACGACGATCTCGCCGAGCGCCTGGCCGGGCAGCACGACGAGGTCGGCGGGGTCGCCGGCGGCGAGGTCGCACGGCTCCAGGCCGAGGGCGTCGCGGCCGAGCGAGGTGCCCATCGAGAGCGCGAACTCGAGGTCGTCGTCGCGGCGGAAGTAGGACTTGTAGGCGAGGAAGGTCGCGCGCGAGAGGATGTCGCCCTCGCCCCACGGCGACCAGCGGCTGCGGGAGGAGTCCGAGCCGAGGCACATCGGGACCCCGAGTGCGTGCAGCCGGCGGACGTCGGGGACCGGGAGCAGGCCGTGGACGCCGACCGCGACGGCGATCCCGGCCTCGGCCAGGACCGCGCCGGTGCGGTCGAGCTCGTCGGGGGAGGCGTCGGCGAGGCTGAAGACGTCGCAGAGCGAGACCCTGCCCTCCATGCCGTGCTCGCGGGCGCGATCGGCGATCTGGGTGATGAGCCAGCGGCCGAGCTCGCCCGACTCGTGGAGGTGGAAGTCCACCGCGACTCCGTGCTTGGCGGCCAGCCCGAAGACGGCGTCGAGGGACCTGCCGGCGTCGCCGTCGATGTTCGCGGGGTCGAGGCCGGCGACGCCGTCGAGGCCGCCGCGGGAGAGGGCCTCGTCGAGGAGCTCGGCGGTGCCGGGGTTGCTGAGCAGGCCGAGCTGGGCGAAGGCGACGACCGACAGGTCGACCATTGGGCCGAAGGCCTCCTTGACCTTCAGCACGTCGTCGACGCCGGCGAGTCCGATCTGCGGGGCGACGTCGACGAGCGTGCGCACGCTCGTCGTGCCCTGGCGGACGCACTCGCCGAGGAACCTCGCCGCGCGCACCGCGCACGGAGTCGTGGTCTCCTGCCAGTCGGTCAGGGTGTCCTCGAACATCTGGCGCATCGAGATCTCCTCGGAGGTGCGACGCACCCACGGCTCGCCCCAGAGGCTCTTGTCGATGTGGGCATGCCCGTCGACGAAGCCCGGCAGCACGATCTCGCCGCCGAGGTCGATGCGCGTCTCGCCCGGCTGCGGGGCCGGGGGAGCGTCGAGCACCTCGGCGATGCGACCGCCCTCGACGACGATGCTCTGGGTCTCGGTCCGGCCGTTCGGGCGGCCGTCGGTGAGCACGGTGCGGCTCATGGTCTCTCCTCGTATGGTGAACTGATCAGTTCATGATACGCAGATCGTGTTACGCGGAGATGTCGCCATGACGAGGCACTGCTCCCGCCCGGGACCGCCACGCCGGCTCTCGGGGCCGGTGGCCGGGGCGCGCGGGCCGCGGGGTCAGCCGTCGACGCGGCGGTAGGCGTAGGTCGACGTGATGTGCTCGCGCCACTCGGTCCAGGGGTGGGCCGAGGTCATCAGCGCCTCGAACACCTCGGGCGGCACGTCGAGGTAGTCGTAGACGCCGCCCCGGCGGAAGCGGACGCGCAGGGTCCCGGTGGCCGGGTCGTAGCCGGCGTACTCGAGCGCCTTGGAGCGGCGCGTCGGATGCAGCTCCACGCTCCTGAGGCTAGTGGTCAGGGTGAGCCGAGCAGCGCCTGGAGACGGGTGAGCAGCTCGTCTTGGAGCTCGGCGAAGGGGCGACTCTCGCCCTCGGCGATCCAGGCGGCGAACGCCCGGCGGAAGACGCTGACCCCGGTCTCGGCCGCGAGCCCCGCCGTCACCGCGTCGACGCCGCGCTCGACGAGCGCGGCCGTCAACGTCTCGACGACTCCGCCCATCTTGTGCAGCTCGCGCTCCTGCAGGGCCGGATTCGCCGCGACTACGACGGCACGCGAGCGCGACCACGCCCGCCGGTCCTCCGTGAAGAACTCGGCGGCCTGCCGGAGCGACGCCGTCACGAGCGCCATCGGCGTCGTCGCCCCCGAGGCGGCGACGCCGTCGAGGAAGCCGGCCTCGAAGCGCTCCGAGCCGGCGAAGAGCACCTCGCGCTTGTCCGCGAAGTAGCGGAAGAAGGTGCGCTCGGTCAGGCCCGCCTCGGTGGCGATCTCGGCGACGGTGGTGCGTTCGAAGCCCTGGGTCGCGAAGAGCCGCAGTGCCGCCTCGGCGAGGCGCTCGCGGGATCCGGACTGCCATCGGGCCATGGTCGGCATCCTAGGTGATGACAGTCTCTGACATGAAGTGCTACCGTCGATGTCAGGAACTGACATCAGTAGGACATCAGCACGAGAGGCATCACCCATGCGCGTATTCGTCACCGGATCCAGCGGCTGGATCGGCTCCGCCGTCGTCGACGAGCTCCTCGCCCACGGCCACCAGGTCCTCGGCCTGGTCCGCTCCGACGCCGCCGCGGAGGTCGTCGCCGCCAACGGCGCCGACGTCCTCCGCGGCGACCTCGACGACCTCGACTCGCTGCGCCGCGGAGCGGCGCAGACCGACGGCACGATCCACCTGGCCAACAAGCACGACTGGTCCGACCCGGCGGCCTCCAACCGGGCCGAGCGCGCCTCGATCGAGGCCCTGGCCGAGACGCTCGCGGGCACCGGCCGGCCGCTCGTCGTCTCCTCCGGCGTCGCGGGCCTCGCCCCCGGCCGGCCCGCGACCGAGAACGACGCCAACCCCTCCGTGGGCCCCGACGCCCCGCGTGGCGGCGGGGAGAACCGGGCCTTCGACTTCGCCGGCCAGGGCGTCCGCGCCATCGCCGCCCGCTTCGCGCCGACCGTCCACGGGATCGGCGACCACGGGTTCGTCGCGCTGATCGCCCAGGCCGCGCGGCGGACCGGCGTGTCGGCGTACGTGGGCGACGGGGAGCACGCGTGGGCGGCCGTCCACCGCGGCGACGCGGCGCGGCTCGTCCGGCTCGGGCTGGAGAGCGCGCCGGCCGGCACGCGGCTCCATGCCGTGGGAGAGGAGGCGATCCCGACGCGCCTGATCGCCGAGGCGATCGGCGAGCGGCTGGGTCTGCCCGTCGCCGCGATCGCGCCCGACGAGGCGATCGGCCACTTCGGCTTCGTCGGCCGGTTCTTCGCCATGGACCTCAGCGCGTCGAGCGCGATCACGCGCGCGGCGCTCGGCTGGGCCCCGGGCGGTCCGACGCTTCTCGAGGACATCGCCGCCGGGGGCTACGACCCGGCGTGAGGGCGCCCGCGCGTCACTAGGGTGGCCCCGTGACACCGAGCGACGAGGCCGAGCGGGTCCGGGCCGTGACCGCCGGGCTGGGCCTCCCCGGCCTCGTCGACGTCCACACCCACTTCATGCCGGCCAATGTCCTGGCCAAGGTGTGGGACTACTTCGACGCCGTCGGCCCGATGACCGGCCTGGCGTGGCCGATCACCTACCGCACGGGGGAGGAGGAGCGCGTCGCCCTCCTGCGCGGCTTCGGCGTCGAGCGATTCACCTCGATGATCTACGCGCACCGCCCGGACATGGCGGCGTGGCTCAACTCCTGGGCGCGCGACTTCGCCGCCCGCACGCCGGAGTGCCTCCTCACCGCGACGTTCTATCCCGAGCCCTCCGCGGAGGAGTACGTCGGCCTGGCGCTCGCGTCGAGCGCGCGGATCTTCAAGATCCACGTGCAGGTGAGCGACTTCCCGCCCGACGATCCGGCGCTGGACGGGGTGTGGGGGCTGATCGAGGACGCCGGCGTCCCCGTGCTCATCCACTGCGGATCGGGCCCGGCTCCGGGTCGCTTCACCGGACCCGAGCGGATCCGGACGCTGCTGGGCCGCCATCCGCGGTTGCGGCTGATCGTCGCGCACATGGGCCTTCCGGAGTACGCCGACTTCCTCGGCCTCGCCGACGCGTACGACGGCGTCCACCTCGACACGACGATGGCGTTCACCGACTTCACCGAGGCCCTGGCGCCCTTCCCGCGCGAGCTCCGTCCGCGGCTGGCCGACCTGGGCGAGAGGATCCTCTTCGGCAGCGACTTCCCCAACATCCCCTATCCGTATCTCCATGCCCTCGAGGCGGTGACGCGGCTCGACCTGGGCGATGCCTGGGTGCGCGGGGCGCTGAGGGGCAACGCGGCCCGGCTGTTCGGGCTCTGAGCCCCAGTCGGTGTGAGGGGAGGCCCCAGTCGGTGTGAGGGGAGGCCCCAGTCGGTGTGAGGGGAGGCCCCAGTCGGTGTGAGGGGAGGCCCCAGTCGGGTCAGGGGCGGCGGGCGGAGAGGTAGGCGAACGCGCCCTCGGTCACCGCGTAGCTCACGAACCCCGCGGCGCGCAGCCAGCCGGTCACCTCGAGCACGGTGGCCGACGGGCCGACCAGGCCGCCGGCGCGGCCGGCGACGAGGATCGGCCGGTAGCGCAGGCCGGCGTCCGAGCGCAGCCAGGTGAGCTCGATCCTGTCGGCGGTGACCCGGGCGATCTCGCGGACAGCCGCGCCCGGGTCGGGGAAGCAGTGCAGCCCGGTGAGGCTGAGGGTCAGGTCGACCGAGCGGTCCTCGAGCGGGAGGTCGGCGACGTCGCCCTCCAGGGTCTCGATCGCGATGCCGCGGCGCTCGGCCGCGCGCCGGGTCCGGCGCAGCATGGCGGGGGAGATGTCGCAGGCGAGGTAGCGGAGCCCCGCGGCGGGGTCGACGCCGCGCAGCGCGATCCCCGACCCGCACGGGACGTCGAGGACGGTGCCTCCGGCCGGGACGTGCGCGAGGGAGTCGATGGCGTCGTACAGGCCGTCGAAGCTGGTGCCGAAGCCCACCACGCCGGCGGTCCGGGCGAGCGCCGGGTGGCCCATGCCGAAGGAGTAGACGTGCGCCCACGGATGGTCGAGGCGCCAGGTGTCGCTGACGGTGCCGGTCACGGGACTCACTCTGGCAGGCGCGCGGGGCTCAGGCCAGGCCGAGCTCCCTCGCGCTGACCTCGCGCATCTCGACCTTGCGGATCTTGCCGGTCACCGTCATCGGGAACTCCTCGACGATCCGCACGTAGCGCGGGATCTTGTAGCCCGCCAGCCGCCCCTCGCAGAAGGCCCGCACCGCGTCGGCGTCGAGCGGAGGCCGCCCGGCGCGCATCCGGAGCCAGGCGCACAGCTCCTCGCCGTACCTCGGATCGGGTACGCCGACGACCTGGACGTCCTCGACGTCGGGATGGGTGTAGAGGAACTCCTCGATCTCGCGCGGGTAGATGTTCTCCCCACCGCGGATGACGAGGTCCTTGATCCGCCCGACGATCGTGCAGTAGCCGTCCTCCCGCATCACCGCCAGGTCGCCGGTGTGCATCCAGCCGTCGGCGTCGATCGCCTCGGCGGTCTTCTCCGGGTCGTCCCAGTAGCCGAGCATCACCGAGTAGCCGCGGGTGCAGAACTCCCCGGTCTCCCCACGTGGCACCGTCTCGCCGGCGGGGTCGACGATCTTGATCTCGACGTGGGGCGCGGCCCGGCCGATCGTCGTCGTACGCCGGTCGAGGTCGTCGTCGGCGCGGGTCTGGCACGACACCGGCGACGTCTCGGTCATGCCGTAGGCGATCGACACCTCGTCCATGTGCATGTCGTTGACGCAGTGCTTCATCACCTCGACCGGGCAGATCGAGCCGGCCATGATGCCGGTGCGCAGCGTCGACAGGTCGTAGTCGCCGAAGTCGGGCAGGCTCTGCTCCGCGATGAACATCGTCGGCACCCCGTAGAGCGCGGTCGCCCGCTCCTCGACGACGCTCCGCAGCGTGGTGGCGGCGTCGAACGCCGGGCCCGGGACGATGATCGTCGCGCCGTGGGTGACGCAGCCGAGCGTGCCCATCACCATGCCGAAGCAGTGGTAGAAGGGCACCGGGATCACGAGCCGGTCGTCGGCGGTGAAGCCGATCGTCTCGGTCGTGAAGTACCCGTTGTTGAGGATGTTGCGGTGGCTGAGCGTGGCGCCCTTGGGGAAGCCGGTGGTGCCCGAGGTGTACTGGATGTTGATCGCGTCGCCCGGCTCCAGGTGGCTCATCCGCTCCTCGAGCGCGTGCCGGGGCATCTCCTCGCCCTCGGTCACGAGGTGCTCCCAGTCGGGACCGTCGATGAAGATCACCTGCCGCAGCGCCGGGGCGGTCGCGCGGATCTCGTGGGTCATCCGCGCGTAGTCGCTGTCCCGGAACCGCGTCGCGCACAGCAGCATCCGCATCCCCGACTGGTTCACGACGTAGTCGAGCTCGTGGCTCCGGTACGCCGGGTTGACGTTGACCAGGATCGCGCCGATCTTCGCGGTGGCCAGCTGCACGAGGGTCCACTCGGCGCAGTTGGGCGCCCAGATCCCGATCCGGTCCCCCTTCTCGACCCCCTCCGCCAGGAGACCGCGGGCGAGGTGGTCGACGTCCTCGTTGAGCTCGCGCCAGGTCCAGCGCCGGCCCGACGCCACCTCGACCAGGGCCTCGCGGTCGGGATGGGTCGCCACCGTGCGCTCGAGCGCGGCGCCGATCGTCTCGTCCAGGAGGGGGGTGGAGCTCTCGCCGACGTCGTACGACGGCATCGGGGAGGACGCGCTGATCGTCATGTGACCAGCGTCACATGTGGTGGTGGCTTGTTCAAGGCGGGATGCTGTCCCTCATGACGGACGCGACGGTGCAGCATTGGGCGGTTCGGATGGTGGGGCGCGACCCGGCCGAGCACGAGCGGGCGTCCACCCCGCTGGAGCTGCTCTTCGACCTGACCTTCGTCGTCGCCTTCGGCACGGCGGCCGACGAGCTCGCCCACGGCCTGGCCGAGGGCCACACCGGCGCGGCGCTGGCCGGCTTCTGCTTCGCCACCTTCGGGGTCGCGTGGGCCTGGATCAACTTCACCTGGTTCGCCTCGGCGTACGACACCGACGACTGGATCTACCGCCTGACCACCATGCTCCAGATGGTCGGCGTGCTGGTCTTCGCGCTCGGGCTTCCGGCGATGTTCGCCTCGGTCGAGGAGCACGCCGAGACCCTGGACAACGACGTCATGGTGCTCGGGTACGTCGTGATGCGGATCGCCATGGTGCTCCAGTGGTGGCGCGCCGGCCGGAACGACGCCGCGCGACGCCCGGCGCACCGGGTCTACATCGCGTCCATCGTGGCCTCGCAGGTGCTGTGGTGCCTGCTCGCCGCCGCCGACCTCGGCATCGGGCCGACCTTCGCGCTGATGGTCGTGCCGATGGCGATCGAGGTCGGCGGACCCGTGGTGGCGGAGCGCCGCTACGGCGGCACGCCGTGGCACCCCGGCCACATCGCGGAGCGCTACGGGCTGATGGTGATCATCGCGCTCGGCGAGGGACTGCTGGGCACGATGGCGAGCCTGACCGCGCTGGCGAAGGAGGAGGGCCTGTCCCTCGACGTCGGCCTCCTCGCGCTGGTCGGCACGGCGCTCATCTTCGGGCTGTGGTGGACCTACTACGCCATCCCGCACGCCGAGATCCTCACCGCGTGGCGGGAGCGCTCCTTCGGCTGGGGCTACGGCCACATCCTCCTCTTCGGGGCGATCGTGGCGGTCGGCGCGGGACTGCACGTCGCGGCGTACTTCCTGGAGCATCACAGCGAGACCTCGCTCGTGGCCACCGTCGCGACGGCCGCGATCCCGACGGCGGTCTACCTGCTGTTCCTCTACGTGCTCTACGCGGTCTTCTCCCGCTCCTTCGACCCGTTCCATCTCGTCCTCATCGGCGCGTCCGCGGTGACCATCGCGCTCTCGCTCGTGCTCGCGGCGTCCGGCGTCGAGCTCGCCTGGGCGCTCGCGGTGCTGGCGGTGACCCCGTGGATCACGGTGATCGGCTACGAGACGGTCGGCTACCGGCACAACCGCGCCGTGCTCGACGGCGCCGCGTAGTCTGCGACGCCGTGGCGAGGGTGTCGAGGAGGCAGGCTGGAGGTACGCCGGCGACGGTCGCCCTGTCCGCCGCGGGGATCGCCTTCACGCTGCATCCCTACGAGCACGACCCGCGCGCGACGTCGTACGGGCTCGAGGCGGCGTCGGCGCTGGGCGTCGCTCCGGGGCGGGTGTTCAAGACGCTGATGGCCTCGGTGGACGGGCGGCTCTGCGTCGGGATCGTGCCGGTGTCCGGCCAGCTCGACCTCAAGGCGCTCGCGCGGGCGCTCGGCGGGTCGAAGGCGGTGATGGCCAAGGTGGCGGCGGCCGAGCGCGCCACCGGCTACGTCGCGGGCGGCATCTCGCCGATCGGCCAGCGGCGCGCGCACCCGACCGTGCTGGACGAGTCGGCGACGGCGTACGACACGATCTTCGTCAGCGGCGGCCGCCGCGGACTCGACCTCGAGCTCGCCCCCGCCGACCTGGTCGCCGCGACCGGCGCGCTCACCGCGGAGATCGGGCGCTGACGTCGACCCAGCCGCGGTGGCCCGTGATCTCCTCGAGCTGCGCCGGCGTGAGCTCGATGGCGGAGTTCGGGCTTCCGCAGGCGGGGAGGACGCTGGTGAAGCGCCGCAGCGACTCGTCGAGGTGGACCGTCGCGGTGTCCGGGTTGCCGAACGGGCAGACGCCGCCCGGGGCATGGCCGGTGAGGCGCTCGACCTCGTCGCCGCCGAGCATCCGGGCCTTGAGCCCGAAGGTCGCCTTGAACGCGCCGTTGTCGAGCCGCGCGTCGCCTGCCAGGACGACGAGGATCGCCGTCCCGGGCTCGGTGCCCCGGAAGCTCAGCGTCTTGGCGATGCGCGCCGGCTCGACGCCGAGCGCGGCCGCGGCCAGCTCGACGGTCGCCGCCGACTCCTCCGTCAGGATGATCCGCTCGGCCAGGCCGTGGCGGGCGAGGTGGGCGCGAGCGAGGTCGAGCGACATGCCCGCAGGCTAGATGACATGTCCCCAGGGGTCGCGCAGCGTGCGAGCCCTGGGGACATGTCATCGAGGCATGGTCCTCAGTGCGGGTCGAGCCGGTTGAGCGTGGCGACCACCTGGTCGTAGTCGCCGCGCGCCTCGCCGTAGCGCAGGAACCTCACGTTCTCGACCTGGATCTCGCGGGCGTCGGGCTGCTCCTCGATCAGCCCGACCACCTCGGCGACGAAGTCCTCGAGCGGCATCGCGACGTCGCTCTCCCTCTGGCCCGGCATCAGGTCGGTCCTCACCGCCGGCGGCTCCAGCTCGACGACCTCGACCGAGGTGCCGTCCAGCTGGAGACGGATCGACTCGCTCAGCATGTGGATCGCGGCCTTGGTCGCGTTGTAGGTCGGCGTGATCCTCAGCGGGGCGAAGGCCAGGCCGGACGAGACGGTCATGATCGTGGCGCGCGGCTGGGCGAGCAGGTGCTCGATGAAGGCGCCGATGAGACGGATCGGTCCGAGCAGGTTGGTGGTGACGGTCTGCTCGGCATGGGCGACGAACCCCTGGCCGTCGCCGTCGCCGTACGGCGTCGTCCAGTCCTCGGGGCGCATGATGCCGGCCATCGTGACGAGGACGTTGAGGTCGGGATGCCGCTCGACGACGGCCGCGGCGGCCTCGGCGATGGAGGCCGCGTCGGCGGTGTCGATCCGCACGGTGTCGAGGCCGTGCTCCGCGGCGATCTGGTCGAGGAGCTCGGCGCGGCGGCCGCCGACGATCACGGTGTTGCCGCGGTCGGCGAGGGCGACCGCGAGGGCGAGCCCGATGCCGCTGGTGGCGCCGGGGATGAAGATGGTGTTGCCGGTGATGTCCATGCCTCCACCGTGCCCGTCCGCGGGGAGGCGAGGCAGAGACGGCTCATCGGGGGATCGGCGGTCCGTGGCTGCGCGGGCGGGGCTCGGGGAGGATGGCGACATGGACCGCTCCGCCCTCGCCGACTTCCTGACGCGCCACCGTGAGGCGCTGCGGCCCGTCGACGTCGGGCTGCCGACCGGGTCGCGGCGGCGCACTCCCGGGCTGCGGCGCGAGGAGGTGGCCGCGCTGGCGGCGATGTCGACCGACTACTACACCCGCCTCGAGCAGCGGCGCGGCCCGCAGCCGTCGACCCAGATGCTCGCCGCGATCGCGCGGGCCCTGCGGCTCACGCCGGACGAGCGCGACTACCTCTATCGTGTCGCCGGACACAGCGCGCCGGACCGGATGAGCGCGGGGGAGTACGTCGCCCCGGCGCTGCTGCGCGTCCTCGACCGCCTCGCCGACACCCCGGCCATGGTGATCGACCGGCTCGGTGAGCGGCTCGTCGCGAACGGCCCCGCGCGGGCGCTCTTCGGCGACCACTCGGGCTACTCCGGCTGGGAGCGCAGCGAGATCTACCGCTGGTTCACCCGTCCGGACACCGAGCGCCTGCGCTATCCCGAGGACGATCGGGGGCGGCAGAGCCGGGCGCAGGTCGCATCGCTCCGCGCGGCGTACGGCGTCATGGGATCCTCCTCGCGGGCGGGCGAGCTGGTGCGCGAGCTGCAGCGGCTGAGCCCGGAGTTCGCGACGCTGTGGGAGACCCACGAGGTCGCGCGTCGCTTCGAGGACCACAAGGTGCTCGTGCACCCGCAGCTCGGCCCGATCGAGCTGGACTGCCAGGTCCTCTTCACCGAGGACCAGTCGCAGGCGCTGCTGGTCCTCACCGCGGCGCCGCACAGCGAGGACGAGGAGAAGCTCCGGCTGCTCGCCGTGCTGGGCACTCAGCAGTTCGCCGACTCGCGCTGAATGCGCTCAGACCGACGGCTCGCTGGTGGTGAGTCGCAGGGGCGTGGTGTCGGCGACGGTCGGCCAGAGCTCGCCGAGGATCGCGACCGCCTGGGTCAGGGTCGCAGGGGAGGTCAGAGGGAAGCGCAGTCGTCGCTCGTAGGCGCCGTCGATGCCGAATCGCGGGCCCGCGGTCAGGTGGATCCCGTGCGCGCGGGCGGCGAGGGTGACCTGCGAGCTGACCGGCGCGGGCAGCCTCACCCATGCCGCGAGCCCGCCCTCGAGCCGCTCGGGCATCTCCCAGTCGGGGAGGTGGCGCGCGAGCGCGTCGGCGAGGGCGCCGCGCCGCTCGCGGAGCTGGCTACGGCGCTCCTCGATCGCCTCGCCGCTCCGCCGTACGAGGTGCGCCGCGACGAGCTGCTCCCAGACCGGGCTGCCGAGGTCGTGAGCCGGCCGGACGGCCGCCACCCGGCCGAGGATGTCGGCCGACGCCCGGATCCAGCCGATCCGCAGCCCGCCCCAGAGCAGCTTGCTGGCCGACCCGATGTGCACGACGCGGGCGCCGTGCTCGCCCGCCAGGGTCGCGAGCGGCCCGTAGTGCTCGCGGCGGTCGATGTCGAGCTCGCCGGTGGTCTCGTCGGCGATCAGGAGGGTGTCGACCTTGGCGACGGCGTGGAGCAGCTCGTGACGGTCGTCGAGGGTCATCGACCGGGCCGTCGGGTTGTGGAAGTCGGGCATCACGTAGGCGAGGGACGGGTTGGTGCGCCCGATCGTCGCGGCGAGCGAGGCGGTGTCCCAGCCGTCCTCCGGGGTCACGGGGGAGGTCACGATCCGACCCCCGGCCGATGCCAGCGCGTCGTACGCGTGGGGATAGCTGGGGCTGTCGGCGAAGACCCGGTCGCCCCTGGTCACGAAGGTGCGCGACAGCAGGGTGATCGCGCCCTGGGCGCCGCTGGTGACCAGGATCTGCTCGGGGTCCGTCGGCAGGCCGCGCGCGGTGTAGCGCTCGGCGATCGCCTCGCGCAGCGCGGGGACGCCGATGAGCTGGTAGCCGGGGGTGTCGTAGTGAGCCGCCAGCTCCTCGGTCGCCAGCGCGGCCGCGGCGGGCAGGAGGCTGGTGGCCGGCAGGGCGGCCATGGTGAGGTCGATGACCTGCGACCGCGGCGCCGTCGCCGGCGGGCGGGCGAGGGGGAGGGTCGTGGTCGTGCCGGAGCCCTGGACGGCTCGCGCGTAGCCGCTGTCGCGCAGCTGGCGGTAGGCCGCCGTGATGGTGGTGCGGGAGAGGTCGAGGCGCTCGGAGAGCTCGCGCTCGGACGGCAGTCGCACGTCGGCGGAGATGCGGCCGTCGATGAGCAGCAGCCGGATGCGCTCGGCCAGGGCCTCGTACGCCGGCAGCCCGCCCGTCCCGTCGCGTCGCCAGTCGCCGAGAAGGTCCCCGAGCGTCGATGCGGCCAGTCGTCCACGAATCATGAGGCCACTTTACGCAGATTGGCCTCTTGTCGCTCAAGTGGCCTTGAGATTGGCTTGACGAGTGATCGAACACAGCCTCACGACGACGATGCGCCGGATGGCGTGGCTCTTGACCGGACTTGTCCTCTACGGTCTCTCGATCGCCATGATCGTGCGAGCCCACATCGGCCTCGACCCCTGGTCGGTCCTCGCCCAGGGGGTCTCCCGGACGACGGGGATGTCGTTCGGCGTCGTGACGGACCTCATCGGCCTCGGCGTGCTGCTGCTCTGGTGGCCGCTCCGCCAGCGGCCCGGCGTGGGGACGGTGCTCAACGTCCTCCTGATCGGTCCCGCGGCCGACGTGGGTCTGTGGCTGATCCCGGCGCCGACGGAGGTGGCCGCGCGGCTGCTGCTGTTCGGTGCCGGGATCGGCCTGCTCGCGGTCGCCACCGGCCTCTACCTCGCGCCGCGACTCGGTCCCGGCCCGCGCGACGGCCTGATGACCGGCCTGCACGCCCGGCTGGGCTGGCGGCTGGGCTGGGCGCGGACCTCGGTCGAGCTCACGGTGCTGGTCGCCGGCTTCCTGCTCGGCGGGCAGGTCGGGATCGGCACGGCGCTGGAGGCGCTGGCGATCGGGCCGTTGGTGCAGCGGACGGTGCCGTGGTTCGCCGCCCGGCTGGAGGCCGCCTCGGTGCGGCGGGCGGGTCCGGCGCTGCTGGCGGGGAGCCCGTCGTGATGGCCTCGTGGACGTGCCCGCGCTCGGGTGCTCCGACCCTGGTCAGTCACCACGACGTCCGCGACGTCACGAACCTCGAGCCGGGCGTGATCCTGGTGCGGTGGCGGTGCGGGTGCGGCGGGGAGCACCGGACCCTGACCGGCGTGCGGATCGCTCAGTCGAGCGCGAGCTCCATGAAGACGCTGTTGGGATCCTCGACGTAGTCGTCGAACGGCTCGCGTACGACGAACCCGGCCCGCTCGTACAGCCGGCGGGCCGGGGCGAAGAAGTCCTGGCTCCCGGTCTCCAGCAGTGCGGTGCGGGCGCCCACCCGGCGGGCCTCCGCGAGGAGGTGGTCGAGCATCGCCGCCCCGACGCCCCGGCCGCGTGCGCCGGGTGTCGTGCGCATCGACTTCAGCTCGACCCGCGCACCGTCGAGCGTCTTCAGGGCCCCGCTCCCGCGCAGCTCCTCGCCCTCCCAGGCGGTCCAGAACGCGATGCCGGGCGCTCGCAGCGCGTCGAGGTCGAGCGCGTGCACCGACTCGGCCGGCGAGCTGGCGTACATGTCCGCCAGGTGCTCCTCCAGCAGCGCGACGACGGCCGGGCGGGTGAGGTCGTCGAGCTCGAAGCGCAGCATGGGCCGAACGCTAGTGGTCGTCGTGTTCTCGGGGCACCATGGGCCGACAGCAGGAGCGGAGGGGTGGTCATGAAGGTAGGGAGCCTCGTCCTGGTCGGCATCGTCGCCGCCCTGGTCGCCGCCCTGGTCGCGGTGCTGTTCGCCGGCACCAGGTCGTGTCACTCGGACGCGAGCGCCTCGTGTGCGGGTCCCTACCTGGACGACCAGCCGCCGGGCGGCGAGTTCGGCGCCCCGGCGCCGACGGTCGCGGCAGGGGAGTCGGTGACGATCTACGGGCACTTCTACTCCAGCACCTGCAACGACACCGGCTGCGATAGCCCCTTGAAGCCGCTGCCCGATGTCCATCTCATCGCTCGCCTGCCCGGCGGGACGGACCTCGACCTCGGGAGCTTCACTCCGGGCGGGAAGGACATGGGCTTCCACGCCACCGTCACCGTCCCGGCAGATACGCCCGACGGGACCGCGATCCTCAGCGACGACGGGGACTTCGGCGCGACGGCGTACCGCTTCACGGTGGGCTCCACTGCCTGACCCGAACTCGTGATCGGGCGAGAGCCGGCGACCTGGCCCACGGGGATGCCCTGGCTCGGGCGCGGGATCCACGCAGTCTGGCAGGATCGCCGCTGTTCGAGTGGCGCGGTGATCGTGATGCTGGCCTCGTGCTCGAGATCAGACCCAGCTGCGAATGCTGCGACCGCGACCTCGATCCGGCGTCGCCGGACGTGCTGATCTGCAGCTACGAGTGCACCTGGTGCCGTGATTGTGCCGAAGGTCGGCTCGGTGGGATCTGCCCCAACTGCGGTGGCGAGCTGGTCCGGCGGCCGGTCCGCCCCGCGCGAGCGCTGCTGGCCGACCCGCCGTCGACGAGGCGGGTGTTCGATCCCGGCTGCCTCTCACGCTCGGCTCGCCTGACGTCCTCTACGTCCTCCTGGTGAAGCGGATGGTGCCGTCAGGGAGGCGCTCGTGGAGGTAGGCGGTGTCGTGGATGAGGTGGTGGTCCGCGCTGCAGAGGAGGACCAGGCGGTCGAGGTCGGTGCGGCCGCCGTAGGCCCAGGGGTCGAGGTGGTGGACCTCGCACCAGGCGGCGGGTCGGTCGCAGTGCTCGCCTTGGCACGTGGGGTGCCGGAGCGCGAGCGCTGTCCGTTGGGTGCGGGTGGCGAGGCGTCGAGTGCGCCCGAGATCGAGCACCTGCCCGGCTCCGCCGAGGACGGCCGGGATGATCCCGGCACCACAGGCGAGTCTCCGGGCTTCCGACGCGGAGATCGGCTGGGATCCGTTGGGTCCGACGATACTCGCGGTCGCGAGGTCGGCGCGGAGTGCGTCAAGGGTCATGGTGACGACCAGCTCCGTCGACGCGCCGCCGTGGTCGGGCAGGGCATCCGGATCGATCCGCTCGAGCAGCTCGCAGAAGGCGTGGCCGAGCTTCCGCCGCCCAGGTAGTCGCCACCACACCGTCTCGTCTCCCGGGCCGCTGGCCATGTCGCCGGCCGTCTCGTTGGCCAAGTGGTCGGTCGCGCCTGCGCTACTGGCCGAGTCCGTCCCTGCCGCACAGTCGGTGCTTTCCGTGCCGCGTGCCCAGGCCGGGGTGGTGGCGCGGCGGGGGTTGAGGAGGGCGTGGAGGTAGGTCGCCAGGCGGGTCGCGGCGACGTCGGGGAGTCGGCCGCCGAATCTGGTGGTGCCGTCCCCGACCTTGGCGAACCAGAGGCTGGTCTTCTCCCGGGCGGTGCGTTCCTCGGCCTCCAATGCCCGGGCCTCATGGGCCTCCGCCACGTCGGGCGCCAGGACGTCGAGCACCCGGCGGCCGAGTAGCCGCAGCTCGCGTGGTGTGTGCCGCGCAGCCGCGTCGACCAGATGGGCTTCGGCGGCGGTGATCATCTCCGTCTCGACACTCTCGGGAAGGGAATCGAGGGCGGTGAGGATCACCCGCGCCTGCTCGGGCGCCACGGTGCCGGCCCGCATCCCTGCCGCGACAGCGGGTCGTGCGACTAGGCCGTCGGCGAGGCGCTGCTCCGCCCGTGCAGCCTGGTGTCCGATCCGGGTCTCGGTCGCCAGCCAGGCACCCGCGGTGTGGGCGCCAGCCGCATCCGCTGCCCCGCCAGCCATGGAGGCGGTGGTCATGATCCGGGCGCGGAGCTCGGTGACCTGGGCGAGGACCGCGGTCAGCTCCCGCAGGGCGGTGCCCTGGTCGATCGGGGTCATGTACATCGGGTCAACGCCCGCGACATCACCGAGTACTTCCCGCATGAGTGAGGCAGCCCGGAGGATGGGGTGGGTGGGGTCGGCGTACGAGACCACCATCAGCAACCACCTCCTCCGGGCGTCGACGAAGCGGCACACGGGTGTGTGCTGCCGGTCGTCGCTCCTGGAGGCCCGTGGTGGCGCTATTACTTACCCTCGCGACTGGCGGACCCTTCGCCACTTCGACACCGCGTCCAGCGGGACGTCTCGTGGGTGGCACCTTGAGGTGATCGCCTACCAAGAAGACTAGGCCGGCCCACCGACAAAACCTGGCGGGCTCATCACCAGGGTGAGGGCTCGTAGTCCTTGAGGAAGCAGCCGAAGAGATCGACGCCCGCCTCGCCCTGCACGATCGGGTCGTAGACACGGGCGGCGCCGTCCACGAGATCGAGCGGCGCGTGCCAGCCCTCGGCGGCGATGCGGAGCTTCTCCTCGTGCGGTCGCTCGTCGGTGATCCAGCCGGTGTCGACGGCGGTCATCAGGATCCGGTCGGTCTCGAACATCTCACCGGCCGAGGTCCGGGTGAGCATGTTCAGTGCCGCCTTGGCCATGTTCGTGTGCGGGTGACCTGCCCCCTTGTAGCGCCGGGAGAACTGTCCCTCCATGGCCGAGACGTTGACGACGTACGCGCGGCGCGCTCCGGCCGCCACGGCGGCGCGCAGCTGCGGCCTGAGCCGGCTGATGATCAGGAACGGTGCGATGGAGTTGCAGAACTGCACCTCGAGCAGCTCCAGGGGATCGACCTCGTCGACCACCTGGGTCCAGGAGTTGTTGACCTGGATGTCGGGGATCAGGCCGCCGGCGTCGATAGCCGTGCCGGCCAGGTGCGCCTCCAGCGAGGCGCCGCCGGCGGTGAGCGACAGCTGGGTGAGCGCGGCGGCGCTGGAGGCCGCGAGCTCGGCGGCGTGGGAGGCCGGCGACTCGCCCTCGTGGTGGGCCATCTGCGCGGCGGAGAGCGCTCCGGCCAGCGCAGCGGGGTGGGCCTCGGAGATGCGGTCGAAGGTCAGCATCTCGGGCAGCGCGGCGTGGCCGTAGAAGGAAGGGGCGGGCAGGGGAGCGCTCTCGCCCTCGATGAGGTTCGTGTAGGCGCCGGGGAGACGGCGTACGGTCTGGCAGGCGTTGTTGACGATGATGTCGAGCGGCCCGTCGGCGGCGACCTCGTCGGTGAGCGCCACGACCTGGGTGGGGTCGCGCAGGTCGATGCCGATGATCTTGAGCCGGTCGATCCACTCATGACTGTCGTCCATGGCGGCGAACCGGCGTACGGCGTCCTTGGGGAAGCGTGTCGTCACCGTGAGATGGGCGCCGTCGCGGAGGAGGCGCAGGGCGATGTACATCCCGATCTTCGCCCGCCCGCCCGTCAGCAGCGCCCGCTTGCCGCGCAGGTCGGCGTGCTGGTCGCGCTTGGCGTGCGACATCGCCGCGCACGACGGGCACAGCCAGTGGTAGAACGCGTCGACGAGCGTGAAGTCCTGCTTGCAGATGTAGCAGCCGCGCGCGGTCAGCAGCTCGCCGGCGAACGCGCCCGGCGCCGTCGAGACCAGCGGGATCCCGGCGGTCTCGTCGTCGATCCGCATCCTCGAGCCGGTGGCCGTCAGCTCGATGATCGCCTGGTCGTGCGCCTGCTTGGCGCCCCGGATCTCGGCTCGCCGCGCCTTCTTGATCAGCTTCCACATGTACGACGTCGCGCGCTTCACCGTGCGTACGTCGTCGTGGTCGGGGTCCAGCTGATGCAGCTGTCCGAGCACCTCGAGCGTGATCGCGAGCTTCTCCGGGTCGATCCGGTCGATCCGGTCGATCCGGTCGAGGCGAGGGCTCTGCTCGGTGCTCACCGGGGGATTCTAGGAGCGGGCGGGCCGCCGGACGCATTCGTCAGGAGTCGTCGCGACGGCGCGATCAGCCACGGATTGCCCCGACCAGCGTGACGACCGCGAGCACGACCATGACAGCGGCGGCGACGCGGGTGATGATCTTCATCGGCAGGATCCGGAGCAGGGTCCTGCCGAAGAGCATGGCCGTCAGCGCGACGCCCCACAGGCCGAGGACGGCGCCGATGCCGACCGAGAGCGGGTCCTCGTACCTCGCCGCGAGGTTGGCCGTCATGATCTGCGTCAGGTCGCCCCACTCGCCGATGAAGATGACGCCGAAGCCGACGCTGGCGACCTTCCAGAACGAGGCGTTCGCGGGCACGTCCGCGACCTCGGCCTCGTCGGCCGACTCCTCGGCGGCCAGCATCTCGTCGTCCTCGCTTCCCTCACGCCAGATCAGGAACGCGCCCAGCAGGAACAGCAGGCCGACCACCGTCTCGACGGCACGATGGGGGAGCAGCGTGAGCAGGTGCCCCGCCGCGACGGCGATCACGACGTGGACGGCGAAGGCGGCGCCGACCCCGGCGAAGACCCACCGCAACGGGAACCTCGTGCCGAGCACCAGGCTGGCGATGGCGGTCTTGTCGGGCAGCTCGGAGACGAAGATGAGGGCGAAGACGGTGAGCAGCGTGCCGATGTCGATCATGGGGGTCCTTCGGTTCTGGCGGCTTGCGTCCGAACCGGACCCGGGGCGGGAGCGCTCGGACGCCAGCACGCAGGGCTGGTTGTCCGAACGTCTCGTCCAGTCACCGCACGCTGTCGCATGCGTTGACCCCGAGCACCGGGCCGCATCGGCGGCCAGTATGTCGACACCCGGTCGAGGGACTACTCCCGTTCGCGGAGCATCCTAGGACACGGCTTCCAACGTCGAGACATCGATGACGAACCGATAGCGCACGTCCGAGGCCACGACCCGCTCATAGGCCTCGTTGATCTGGTCGGCCGAGATCACCTCGATCTCCGCGCCCAGACCGTGCTCGGCGCAGAAGTCGAGCATCTCCTGGGTCTGCGGGATGCCGCCGATGTTGGAGCCGGCCAGCGCCTTGCCGCCGCCGATCACGGAGCCGATGTGCAGGCTCATCCTCTCCGGCGGCAGCCCGACGCAGACCATCGCGCCCCGCGGGGCGAGCAGGCCGAGGTAGCCGCCGAGGTCGAAGGGCACGCTGAGGGTGTTGACGATCAGGTCGAAGGAGCCGCGCAGGGCCTTGAACGTGTCGGGATCCGAGGTCGCGTAGTAGGCGCTCGCCCCGAGGCGGAGACCGTCCTCCTGCTTCTTCAGCGACTGCGAGAGCACGCTGACCTCGGCGCCGAGCGCGGCGGCGATCTTGACCGCCATGTGCCCGAGGCCGCCCAGCCCGACGACCGCGACCCGCTTGCCCGGACCGGCGCCCCAGTTCGCCAGGGGCGCGTACGTCGTGATGCCCGCGCACAGCAGGGGCGCGGCCACGTCGAGCTCCAGCCCGTCGGGGATCCGCAGCACGAAGTCCTCGTTCACCACGACGTGCGTCGAGTAGCCGCCGTGGGTGGTCATGCCGTACCTGTCGATGCTGCCGTAGGTCCAGGTGACCCTCCCCTCGAGGCAGTTCTGCTGCTGGCCGTCGCGACACTCGGCGCACTCGCCGCAGGAGTCGACCATGCAGCCGACCCCGACGCGGTCGCCGACGGCGTACTTCGTCACGGAGGCGCCGACCTCGGTGACGACGCCGGCGATCTCATGGCCGGGGGCGACGGGCCACGGCTGGTCGCCCCACTCGCCGCGGACGGTGTGGATGTCGGAGTGGCAGATGCCGGCGTACCTCACCTCGATGAGGACGTCGTGCTCGTCGAGGTCGCGTCGCTCGACGGTCAGCGGGTGGAGGGGCTGGGTGGGGTCGGAGGCGCCGTAGGCGGAGACGGTGCGGGTCACTGGTCGGACTCCTTGCTGAGCTCGGCTTCGACATCGAGCGCCACGACGGCCTCGATGACCTGGTTGAGGGCGTCGGCGGGCAGGGCGCCGGGCTGGGAGAACACGAGATGGCCCTTCTTGAAGGCCATGAGGGTCGGGATCGAGGTGATCCGGGCCGCGCCGGCGAGCTCGGGCTCGGCCTCGGTGTCGACCTTCCCGAAGACGATGTCGGGGTGTCTCTCCGAGGCGCCGTCGTAGACGGGGGCGAACTGGCGGCACGGTCCGCACCACGACGCCCAGAAGTCCACGAGGACGATCTCGTGGTCGAGGACGCATCGCTCGAAGTCGGCAGCGGTCAGGTCGGTGGTGGGCACGCCCTCGAACGTACTCCGTCTCGAAACTGCGAGCCCGGCGGAATGTCTTCCCGATCGCTTTAGAATCGGGGCATGACGCTGACGCCCACCCGCACGGAGGTCGAGGCGCTGCTGCCTGTCGTGGGCGGCGACACCCAGGTCCCGCTGCTCGACGGCAGCTGGGTGACCTACGCCAACCTCGACGGTGCCGCGAGCACGCCCGCGCTCCAGGTCGTCGCCGACCGCGTCGCCGACGTGATGCCGTGGTACGCCAGCGTCCACCGCGGCGCGGGCTACCTCTCCCAGGTCTCGACCGCGCTCTACGAGGAGGCGCGCACCGAGATCGCGGCCTTCGTGGACGCCCGCGAGGACGACCTCACGATCATCACCCGCAACACCACCGACTCGATCAACCTGCTCGCGAGCGTCGTCCCCGGCAAGGTGCTCGTCATCGACGTCGAGCACCACGCGAACTTCCTGCCGTGGCAGAGCCACCCCCAGGGCGTCACGATCGTCGTCGGATCGGCCACGGTCGCGGGCACGCTCGACCGGATCGAGGCCGAGCTCGAGGGCGAGACCTACGCGCTGGTCGCGATCACCGGCGCCTCCAACGTGACCGGCGAGGCGCTGCCGCTCGACCGCGTCGTCGCGGTCGCCCACCAGCACGGCGCGCGAGTGCTCGTCGACGGCGCCCAGCTGCTCGCCCACCGCCGGTTCTCGCTGCGCGAGACCGACGCGGACTACGTCGCGTTCAGCGCCCACAAGCTCTACGCGCCGTACGGCGCCGGCGCGCTCGTCGGCCGTGCGGACTGGCTCGACGCCGGCCCCGCCTATCTCTCCGGCGGGGGAGCGGTGAGGCAGGTCCACCTGCGCGACACCACCTGGCAGGCGGGCCCCGCCCGGCACGAGGGCGGCACGCCGAACCTCATCGGCGCGGTCGCGCTGGCGGCCGCCTGCACCACGCTCGCGGGTCTCGACGAGCAGGCGTGGGCCGAGCACGAGCGCGTGCTCCGCGAGCGGCTCGTCGCCGGGCTGGAGTCGATCGAGGGGGTCCGGATCGCCCGGCTCTGGGTCGACTCCGAGGAGCCCGTGGGGGTGCTCACCTTTACGATGGAGGACACCGAGCCGGGCTACCTGGCGGCGTACCTCGCCGCGGAGCACGGTCTCGGCGTGCGCGACGGCAGGTTCTGCGCCCACCCGCTGCTGGCCAGGCTCGACCTGCCGCTGGGCGCGATCCGGGTGAGCGTCGGCCTCGCCACGACCGGGGAGGACGTCGACCGGCTCGTCGCCGGGCTGCGCGCGTTCGTCGCCGGACAGATCAAGGGCGACTACCGCCTGGTCGACGGACTCTGGCACCTGGAGAACGACTCCCGGCCGCTGCCGCAGATCGACGGCCTCCTCGCGCTGGCCGACACCGCCGGCCTCTGCACCTCCGACTAACGACACCGGCGCCACGTCCGGTCTCTGGGTCCTCTGTTCAACCCGGAGGGTCGTCAGGATGAGGAGGGCGAGAGAGGGACGCGTACTCGTCAGGGAGCGTTCTCGTGAATGCAGACTTAAAAGCAATTTGACAGCATGTGTCTGGATTTTACCAACGCGAAACCAATTCTCGTCACTACTGGGTGGACCCTCCCAGGTGGAGGATCACTTGGGGAGAGGGAAACCAATGAGGCGTGCGAAAATTGCAGGGCAGTTTGTGATGACCGCTGGTTTGGTTTGTGTAGTCGTCACCAGCGGACCGGCGGAAGCAGGTTCGGGACCTGCGGCGACGTATTCCTACGATGTAGTCGACCTGAAGACGATCACAGGGTACGTGAATGATGACGAAGTTCTTGGACAATGCACCGTTGGAAGAACAGGAGCGACCTGCACGATATCCCTGGCTACTTCTGCGACAAACACTGTTCAAACCAGTTTCTCGCTGTCCAAGGGGTGGGTCGCTGGCCAGATCGGCTATACGTATTCATCCACTACGTCCATAACTACGTCGTGCACGTCGCCGAAGCTTAGCAAGGGTGAGTCGTGGACGGCCTACCCTAAGGGGACCAAGTATACGTACAAGATTGAGAAGACTACTCACGTTGGCCCGAGGGAATCAGTCGAGACAAGCGGGACCAAGACGGCATTCAAGGCAACCAAGAACGCTATCTATTGTGAATGATGACTAGAAGTTTCGCTGTCGGCTCCGATCACGTACGAGATTCCTGACGCACATCAGTGAGTCGAGTATCTGATATTCACGATCTTGCTCTCAATACGAAGACGTTGAGATCCCCATTTTACGCGCGACGGTCCGTCCTTGCGGGCTGTGTGTGAGCAACGACGTTATGGCGACGATTGTTCGGGTGGTGCTACCGGGACGACTGCGGAGGACCTGCCAGCGCACCCGCGCCGCTGCTGTGGGGCTCGCTGGCGGTCGTGGCCGCCCTCGTCGTGGTGCTGGTCGCGCGCGGGCGGGTGCGCGACGCCGTGATGGGGACCGGCATGGCCGTCATGCTCGGCACGATGCTCTGAGCGGAGCCCGGTCTCGGTAGGATCCCCGGCTGTGACGAGCGAGCCCGACGAGTACGACTACAACGCGCTGCAGGCCAGGTGGCGGCCGGTGTGGGAGCGGCTCGACCCGTTCAAGGCGGGCGTGCTCAGCGCCGAGACCGGCGCGAAGAGGCGCTACGCGCTGACGATGTTCCCCTACCCCTCGGGCGACCTCCACATGGGTCATGCCGAGGTGATGGCGCTGCACGACGTCATCGCACGCCACTGGTGGCAGAAGGGGTACGACGTCCTCAACCCCATCGGCTGGGACTCCTTCGGACTGCCGGCCGAGAACGCCGCGATCAAGCGCGACGAGCACCCGGCGACGTACACCTACGACAACATCGAGACCCAGGCCGAGTCCTTCCGCCGCTACGCGGTGAGCTTCGACTGGTCGCGCCGGCTGCACACCTCGGACCCGGAGTACTACCACTGGACCCAGTGGCTGTTCCTGAGGTTCCGTGAGCGGGGGCTGGCCTACCGCAAGAACAGCCCGGTCAACTGGTGTCCGAACGACCAGACGGTGCTCGCCAACGAGCAGGTCGTGGGCGGGCTGTGCGAGCGCTGTGGCGCGGTCGTGACCAAGCGCGAGCTCAACCAGTGGTACTTCAAGGTCACCGACTACGCCCAGCGGCTGCTCGACGACATGGACGCCCTGTCGGGCTCGTGGCCCGAGCGGGTGCTGGCCATGCAGCGCAACTGGATCGGCCGCTCCGAGGGCGCGCACGTCGACTTCGTGCTGTCGCTGGCCGACGGCTCGCAGCGGACGATCACCGTCTTCACCACCCGCCCCGACACCCTGTCGGGCGCGACCTTCATGGTGGTGGCCGCCGACGCGAAGCTGGCCGCCGAGATCGTCGCGCCCGCGCAGGCGGCGGCCCTGGAGTCGTATCTGGTGGAGGTCCGCAAGGCCTCCGACATCGACCGTCTCGCCACCGACCGCCCGAAGACCGGCATCGACCTCGGCGTCACCGCGACCAACCCGCTGACCGGCGAGCAGATCCCGGTGTGGGCCTCGGACTACGTGCTGGCCGACTACGGCACCGGCGCGATCATGGCCGTCCCCGCGCACGACGCCCGCGACCGGGAGTTCGCCGAGAAGTTCGGCCTCCCCATCGTGTCCGTGTACGACGAGGACTCGGCGTACGACAAGGCCGGAGCCATCGCGGCCACCATCGCCGAGCTCGAGGCCGCCGGGACGGGAACCGGCACGGTCAACTTCCGGCTGCGCGACTGGCTGCTGTCCCGCCAGCGGTTCTGGGGCGCGCCGATCCCGATCATCCACTGCGAGACCTGCGGCGAGGTGCCCGTCCCCGAGGACCAGCTGCCGGTCCGGCTGCCGGACAACCTCAAGGGCGCCGACCTCAAGCCCGCGGGCGTCTCCCCGCTGGCCGCGGCCGAGGACTGGGTCAACGTGTCCTGCCCGAGCTGTGGCGGGGCCGCCAAGCGCGACTCCGACACGATGGACACCTTCGTCGACTCCTCGTGGTACTTCCTGCGCTTCCTCGACCCGAGCGACGACACCCAGGCCTTCGACCCCGCCAAGGCCCGCGAATGGATGCCCGTCGACCAGTACGTCGGCGGCGTCGAGCACGCGATCCTGCACCTGCTCTACGCCCGCTTCTTCACCAAGGTCCTGCACGACATGGGCCTGCTCGACTTCGTCGAGCCGTTCACCGCGCTGATGAACCAGGGCCAGGTGATCAACGGCGGCAAGGCGATGAGCAAGTCGCTCGGCAACGGCGTCAACCTCGGCGACATGATCAACGAGTACGGCGTCGACGCGGTGCGCCTGACCATGGTCTTCGCGGGCCCACCGGAGGACGACATCGACTGGCAGGACGTCTCGCCGGGCGGCTCGCTGCGCTTCCTGCAGCGTGCCTGGCGCCTGTCGGGCGACGTGACGTCGGCTCCCGGCACGGACGTGGCCACCGGCGACCTGGCGCTGCGCCGTACGGTCCACAAGACGGTCGCCGAGGCGGACCAGCTGATCGAGTCGCAGCGGTTCAACGTCATGGTCGCCCGGCTGATGGAGCTGGTGAACGCCACCCGCAAGGCGATCGACAACCCGGCGGTCGGCCCGGCCGACCCGGCCGTGAGGGAGTCCGTCGAGGCGCTCGCGATCCTGCTCTCCCTGGTGGCGCCCTACACCGCCGAGGACATGTGGGCCCGGCTCGGCCGCAACCCCGACCTGGCCGAGACGGTGGCCCGCGCCGGCTGGCCGTCGGTCGATCCCGCGCTGCTGGTCGAGGACTCGGTCACCGCGGTCGTCCAGATCAAGGGCAAGGTCCGTGCCCGGCTCGAGGTCTCCCCGGCGATCAGTGAGGCCGACCTCGAGGCCGCCGCGCTCGCCGATCCCGCGGTCGTCGCCGCGCTGGCCGGCGCGAGCCCGGTCAAGGTGATCGTGCGCGCGCCGAAGCTGGTCAACATCGTCGTCTGAGCCGCGGCCAGACCACTAGCTCAGGAGCAGGGCGAGGGTCATCAGGAGGGCGAGCAGGCTGACCACGAGCACCAGGCCGGGAAGCTCGGCGTCCGTCGTGGCCACCGTGGCCCTGGCGGCCTTGGCGTGCGGTTCGATGTCGGCGGTCATGGAGGGTGGTTACCCGCTCGCTCCGTGACCATGCCGGTCGGGCGGCGGCGGGGGCCGATAGGGTTCGCCGCATGGCGGGTCGTGCGGTCGTGGTCACCGACTCCACCGCCGTCCTCCCGCCCGAGCTCGCCGCGGCCGCGGGCATCGAGATCGTCGCCCTCCCGGTGACCGTCGCGGGGGAGACCCACGTGGACGGCGAGGACGGCGCCACCCCGGCCGACATCGTCGCCGCGCTCACGGCACGCAAGCCGGTCAGCACCTCGCGGCCGTCGCCGACGATGCTCCTGGAGGTCTACGAGCGGCTGGCCGCCGAGGGCGCCACCGGCATCCTGGCGGTCCACGTCACCGGCGAGATGAGCGGCACGGTCGAGTCGGCGCGGATGGCGGCGCGCGACGCCTCCCTCGAGGTCGTCACCGTCGACACCCGCGCGGTCGGGCCCTGCCTCGGGCTGGCCGCGCAGGCGGGAGCGCACGCCCTGGCCGGAGGCGCCTCGCTGGCCGAGGCGGCGGAGGCGGTCATGGACCGGGCCAACGCGACGACGTCGTACTTCTACGTGGACACGCTGGAGTTCCTGAGGCGCGGCGGACGGATCGGTGCCGCGTCGGCGCTGCTGGGCTCGGCGCTCGCGGTGAAGCCGCTGCTCGCGGTCGAGGACGGCCGGGTGGTGGTGCGGGAGAAGGTGCGTACGTCGGCACGGGCCCTCGCCCGCCTGGACGACCTGGCCCTGGAGGCGGCCAAGGACCTCGACGTCGAGGTCGTGGTCGCCCACCTGGAGGCGCTCGAGCGGGCCGAGACCCTGGCGTCGTCGCTGACGCAGCGCCTCGGCCCGCGACTGGTGGCGCCGGTGCGGATCGCGGAGCTCGGCGCGGCCCTCGGAGCCCACGTGGGCCCGGGGATGGTGGCCGCGGTCGTCGCGCCCGCCCTGTGAGCCTCCGCGCCGCGGGCGCGAGTGCCTC
>NZ_JASGDD010000137.1:0-16806 GCF_047607365.1 Nocardioides sp. | reverse complement strand
GAGGTCGGCGGCCGTCCCGGCGACGACGCGGGCGTCGGAGGCGTGGCTCGTGCCCGCGGCCTCGTCGAGCCGGCGGAGGCGGGCCTCGGCCGTGGCGGTGTCGTCGTCGAGTACGACCAGGAGGTCGCCCCAGACGTGCGGCACGTGGCGCAGGCGGGCGGCCGCCTGGGCGGCGCCGGACGTGTCACGTGGCGTGACGAACGCGAGGTCGACGGCCTGCTCGGCGAGCCGGAACACCGGCTCGGTGTGTGCGAGCGCGGCGACGATCGGCTGTCCCTGGGGTGGCCTGGGCGTGATCGAGGGGCCCTTGACCGAGAACTCGCGGCCCTCGAAGTCGATGTAGTGCAGCCGCTCCCGGTCGATGAACCGGCCGGTGGCGACGTCGCGGATCTCGGCGTCGTCCTCCCACGAGTCCCAGAGCCGGCGCAGGACCTCGACGTAGTCGGCCGCCTCCTCCAGCAGGTCGTCGACCAGCGCCAGCGCGGCCGGGTCGCGGCGGCCGACGTGCCCGGCGGTCGCGGCGCTGGGATCGACCTGCACCCGCACTCCGGCGCGACCCCCGCTCACGTAGTCGAGGGTCGCGATCGCCTTCGAGAGGTGGAACGGCTCGGTATGGGTGACGACCGCCGTCGGGACCAGGCCGACGTGGCGGGTGAGCGGCGCGACGCGTGCGGCGATCTGGACCGCGTCGAGACGGCCGCGGACGCGATCCGGGCGCACGCCGGGGCCATCGGGGTCGTCCGGGTCGTCGGGCTGGAGGCGCAGCGCGTCCTCGATGGTGACGAGGTCGAGCAGCCCGGCCTCCGCCCGGCCCACGAGATCGGACCAGTAGCGCGGCGTGAACAGCTCGCGCGGTCGCGCGCCGCTCTCGCGCCAGGCGGCGGGATGCCAGCCGGCGCCGTCGAGGGCCACGCCGAGGTGGAGAAGGTCATCGGGCACCCCTCCACCATAATGTCTAGTGGTTCAGTGGTGTTTTCTTGTCCGCGCGGAGAGCCTTGGCCCCGAGCCCGACCAGCACCGCGCCGATGAGCAGGTCGACGACGATGAGGATCGTGTGGGCGATGTAGTAGCCGTCGGGGTGCTCCTCGCCGCGGGCGTGGGCGGCGGAGAGGTTCTTGATGAAGGTCCCCCACACCCAGAAGTTCCAGATCCCGATGCCGACCAGCAGCCAGCCGTGCTTCTTCTCGAGCTTCACCGCTCGTCCTCCTCGAACTCGCTCCCCAGCGGGGCTGTGTCGTCGCTTCCCAGAGGGAAGGTATGGGTCGGGTGCCAACGGCCGTCGGGGTCGAGGATGTAGAGCGTGAACTCGTCGACGCCGAAGTCGGCGGCGAAGTCGGCGAGCCGCTCGCAGGCGTCGTCGAGCACCGCGTCGGGCAGCTCGTGGGCGACCGTGACGTGCGGGTGGTAGGGCCACGGCGAGTCGATGCCCAACGGCCCGCTCCTCACCAGGCCCTCGAGCGTCGCGCAGTCCTCCGCACCCTCGGCCAGCGCCACGAAGACGACCGGCGAGGTGGGCCGGAAGGAATCGGTGCCGCGCAGCGCGATCTCGAACGGCGCCAGCATCCCGGCCGCGGCGGACAGATGGTCGACCACCCCGCTGATCAGCTGGGTGTCGATCCCGACGGGCGGCAGCAGCGTGATGTGCGGCGGGATCAGGTCGGCCATCGGGTCGCCGATCCCCTCCCGGAACCCCTGGAGCTGCGCGCCCCAGGGCTCCGGCACGGGGATCACCACACCGATGGTCTGCACGGGAGCAGTCTCGCAGAGCGCGGAAGCGGCGCGGCCGGCACGCTCTCAGACCGTGAACGGCGGGACGAAGCCCACCCGGTCGTAGACGTCGGCGAGCGTCTTCGACGCCACCGCGCGCGCCCGCTCGGCACCACGGGCGAGGACGCCGTCGAGCTCGGTCCGGTCGTCGAGCAGCTCGTGCGTGCGGGCCCGGAAGGGGGTCACCACGTCGACCACCACGTCGGCGAGATCGGACTTGAAGACGCCGTACCCCTTGCCGGCGTAGTCGGCCTCGAGCTTCTCGATGCTCACCCCGCTCAGTGCGGAGAAGATCCGCAGCAGGTTGGACACACCGGGCTTGGCGACCTCGTCGAAGCGGACCTCCGCCTCGGAGTCGGTGACCGCGGACCTGATCTTCTTCGCCGACACCGTGGGGTCGTCGAGCATGTCGATCAGGCCGTTGGGGGAGGAGGCCGACTTCGACATCTTGGCCGTCGGCTCCTGCAGGTCGTAGATCTTCGCCGTCTCCTTGAGGATGTACGGCTCGGGCAGCCTGAAGGTCTTCTTGTAGCGGCTGTTGAACCGCTGCGCGAGGTCGCGGGTGAGCTCGAGGTGCTGGCGCTGGTCCTCCCCCACCGGCACGTAGGCCGGCCGGTAGAGCAGGATGTCGGCCGCCATCAGCATCGGGTAGGCGAAGAGCCCGACCGACGACGAGCCCTCGCCGCCCTTGGCCGACTTGTCCTTGAACTGCGTCATCCGGCGGGCCTCGCCGAAACTGGTCAGGCACTGCATCACCCAGCCGAGCTGGGCGTGCTCGGGCAGGTGCGACTGGAGGAAGATCGCGCTCCGCTCCGGGTCGACGCCGGCGGCGAGGAGCTGCGCAGCCGCCACGAGCGTACGCCGGCGCAGCACCTTCGGGTCCTGCTCGACCGTGATCGCGTGCTGGTCGGCGATGAAGAAGAACGGCTCGTAGCTCGTGCCGTCGGGCTGGACCGACTGGAGATCCGCCCAGTTCCGCACCGCGCCGAGGTAGTTCCCCAGGTGGTAGCTGTCCGCCGTCGGCTGGATCCCGGAGAGGACCCGCGGGCGGACAGCCGGTGGCGTGGCGGCGGCATCAGGCATGCCCCCAGTCTCCCATCACGACCAGGAGTCGGCGAAAGCGGGTTTCGGCGCCGTGCGGCGGTGGAGCGTCGCGCTCCAGAGCAGGATCGCGACGCCCACGAAGGACAGCACGACGCCGACCACCGCCGGCGAGCGGTAGCCGTAGCCGGCGTCGATGACGACCCCGCCGAGGTAGGCGCCGAGCGCGTTGGCGACGTTGAGCGCCGCGTGGTTCATCGCGGCGCCGAGCGTGACCGCGTCGCCGGCGACGTCCATGAGCCGCAGCTGCAGGTTGACCACGAGGACCGACCCGAGCGCGGTGACCAGCACCGTGGCCGGCCACAGCCACCAGCCCCGCGGGGCGAGGGCCCAGAAGGCCAGCAGCGCGACACCGGCGCCGACGCCTCCGAGGAGCAGCGACCGAAAGACCGACCAGTGCGCCAGCTCCCCGCCGGCCCACGTGCCGACCACCATGCCGAGGCCGAAGGCGAGGGTGAAGAACGGCACCGCGCCCTTCGGCAGGCCGCTGACGTCCGTCACGATCGGCGCGATGTAGGAGTAGACCGCGAACAGGCCGCCGAAGCCGATCGCCCCGGCCGCCATCGTGAGCCACACCTGCGGGCTGCGGAAGAACGTCGACGCCTCCGCGCGGCCCGTCGCGGACGGGTCGCCCGGCTGGTGCGGGACGACGAGCGTCACCATCGCCACGGTGAGCAGCGCGAGCGCCCCGCAGGCGAGGTAGGCCGCGCGCCAGCCGGCCGTCTGGCCGAACCACGTCACGGCCGGGACGCCGACCACGTTGGCGATCGAGAGGCCCATCATCAGCCCCGCGACCGCCCGGCCGCGGTTGGCCTCGGAGACCAGGTTGGCGGCCACCAGCGAGGCCACCCCGAAGTACGCCCCGTGCGGCAGTCCGTCGAGGAAGCGGGCCACGAGCAGCAGGCCGTAGGAGGAGACGATCGCGCTGGCGGCGTTGAAGACGGCGTACGCGCCCATGAGGGCGAGCAGCAGTGTCTTGCGCGGCAGGCCGGCGACGAAGAAGGAGAGGATCGGCACGCCGACCACCACGCCCAGCGCGTACGCCGAGATCGCATGTCCCGCCGTGGGCACCGAGACGCCGACCCCGTCGGCGATCTCCGGCAGCACGCCCATGGTGGCGAACTCCGTCGTCCCGATCGCGAAGCCGCCGACGGCGAGCGCGATGATCGGCCAGACCGGACTCACTGTTCTCACCACCGCTCAACCCTCGGGCACCGAGCCGCATTCCCCGAAAACGGCAGCGCCCATAACACCCTGAAACGCGTGTGACATCCGCGATAGCTACCGTCCTCGGCATGAGACTGGGTGTGTTCGAGGTGGCCGGAGCTCAGGTCGGGGGGACGCTCAGCTGGCCGCATCCGCGGGCGACGTCGGTGCGGTATCACGAGCTCGACTACTGGGTCGAGTACGCCCAGCTGCTCGACCGCGCCGGCTTCGACTTCCTCTTCTTCGCCGACGGCTACGGCTATCCGACGATCGACGGCGACCTCGCTCCGTCGGCCTGGCGGCACGGGATCAACTTCACCGGCATCGAGCCGATGCTGCTCATCCCGACCCTCGCGCGCGAGACCGAGCGGCTGGGCTTCGTCGTCACCGCCTCGACCGGCCTGGACCACCCGGTCCAGATCGCCCGGCGCTTCGGCACGCTCGACCACCTCACCGGCGGGCGGATCGGCTGGAACGTCGTCACCGGCGCGTCGCAGAACGTCATCGCCGAGCTCTTCGGCCACGACGAGATGGCCAAGCACGACGATCGCTACGCCGCGGCCGCGGAGTACGTCGACCTCACCACGCGCTTCATGGAGACCGTCTGGGAGGACGACGCGCTGCTGATGGACCGCGAGAGCGGGGTCTTCTCGCGGCGCGAGGGGATCCACCGGCTCGAGTTCGAGGGCGACCACTTCCGCTCCTCCGGCTACTTCACGGTGACCCCGTCTCCGCAGCGCTCCCCCGTCATCTTCCAGGCGGGCACCTCGCCCGCCGGTCGCGAGCTGGCCGCGCAGTGGGCCGAGGCCGTCTTCGTCCAGGGCACCACGCCGCCGCAGACGGCGGCCAACGTCGCCGACATCCACGAGCGCGCGGCCCGCCACGGCCGGCCGGGACCGATCACCATGTGCGGCGTCACGGTCACCGTCGCGCCGACGATGGAGGAGGCCAAGGCACAGCGGGCGGAGTTCGACGCGCTGCAGAACGACGAGGTCGTCGCCGCGCTGTACGCCGGCAACACCGGCATCGACCTGCTCTCGCTCGACCCGGACGGCACGCTCGAGCAGGTCGTCGGGACCGGTGTCGTCGGACAGATGGGCACGTCGAACATCGAGCGCTTCCTCGGCCCGAACGCCCCCACCGTCCGGCAGATCCTCGACGACCTGCGCGGCAAGGGCACGCGCGGCTTCCAGGTCACCGGCGACCCCGTCTCGGTCGCCGACCAGCTCGAGGAGCTGATGGCGGCGACCGGCCTCGACGGGTTCCTGCTCGAGCCGGTCTTCGCCTCGACCGACCTGTTCGACTTCGCCGAGCTCGTCGTTCCCGAGCTCCGGGCGCGCGGGCACCTGCCGCCCGAGCCGCGCGGCGGGACGCTCCGCGCCCAGCTCGGCGTGGGCTCGGAGGCCGACCCCGACCGCCGGCTCTGAGCGTTTCATGAGAGTGGGCCGCCCGGGGGCGGTTCCTCAGACAGCTCACATGTTTCCTCCCTAGCGTCCGGGCCATGATCGCCCGACACCTGCGACCCGCCGCCCTGACCGGAGCCCTCTCCCTGGCCCTGGCGGCGACCGGACTCGCGCTGGTGGTGCCGTCGGCGCCGTCGTACGCCGCCAGCGCGATCACCACGCCCGCCGAGGTCCTGGCGGCGAATCAGGGGACGGCCGACGAGGACTCCGACCTGACCTGGGACGCGAGCGCGGAGACCTCCGTGACCTTCTCCGGCACCGGCGGCACGGCGTCCGGCGCCGACGCCTCGGCCGTGACCATCGCCGACGGCACGGCGACGATCTCGGCGGCCGGCGTCTACCGGCTGAGCGGATCGCTGACCGGCCAGATCGTGGTCACCGCGCCCGACGCCCTCGTCCGGCTCGTGCTCGACGGCCTCACGGTGACCAGCTCGACGACCGCCGCGCTCGAGGTGACCGACGCCGACCGCGTGGTCGTGCTGACCGCCGACGGGTCGAGCAACACCCTGACCGACGCGACGACCTACGCCGACACCAGCGACGACGCCCCGGGCGCGGCGCTCTACGCCTCGAGCGACCTCGTGCTCGCTGGGTCGGGCGCCCTGACCGTGCACGGCCGGTACGCCGACGGCATCGCCAGCTCCGACGGCCTCGTGATCCGCTCCGGCTCCTACGTCGTCGACGCGGTCGACGACGGCATCCGCGGCAAGGACCACCTCTACGTCAAGGGCGGCGACCTGGACGTGACGTCCGGTGGCGACGGCCTGAAGTCGACCAACGACGAGAAGGAGAAGCGCGGCTACGTCGCCATCGCCGGCGGCGACATCACCGTCGACGCGGGGGCCGACGGCATCGACGCGGTCACCGACATCGCGATCTCCGGCGGCACCACGGCCATCGAGGCCGGCGGTGGGGCCACGGCGTACGACGCCACCGCCGAGTCGTCGCCGCACGGACTCGTCGCAGGCGTCGTGGTCGCCATCGGTGGCGGCACCCAGACGATCGACGCGGCCGCGGACGGGGTCAACTCGACGGCGACCGTGGCGATCACCGGCGGCACCACGACGGTCAGCGCCGGCGACGACGGCCTGCACGCCGACGTCGACCTCGGCATCGGCGACGGCGCGGTCGACATCACCACGTCCACCGAGGGCATCGAGGGCGCCGCCATCACGATCGCCGGCGGCTCGATCTCGGTGATCTCCTCCGACGACGGCGTCAACGCGTCCAGCGACACCACGACGCCGACCCTGGCGATCAGCGGCGGCGAGCTCGCCGTCTACGCCCAGGGCGACGGCGTGGACTCCAACGGCACCCTGACCTTCACCGGCGGCACCACCGTCGTCGCCGGCCCCACCGGCTCGGACAACAGCCCCCTCGACGCGGACGGGACGCTCCTGATCAACGGCGGCACCGTCCTCGCCGTCGGATCCAGCGGAATGGTCCAGACGCCCTCCTCCTCGTCCACCCAGGGCTGGCTGGCCGCCAAGCTGACGTCCACCCAGACCGCCGGCACCATCCTGTCCCTGCTGAGCTCGTCGAACACCCTGCTGGCGACGTACGTCAGCAGCAAGGCCTTCGGCGCCGTCATCTACTCCTCGCCGTCGGTCACCAAGGGCCAGAGCTACAAGATCTACAAGGGCGGCACGGCCACCTGCCGCACCGTCGGCGGACTCGCCGAGTCCGGCACGGTCGGCACCACGCTCCTCGCGACCGTGACCGCCGGCACGTCGGTCTCCGGCGGCGGTGGCGGCGGCTCCACCGGCGGCGGCAGCGGGACGGTGGCCAACGGGCCCTCCACCGCCGTCGCCGCCTGCGCCTCGGACGACTCGTCCACCACCGCCTCGCCGACGGCGACCGCCAGCGCGACCACGACGACGTCCAGCACGCCGACGTCGACCGCGACGACGAGCGCCGGTGCGACGGACACGGCGACCGCCACGAGCACCGCCACGGCGAGCGGGAGCAGCAGCGCGACGACGAGCGCGACCTCGTCCCCGACGACCTCCGCGACGGCCTCCGCGACAGCGACCACCCCCACGACCACGACCACGCTCGCCACCACGCGCACGAAGGTGACGGTGGGGACGACGAAGAGGGGCCGCCGGGCGAAGCTCCGGATCGCGATCTCGACCGTCGGCTCGTCCGTCGCGCCGACCGGCACGGTCGTCGTCTACCTCGACGGCCGCAAGGTCCGGACGGTCAGCCTGACGTCCGCCGGGACGCGCACCATCACGCTGCGCTCCTTCGCAAGGAAGGGCAAGCACCGGGTGACCGTGGTCTACCGGGGCTCGACGACGTCGGCCGCCTCGACCGGCACGGACACCTACCGGGTGCGCTGACCAGCCCACCCGCAGATCCCGCCCCTGGTCGGGACGTCCCGGTCCTTCCAGCGGCCCTCGACGGGCCGGAACGTCCCGGTGCCGGAGCGGCCTCACCCGGCGAGGTGCCCCCAGTCGGCGGACAGCGCGGTCCACGGCCCGCTGGCGGCCACCTGGCCGTCGACGAGGACGACGACCCGGTCGGCCCGGGCGAGGGCGGCCCGCTTCGACGTCGCCCCGACGACGGTGGCGCCGCGCTCGCGCAGCGCGTCCCACAGCTCCAGCTCGGTGCGCGCGTCGAGCGCCGACGACACGTCGTCGGCCAGGAGCAGCTCGGCCTCGGTGGCCAGTGCGCGGGCGAGCGCGAGCCGCTGGACCTGGCCGCCCGAGAGCCGCACGCCCCGATGACCGACGAGGGCGCCGATCCCGCCGGCGTCCTCGACGTCGCGGTCGAGCCGTGAGACCGCGACGGGATCGGCGACCGAGCGGTCGTGACCCAGCGTGACGTTGTCGTGGAACGTGCCGCTCAGCACTCGCGGCACCTGCGCGACGTGGGTGACCTGACCGGGCCGGAGGAAGAGCTCCGGGTCGTCGACCTCCCGCTCGTTCCAGCAGATCGAGCCGGTGTGGTCGAGCAGCCCGGCGAGGGCGCCGAGCAGCGACGACTTGCCCGAGCCGACCTGCCCGAGCAGCAGCACCAGCTCGCCGGCCTCGACGGCCAGGTCGACGCCGGTCACCCCGACGGTGCCGTCGTCGTGCACCGCGTCCATCCCGGCCACGGTCAGTCGGCGCAGCGGGACGGCGGCCACCGCCGCCGGCCGGGGCGCGACGCCGCGGACGAGGTCGACCCCCTCCGGGAGGTCCATGATGTCGCCGCCGCCCGCGTAGCCCGACACCACCCGGAGCCAGCTGCGCGTCCCCGGCGCCTCCGTCACCACGGCGCCCGCGACCCGACCGAACCAGTCGAAGCCGTTGACCGCGTTGGCGACGAGGAGGGCGGTGGCGAGCGGCCACCAGCCGGCGTTCCAGGCCGACCAGGCGGCCACGACGCCCACCTGGACCATGATCATCGGAACGCCGTCGAGCGCGGCGGCGATGCGGTGCTCGAAGATCGCGGCCTCCACCCGGCCGCCGTCGACCCGGCGCAGATGCGCGCTGATCTCAGGGGTCCGGGCCGAGAGCTTGACGGTGCGCACCGACTCCAGCACCGAGACCAGGCTCCGCCCGAATCGCGCGCGGGCCGCCGACGACTTGGTGGCCGAGCGGCCGGCGATCGGCCGGCCGATCGCACTGGCCAGGGCGGCGGCGACCATGACCGCCAGCAGGACCAGCCCGGCCAGCGGGCTGCCGCCGACGAGCATCGTGGCGCCGACGATGAGCCAGGCGTTGATGAAGTCGACCCAGCGGTCGGCATATCGCGCGTAGCGGTCGCCGTCCATCGTGCGAGCCACCACCTCGCCGGGCGGAGTGCGCTCGAGGCGGCGCATCCGGGTCTGCCCGCGCAGCACCGCCATCCGCATCCGCAGCAGCACCTCGACCCACCAGCGCGGGAACAGCTCGATCGCCTTGGCCCACACCAGCGGCACCACGAGGAAGATCGCCGCGAGCAGCAGCACCTGCCACATCGGGTCGCCGCCAGCCTTGAGTCGCTCGACCACCCGGCCCCAGAGCCAGCCGGTGATCGCGCCTTGGGCGGCGCACAGCGCGCCGACCAGGAAGAGGAGGACGGAGAAGACGCCCCACCACGGCCTGATCCGGATGGCGTGTGCGATGCTGCGACCCAGGGGCGGGCCCGAGCCGACGGCCGGACGCACCGGCGGCGTCGTCGTACGCCGGCGGCCACCCACCGGCGTCGCCTCCACCAGCTCGGCCTCCGTCTCCTCCAGCGCGCTCGCGGCGCGCAGGTCGCGATAGTGCCCCGGCCGTGCGGCCAGCTCGAGGCGAGGGCCGGCCTGGACGACGCGGCCGTGGTCCAGCACCGCGACGAGGTCGGCCCGCTCGACGGTGGTGAGGCGGTGCGCCACCAGCACACCCGTACGCCGGGCGAGCAGCCGGTCGGCCGCCGCGACCACCCGCGCCTCGGTCAGCGGGTCCATCCGGGCGGTCGCCTCGTCGAGCACGACGACCTGCACGTCGCGCACGAGCAGCCGGGCGAAGGCGACGAGCTGCTCCTCGCCGGCCGACAGCTTGGTGCCGCCCGGGCCGAGCACGGTCTCGAGGCCGTCGGGCAGGCCGGCGACCCACGCGCGCAGCCCCAGCTCGTCGACCGCCGCCTCGACCTCGCGGCGCGGCACGTCCGCGAAGAGCGTGATGTTGTCGGCGAGCGTCCCGGCGAGGATCTCGGTGCGCTGGGTGACGGTGCCGACGGCTCCGCGCAGCGCTTGGAGATCGAGCGTCGTGACGTCGACGCCGCCGAGCAGCACGCTCCCCGGCGGCGGCTCGATCGCCCGGGCGATCAGGGACGCGAGGGTCGACTTGCCCGACCCCGTCCGGCCCACCAGGGCGATGGTCTGGCCGGCGGGCACCGTGAGCGAGATGCCGTCGAGCGCGAAGGTGCCCTCGGGGTAGGAGAAGCGCAGGTCGCGGAACTCGAGCGCGAGCTGGCCGGCGGGGACGGGCGCCCCGCCGGCCGCCTCGGGCTCCACCTGGAGCATCTGGCGGATCCGCACGATGGCGCCGATCCCGGCCTGGATGTCGGGCAGCCGGTGGGAGACCTCGTTGATCTGGCCGACGAAGGTCGCGGTGACGAGGAAGAGCGTCACGAGGCGGTCGACGCCCATGTCGCCGCGGCTGGTCAGCCAGGCGCCCGCGACGACGATCAGCGACAGCGCGCCGTAGAGGATCAGGCCGGCCACCCCGGCGAGACGGCCCTCCTGCACCACCACCTTGCGGAAGGCCTCGTGCGTGATCGCCGAGAGCTCGGCGAGGCGGCGCACCGCGAAGCCGGCACCGGCCGAGGTGCGCAGGTCGTCGCGGCCGGCGATGCCCTCCTCCATCGCCGCGGCGTGGTCGGTCCAGGTCATCTCCTCGAGGACCTTGAGCGTGGCGATCCGGCCGAGGTAGGGCCGGACCGCCCAGCCCACGGCCGCGAAGAGGATCGGGAAGACGATCGCGGCCGGCCACCACGTGACGCCGGCGACGATCCACATCGGGATCAGGCCGAAGGTGGTGCGGAAGACGAACCACATCTGGAGCCGCAGCAGGCTGCCGATCTCATGGGTGTCGTCGTCGACCCGGTCGAGGATCTCGCCGACGGCCTGCTCGGAGAGCGCGTCGAGGGGCTGGGCGAGCGCGGCGCCGAGGAGGTCCTGGCGCAGCGCGCCCTCGGCCCGGTCGACGATGCCGGCCCACAGGATGCGTCCCGCGGTGTCGACCAGCGCGGCGCCGACGACGCACAGCGCCAGCAGCCAGACCAGTCCCGTGCTCGGGTCGTCGGCGATCCGCCCGACGACGACCGAGCCGAGCGCGGCGCCGACCGACGCCACCATCGCCGCCGCGAGCGCGACCACCGTCGCCGGGCGCCGCAGCCGATGCCAGGTCAGCTCCCGGCTCCCCCACTCCTGCTCCCCCGAGATCCCCACATCGCGAGACTAGGGAAGCCCTCCGACAGTTCGCGAATCAATTTCCCGAGTCACCGGTTAACCGGCGAAAGGGGAACTTCTCGGGGGGCGTGCCGGCCGAGAAGTTCCCCAGTTACCGGTTAACCGGTGACTTTCACCCCCCTCAGAACGAGGCGAGGGCCTCGTTGAAGGTCGCGGACGGTCGCATGACGGCAGCGGTCTTCTCCGCGTCGAGGTAGTAGTAGCCGCCGATGTCGGCGGGCTTCCCCTGGACGGCGATGAGCTCCTCGACGATGGTGTCGGCCTTCTCGCGCAGCGTCTTCGCGAGCGGCGCGAACGCCTCGGCGAGGGCCGGGTCCTCGGTCTGCTCGGCCAGCTCCTCGGCCCAGTAGAGCCCGAGGTAGAAGTGCGAGCCGCGGTTGTCGATCGTGCCGAGCTTGCGGCCGGGACTGCGGTCCTCGTCGAGGAAGGTGCCGGTGGCCCGGTCGAGCGCGTCGGCGAGCACCTTCGCGGCCGGGTCGCCGGCCTGCTCGGCGTACTGCTCGAAGGAGGGCACGAGGGCGAAGAACTCGCCGAGGCTGTCCCAGCGCAGGTAGTTCTCCTCGACGAGCTGCTGCACGTGCTTCGGCGCGGAGCCGCCGGCGCCGGTCTCGAAGAGGCCACCGCCCGCGATGAGGGGGACGATCGAGAGCATCTTGGCCGACGTGCCGACCTCGAGGATCGGGAAGAGGTCGGTGTTGTAGTCGCGCAGCACGTTGCCGGTGACGGAGATGGTGTCCTCGCCCTTGCGGATCCGCTCGAGCGAGTACGCCGTCGCCAAGGCGGGCGCGAGGATCTCGATCTTCAGCCCCTCGGTGTCGTGCTCCGGGAGGTAGGCCTCGACCTTCTTGATCAGCTCGGCGTCGTGGGCACGGGTCTCGTCGAGCCAGAAGATCGCCGGGGTGTCCGAGGCGCGGGCGCGGGTGACCGCGAGCTTGACCCAGTCGCGGATCGGGATGTCCTTGGTCTGGCAGGCACGCCAGATGTCGCCGGCCTCGACGTCGTGCTCCAGCACGCTCTCGCCGGCGCTGGTGAGGACGCGGACGGTGCCGTCGGCCGGGATCTCGAAGGTCTTGTTGTGCGAGCCGTACTCCTCCGCGGCCTGCGCCATGAGGCCCACGTTGGGCACAGTGCCGATGGTGGCCGGGTCGAGCGGGCCGTTCTCCTTCACGTCGTCGATGACGGCCTGGTAGACGCCGGCGTACGACGAGTCGGGGATGACGGCGAGGGTGTCGTCCTCGCCGCCGTCGACGCCCCAGAGCTTCCCGCCGTTCCGGATGAGCGCGGGCATCGAGGCGTCCACGATCACGTCGCTCGGCACGTGCAGGTTGGTGATGCCCTTGTCCGAGTTCACGTACGACAGCCGCGGCCCGTCCGCGAGCGCCTTCTCGAACGCCGCCTTGATCTCCGCGCCGTTCGGCAGCGCGTCGAGGCCGGAGAGGATGGCGCCGAGGCCGTCGTTGGCCGACAGGCCCGCGGCGGCGAGGTCGTCGCCGTAGGTCGCGAAGACGTCCTTGAAGTAGGCCCTCACGACGTGGCCGAAGATGATCGGGTCGGAGACCTTCATCATCGTGGCCTTGAGATGGACGCTGAAGAGCACGTCCTCGGCGGCGGCCTTCGCGAGCGCGTTGGCGAGGAAGGCGTCGAGGCTGGCGGCAGACATCTTGGTGGCGTCCACGACCTCGCCCGCGAGCACCGCGAGGCCCTCGAGCAGCGTCTCGGTCTCGCCGTTGCTCTTCTCCAGCACGATCGACAGCGTGTCGTCGGCGGAGAGGGTCACGGACTTCTCGTTGGACTTGAAGTCGTGCTCGCCCATGGTCGCGACGGTGGTCTTGGAGCCCTCGCCGAACGGCTTGTTCCGGTGCGGGTGCTTCTTCGCGTAGGCCTTGACCGACAGCGGCGCGCGGCGGTCGGAGTTGCCCTCGCGCAGGACCGGGTTGACCGCCGAGCCCTTCACCTTGTCGTACTTCGCCCGGGCGTCCTTCTCCTCGGGCGTGGAGGGCGACTCGGGGTAGTCCGGGATGTCGAAGCCCAGGCCCTGGAGCTCCTTGATCGCGGCCTTGAGCTGCGGGATCGAGGCGGAGATGTTGGGCAGCTTGACGATGTTGGCCTCGGGCGTCTTGGCGAGCTCGCCGAGCTCGCTCAGCGCGTCGTCGGCGAGACCGAACTGTGCGAGGATCCGGGCGGCCACGGAGATGTCGCGGGTCTCGATCGACACGCCCGCCTTGGCGGCGTACGCCTCGACGATCGGGAGGAAGGAGAAGGTCGCCAGGAGCGGCGCCTCGTCGGTGTGGGTGTAGATGATCCGGTGAGTGCCAGCCATGGGGCGAGGCTACCGCGTGCCAGCCCGCTCTCATGCGGTGGGTCTAGGCTCAGCGGCATGAGCGAGATCAACCCGGTCGACCCGCTCGAGGCGGTCGACCTCGAGCCTGAGGCAGTGCCGGACACCAGCAGGGAGTTCTGGCGGATCTACGCGGCGGAGGCGCTCGGCACCTTCTTCCTGGTGCTGCTCGGCTGCGGCGCCGCGATCGCCACCGGCGCCGACGTCGTCGCCACCGGCCTGACGTTCGGCATCGCCGTGATCATCGGCGCGACCGCGTTCGCCCGGATCTCCGGCGGCCACTTCAACCCCGCCGTGACCGTGGGCGCCGCGACGAGCGGCCGGCTGGCCTGGAAGGACACGCCGGTCTACTTCGGCGCCCAGCTGAGCGGCGCGATCGTCGCCGCGCTCGTCCTCTTCGTCGTCTTCCAAGCCGTCCCGGGCTACGACGCCACCGGCCACATGGGCCAGAACGGGTACGGCGACCAGTCGGGCGTCCACCTCGCCTGGTGGGGCGCCTTCCTGGTGGAGCTCATCCTGACCGCGGTCTTCCTCTGGGTGATCCTCGGCGTCACCGACGAGCGCACCGGCGTCCCGCACGTGGCCCCGGTCGCGATCGGCCTCACGCTCGCGGCGATCCACTTCGTGGCGATCCCGCTCACCGGCACCTCGGTCAACCCGGCACGCTCCATCGGCCCAGCGCTGTTCGCCGGCGGGACGCCGATCCTGCAGCTGTGGCTCTTCATCCTCGCGCCGCTGCTCGGCGCGGTCCTCGCCGGCTACACCTATCCCCTGCTCTTCGGCCGCGGGACGCCCGCCGTCGAGGGGTCGGGCCTGTTCCTCCCGAAGGCGGTCACCACCCGGAAGCCGCGCACCTCGACCGCCTCGGCGCCGGCGTACACGACGTACCCGGCCTCGGCGATGAGCCCGGCGGGCACGGCGGCCGGCGACCCGACGGCGGTCGACGAGACCACGCAGATCTCGCCGCAGGGCGGCTCGAGCTACGCCGGCGGCGCCCAGTGGCCGCAGCGGATCATCCAGGACGGCTGGGAGTGGGACTACGCCGCCCAGCAGTGGAAGCCGCTGCAGGACCCGCCTCCGCCGGCGTGACCACGCCGACCGGCCGGTAGTCCCCGGCCCGGGCGGTGTCGATGATCGTCGCCGCCACGAGCTCGGGGTCGTCGGGCATCGGCACGTGTCCGCAGCCGTGGAGCCAGACGTGCTCGGCCGACGGCAGCAGCTGCCGGGCCCGCCGGGCCTGGTAGGGCAGCAGCACGACGTCGCGCGAGCTCCAGGCCACGGTGATCGGCACGACCGGCTCCACCGGCGCCTCGAACGCGTACGCCGACGCGAAGAGCGCGTCGATCGCCGGCCGCGCGGCCAGCATGTGCGCGTAGTCGCCGCGCGCCAGCTCCGCGTCCACGCGTGAGGGATGGGTGTGCAGCCAGCCCAGCATCGCGGCGCGGCCGGCCCTCGTGCCGAGCAGGCGCGGGGCGACCGGACGGGCGAGGCGTGCCGCGGTGAGCACGGTGCCGAAGACCGCCCGGACGTAGGCGAAGTCGCGCGGGCCCGCCCAGAAGCCGGCGGGCGAGAGCGCGGTGACGCTGCAGGCCAGGCCGTCGACGGCCATCTCCAGCGCGATCAGGCCGCCGAGGGAGTTGCCGACCACGTGCGGCGCCCCGATGCCGAGCTCCTCGAAGAGCTCCTCGAAGGCCATCCGGATCCCGTCCTTGACCGGGATCGACGGGTCGGTCGGCGCGGGGCTCTCGCCATGGCCGGGAAGGTCGACCGCGATGACGTCGTACTCCTCGGCGAGGCGGTCGACGACAGGCGCCCAGGCCTGGCGGCGATGTCCGATCCCGTGGATGAGGAGAAGCGGCTCACCACTCCCCGCGCGGTCGTAGGCCAGCATCTGGTTGCTCCCTTGCAACAGTGATACATGATGTATCGTGACGTGAAGCACACCGTAGCACTCGTCCGATCCGGGAGATGCCATGTCCGCGTATCACGACACGCTCAGGACCCTGTCCGAAGCCTCCGTGCACCAGCACTTCGACGCCTTCGCCGACATCGACTGGGACGATCCCGCCCTCCAGGTCGATCCCACCGACGCCCGCTGGGCGCTCGGGCCGGAGGACAACCTCGGCGCCCACCCCTGGTATCGCTCGCTGCCCCTCGAGCGCCAGGTCGAGATCGGTCTCTACCGCTGGGCGCTGCTGACCAAGGTCGGCCTGCAGTTCGAGCAGATCCTCATCGCCGGGATCATGTTCGGCAACCTCGACCGACGCAACCGCCGGCCGGAGTTCCGCTACACCACGCACGAGGCGACCGAGGAGACGCACCACACCCAGATGTTCCAGGAGCTCGTGAACCGCACGGGCCTGGACGTCCAGGGCGGCCCGCCGTGGTTCCGTCGCTGGGCGCCGTTCATCGCGTCGGCGGCCCGGTGGGCGCCGCCGGGGTTCTGGATGGGCGTGCTGGCCGGCGAGGAGCCGATCGACCACCTCCAGAAGAGCCTGCTGCGCAGCGGTCGCGAGCTCCATCCGCTGCTCGAGCGGATCATGGCGATCCACGTCGCCGAGGAGGCGCGCCACATCGGCTTCGCGCACCAGTACCTCGTCCACCAGATCCCGAGGATGGGACCGGCCAACCGGGCCCTGCTCGCCGTGGCGACGCCGCTGATCATGCGCCTGCTCGGCGACGTGATCATGCGGCCCTCCCCGGGCGACCTCGAGGCCATGGGCATCCCCGACGAGGTCGCCCGCGAGGTGTGGTGGGACTCCGAGGAGTCGCGGCGATTCCTGCGAGACCTGTACGCCGACGTCCGGATGCTCTTCGACGAGCTCGGCCTGCGCGGCCGCGCCGCGCGCGCCGTGTGGCGGCTGATGCGGATCGAGGGCCGCTCGTCGCGATACCGCGGCGCCGTGGCCGCGGCGTCGGCGGCGGCGTGAGCAGGGACCCGCGCCGGTCCGCGGTGATCGCGGGCGCGCTGGCCGCCATCGAGGAGGAGGGCCCCGACGTCGGCCTGG
>NZ_JASGDD010000136.1:0-16881 GCF_047607365.1 Nocardioides sp. | reverse complement strand
GCCGAGCAGCACGAGCAGGCCGGTCACCCGGCGGGCGCCCGCGCCGGCGGGCCCGGTGCGCCCGTAGCCGCGGGTGTCCATGCCCGCCGCGAGCGCGAGCGAGCGCTCCAGCGCGTCCTCGAGCACCGGCACGACGACGCGGCGCAGGCGACGGCCCCGACCGGCCCGGCTCTCGCGGAGCTGCTGCGCCCGGCGTACGCGCTGGAGGCTCTCGGCGAGCTGCGGGAGGACGGTGATCGCGACGACCAGCGCGGTGCCGATCTCGTAGAGCGCGGGCGGCAGCGAGCGGAGCAGGCGCTTGGGGTTGGCCAGGGCGTTGGCGGCGCCGACGGCCACCATGATCCCGGCCAGCCGCAGGCCGTCGTAGAGGCCGGCGAGCACCGACTCCTGGGTCACGGGCCCGAGGAGCGTGATGCCGAGGACCCAGTCGGGCAGGGGGATCTCGGGCAGGTCGAGCCACACGATGCTGCCCGCTCCCCCGCCGAGCAGCACCCGGAAGAGCACCCGGATGGCGACGATGACGGCGGCCGCGACGAGGTAGTAGCGGAACGCCCGCGCCCACGGCTGGTCGCCGCGGCGGGCGGCCACGACGACCACGGCGACCCCGATGAGGAGGAGCAGGAGCCAGGGGTTGGTCGTCTGGGAGGCGTACGACGCCAGCCCGATCGCCCAGAGCCACCAGGCGACGGGATGCAGCTCGCCCGACGCGGCCGCCGCGCCGCTCGCGCTCACGGCCGGCGCTTGCGCCAGAGGACGACGCCGCCCGCGACGGCGGCGAGGAGGACGACGGCGGCGGGGCCGGCCCAGACGGGGAGTGACACCGTGCTGAGCTCGGCCGAGCGCGTGACGGTGACCTCCTGGCCGGTGGGCGTGTCGACCACCGTCGTCGTGTCCGACGTCGGCGCCGTCGACGCCGAGGTCGTCGCGGACGCCTCGGGCGTGGGCGACCCGGATCCGGGGGCGCTGGTGGAGGAGGTGGCGGTCGCGGATGCGGTCGTCGTGGCGGTTCCCGCGACCGTCGCGGTCGCCGTCGCCGAGGCCTTCCGCGTCGCCTTCGAGGTGGCCTTCTTCGTGGCCTTCGAGGTGGCCTTCGTGGTGGCCTTGGCGCTGGCCGAGGCCGTCGCCTTGGCGCTCGCGCTGCTGCCAGCCGACGGCGTGGCCGCCACCGGCTGTGGGGCGGTCGCGGGCGTCGTACGCGCCTTGGAGGACTGCCAGACGAAGGCGACGCTGTCGCCGGACTTCACCGGCTGGGTGTAGACGCCCTGGGTCGCGTAGCTCCAGGAGCCGCCCTGCTTGGAGACGAAGAGCGCCCAGTAGGCGTTGGTCGCCATGCACTCCTCGCCGGCCGCCGGCTTGCTCTCGACGCGGCAGACGAAGCCGGGGCTGTCGGCGTCCTGCTCGAGCGTGACGCCCGCGGAGGTGAACGCGCCCGCGGCCTTGCCCGCCGTGCCGCAGCCGGTCTCGGCGCCCCCGCCGAGGTCGCCGAACTCGACGACCACCCCGACGCCGTCGCCGGTGCAGTAGGCCGCCGCGGCGGGCGGGCCGAAGGGCACCGACAGCCCGATGGCGGCCGTGGTCGCGAGGACCACGGCCGCCATCAGGCCGGCGAGCCTGCCGCGGAGGCGAGGGGTCAACGCGTGACCTTCACCCTGTCGCCGCCGGTGCGGTTCGCGAAGGCGCCGACGACGGTGATCTTCTTGCGACCGGTCGTGGTCCTCTTCGCGACCTTCCTGCTCAGCGTCGCCTTGCCGGTCGCGTCGGCGACCGCCGTGCCGAAGGCCTTCCTGCCCAGCTTGACGGTGACCTTCTCCCCAGCCGCCAGGCCACGGACGGTGACCTTGAGCTTGCGGCCGCGCTTGACGGTGCTCTTGGCCGCGACCTTGAGCTTGGCGGCGGCGAGGGCCTTGACCGCCGCGGTGGTGGTCGAGCCGACCGTCGTGAGGGTGATCGTGCGGGTGGCCGTGCCGGCCGGCAGGGTCACGGCCACCGAGCCCGGAGCGGTGACCTTGGCGGCGGTCGTGCCACCGCTGAGGCAGGCCTGCTGCCCGGTGCGCAGACCGGAGACCGGGACGCTGATGGTGCTGCCGGCCGCGACGAAGCCGGTCGGCGCGCTCACGGCGGGCGTCGTGGGAGTGAGGTAGGCGAGACCCTCGATCGCCTGCGCGGTGGCAGGGCCGGCGGTGGCGATGTTGTCGTCGCTGACGCCGGCGGCGAGGTCGTCGTCGTTGTAGGCGATCGCGCCGCCGTTGGCGGGAGCGATGCCGCAGTCGGGGAGCGACACGATCTGGTGGTTCACGACCCAGTCGGCGGCGAGGGCGGCCGCGGCCGTCTCGCCGACGGCGCCGAAGGCCGCGGCGGCGGCACCGGTGCTGTTCGCGTTGACGCCGAGGTAGCCCGCGTCGATGCCGCCGGTCGTGCCCTGCACCGACGTGAGGTAGCTGACCCCGCCGGCGATCGCGGAGGAGACCGAGCTCGTGCTCGACCACGGGGCCAGCGCCTTGACCGCCCACGAGGTGGCGTCGGGGTCGTTGTTCCAGCCGTCGTACTCGTAGCCCCAGCCGTCGGTCGACGCCGGACCGCGCTCGGAGACGAGGAAGTCGCGTGCCTTGGTGGCCTCGGCGTTGCCCAGCTCGTGGAGTGCCATCACGGCCCAGACCTGGTTGTACGCGCTCTCGTAGGACCCGAGCTGGCCGGTGCTGTCGTCGACGTCGGCCGTGAGGGCGGACACCAGGTCGAGGTGCTCGTCGCCGGCATCGGCGGGGTCGCCCCCGGTCACGGCGTAGTAGTACGCGGCCTTGGCGACCTTGCCCGCGTTCGACGCATCGCTGACGTCGCCGATCCACGAGGCGACGGTCGCGTCGACGCCGGCCTCGAGCTTGGTCAGCGCCGCGGAAGGCGCCTGGCCGGTCGCCGCGAGGCTGATGCCGAAGTCCAGGTTGGCGCTGTAGAAGTAGCCGTCCAGGCCGCCACCGGGGATCAGGCCGTCGGAGCCGATGACGCTCGCGAGCCAGGTCGCGGCGGCGGAGGCCTCGGGAGCCGGCGTGGGCGAGGTGGCGGCGCGGGCGCTGCCGGGGGCGATCGTCAGGCCGGTGACGGCCAGCGCGGTGGCGGCCAGGCCGCTCGTGATCGGGTCGATGCGCAACGACATCAGGGTTCCTTCCCGCTGTGGTCCTCGACAGCGTGATCGTCAGGTCGCGTCGCGGCAGGTGCTCCGGCTCTCCCCGAGGGGATCACGGTTGCGGGACAGCGTCGGAGTCTCACCGACTTCCCCCACACGCGGGCGATATGGATTTGTGAGTCGGGGGACGATACCTCACTGGGAGCCCCCTGGAAGACTGAGCGCGTGATCGACCTCAGCGACGCCGCGACCACCCGCCGACTCCTCGAGGTGATCGAGCACGACATCGTGCCGCTCACGCGCGACGGCGTACGCCGGGGCAACAAGCTGTTCGGGGCCGCGCTGCTCCACCGGGCGACTCTGGAGCTGGTCGTCGCCGAGACCAACAACGAGATCGAGAATCCCCTGTGGCACGGGGAGATCCACACGATCAAGCGGTTCTTCGAGCTGCCCGCCGTGCAGCGGCCCGCCATCGGGGACGTGGCCATGATCGCCACGCACGAGCCCTGCTCGCTCTGCCTCTCCGGCGTCGCGTGGAGCGGCATCCCGGAGTTCGCCTACCTCTTCTCCCACGCCGACAGCGCCGAGTCGTTCGCGATCCCCTACGACATCGCCATCCTCCAGGGCGTGTACGCCGTCCCCGACCCCGATCGCTCGGCCCCCGACCCGGGTCGCGACCTCTACAACCGCGCCAACCCCTACTTCACCTCCCACGACCTCGCCGCCGCCGTCCGCACCCTCGGCGACGCCGACCTGTCGGCGCGGGTCGCCCGGCTGTCGGCGACCTACGACGAGCTCAGCGACACCTACCAGCAGCACAAGGGCGGCGGGGCGATCGCGCATGCCTAGGTGGCGGCTCGAGGTGCTCGTCTTCCTCGTCGGCGCCGGCACGCTCGGAGCGGAGATCGCCGCGGCCCGTCTGCTGGCGCCGTGGTTCGGCGCCTCGACGATCGTGTGGGCCAACACCATCGCGATCGTGCTCGTCGCGCTGGCCGTGGGCTACGCCGTCGGTGGCCGCCTCGCCGATCGGCGCCCCCACCCGCCGCTGCTCGCGGGGATCGTGCTGGTCGCATCAGTGCTGCTGGCCATCGTGCCGCTGGTCTCCGGGCCCTTCCTGCGGGCGGCCGTCAGCGCCGTCGACCAGCTGAGCGTCGCCACGTTCCTCGGCTCGCTGGTCGGCGTCGGGGCGCTCGTCGCCGTACCCCTCCTCCTGCTGGGCATGGTCTCCCCCTTCGCGCTCCGCCTGCGCCTGGCGGCCGTGGACGATCCGGCGCAGGCGGGGCGGACCGCCGGCCGACTGTCGGCGATCGGCACGGTCGGCTCGCTGACCGGCACGTTCGCCGCGTCGCTGCTGCTCATCCCGGTCGTCGGGACCCGGCGTACGTTCCTCGTCTTCGCCGCGCTCATGGCGCTGGCCGCCGTGCCGCTGGTCGTGGGACGCGTGCGGTGGGCGGCGGTGCTGGTGCCGGTCGCGATCCTCGGGCTGATCGCGCTGCCTGCCGGATCGGTGAAGAGCGAGATCTCCGGCGGCCGGGTGATCTGGGAGGCGGAGACGGAGTACCAGTACGCCCGGGTCATCGAGCGCTCGGACCGCAGCCGCTGGCTCGAGCTCAACGAGGGCCACGCCGTGCACTCGGTCTATCGCCCGGGCGCGTGGCTGACCGGCGGCTACTGGGACGAGATGCTCGGGCTGACCCTCGCCGGCGGCCGGACGCCGTCCTCGGTGGCGATCCTCGGCTCCGCCGCCGGTACGACGGCGCGCCAGCTCGGCCACTATCTCCCCGCCACCCGCGTCGACGCGGTGGAGATCGACCCGGTGGTGACCTCGGTCGGGCGCTCGCTCTTCGACCTCTCGGGGCCGTCGCTGGTGACCCACGACGCCGACGCGCGGCCGTGGCTGGCCGCCTCCACGCAGCGCTTCGACGTGATCCTCGTCGACGCCTACCGCCAGCCCTACATCCCCTTCTACCTGACCACGCAGGAGTTCTTCTCCTCGGTCCGGTCGCATCTCGCTCCGAGTGGGGTGCTCATCCTCAACTCGGCCCACCCCGAGGGGTCCGACACGCTGGAGAAGGCGCTCTCGGCGACGCTGCGGTCGGTCTTCGGCCCGTCGTCGGTGTGGCGGAACCCCGCGCAGCCGACCAACAGCCAGCTCGTGGCCACCGTCGGCGTCTCGCCGGTGGAGGGGCTGGCATCGGTGACGGCGCCCTCCGACCTGTCGTCACTGGTCGACTCGATCGCGTCGCGGCTCGAGCCGGCGCTCGCCGGCGGCTCCGTCTGGACCGACGACCGCGCCCCCGTCGAGTGGCTCACCGACCTGTCGTTGGCCGGCGAGATCGACTGAGCGCCCGAACCGCGGGTCGTGAGCGTCACCTGGTGACGCTGAGTGCCCGCGGTCGGTTGTCCACAGGCCGGCTCTCGGCGGTTCCGCAGGCCCGGACACAGCCTCAGAGTGGAGGCGTGACCACCGACCCCGCGCTCGCCCGGGTCTTCGCCGAGCAGCTCGCCTTCGAGCGCGCGGAGCAGGACGGCGTCGTGACCTGGCGCCAGCTTCTCGCCGGAGGCTGGACCAAGCCCGCCGTACGCCGGGCGGTGCGGCGTCACGAGCTGGCCCGGGTCCACCCCGGTGTCTACGTCGACCACACCGGCCCGCTCACTCCGCGACAGCGAGCCTGGGCGGCGGTGCTGTGGGCCGGTGACGCCGCGCTGTGCGGCGACTCGGTCCTCGGCGTCGGGGCGGACGCTGCCGTCGTCCACGTGGCGGTGGAGACGACACGGCACCTGCGGCCACCGCCGGGCATCGAGGTGCACCGGGTCGCGGGGCTGCCATCGATGATCCGGGCGCGAAGCGCGCCGCCGCGGCTCGCGCTCGAGCACAGCGTGCTGGTCGCGATCGCCGCCGCCTCGACCGAGAGCGAGGTCGTCGCGGCCCTCGCCGACACCGTCGGCCGCTTCGGCACGACCGCCGCAGCCGTGCGGAAGGCGCTGGAGCTGCATCCCCGGCTCCCTCGTCGCGCCCTGGTGCGAGCGCTCCTCGACGACATCGAGCTTGGCACCGAGTCGGTGCTGGAGCACGGCTTCCTCACCCGCGTCGAGCGCCCGCACGGCCTCCCGGCTCCCACCCGGCAGGCGGCGCGTGCCGGTGGCCGAGAGCGTCGCGACCTGGCCTACGAGGAGCTCGGGCTCGTCGTCGAGCTCGACGGCCGCCTCAACCACGAGTCGTGGAAGGCCGGGCAGCGGGACGCCGCACGCGACCTCGCCGACCTCGCCAGCGGCCGATCGGTGCTCCGGCTGCGCTGGCGGCAGGTGATGGAGGAGCCGTGCGAGACGGCGTACGCCTTGGCGAGCGCGCTCTGGGCCCGCGGCTGGCGCACCCCACCCACCGGCTGCGGCCCCGACTGCCCCATATCGCTGCGTCTCCAGGCGAATCGCGGGTTGTGAGAGTCACCAGGTGACGCTGAGTGCCCGCGGTTCAAGACTTGGAGCGGACGTCGCGCACCGCGACAGCCGTCGTGCCCTCGCTCCTCAACTCGAAGAGGTCGAGCGCCTTGAACAGCTTCGTCCACGACGTGAAACCGTAGTTGCGCGGGTCGAAGGACGACTGGTTGCGGATGCGCTGACCCACCGCGCTGACCCGCGCAAAGCCGTCGTCGCCCGCCGCGGAGGCGATCGCGCTGCGCAACACCCCCATGAGGCGGGCGTCGCCCTTGATGTCGTTCGCACTCGTCGCCGCCACGGGCTTCGGGACGTCGGCCGGAGCCACCGTCTCGGCCTTCTTCGCGATGGCCTTCTTCGTCGTCGCCTTCTTCGCGGTGGCCTTGACCGGCTCCGCCGCCTCGGTCGGGACGACCTTGTCGAGCTCAGTGAAGCGGGTGCAGGCGCTCTTGAACGGAGCAGGCGTCTTGCTGCGGCCGTAGCCGTAGACAGCACGACCCTTCTCGCGGAGATAGTGAACGAGGGGCGTGAAGTCGGAGTCGCTGGACAAGATGGCGAAGGCGTCGGGCGCCGCCGAGTGCAGCAGATCGACCGCGTCGATCGCCAACGCGATGTCCGAGGCGTTCTTGTGCGTCGTGAGGTCGAACTGCTGCATCGGCCGGATCGCCGCTTCGTGGAGTTCCGCGATCCACGGCTTGAGCCCGTCCTTGGTCCAGTTGCCGTACGCGCGCCGGATGTTGCACTCGCCGTACTCCGCCAGATCGTTGAGCACGAAGTCGATCGACGTCGCGCTCGCGTTGTCGGCGTCGATCAGCAGCGCGATCCGGAACGTCTCGGTCACCTGCCCACCCTAGCCGCGCGCCGCGGCCGACCGGTCTGGCCGAACCGTCAGCCCAGCTTCTCCAGGATGATCTCGCGGACGCGGGCCGCGTCGGCCTTGCCGCCCATCGACTTCATGATCGGACCGATCAGGGCTCCGACGGCGCCGAGGTTGCCGCCGCGGATCTTGTCGGCGACGGCGGGGTTGGCCTCGATCGCGGCGTCGACGGCGGCGGTGAGCGCCCCGTCGTCCGAGACCACGGCCAGGCCGCGGGCCTCGACGATCTCGGCGGGCGAGCCCTCGCCGGCGTACAGGCCCTCGAAGACCTGGCGGGCAAGCTTGTCGTTGATCGTCTTCGCGTCGATCAGCGCCTGCACCTCGACGATCTGCGCGGGCGTGACGCCGACCTCGTCCAGGCTCACGCCGGTCTCGTTGGCGCGACGGAGCAGCTCGGCCATCCACCACTTGCGAGCGGCCTGCGGGGTCGCACCCGCCTCGACAGTCTCGGCGATGAGGTCGAGCGCGCCGGCGGCGACGACGTCGCGCATCTCGAGGTCGGTGAAACCGAAGTCGGCCTGCAGCCGGGCGCGGCGCTCGGCCGGCGGCTCGGGCAGCGTCGCCCGCAGCTCCTCGACCCACTCCCGCGACGGCGCGACGGGCACGAGGTCCGGCTCCGGGAAGTAGCGGTAGTCCTCGGCGTCGGACTTCTCCCGGCCCGACGAGGTGGTGCCGTCGTCCTCGTGGAAGTGCCGCGTCTCCTGCAGCACGCTCCCGCCGCCGAGCAGGATGCCTGCGTGGCGGGACATCTCGAAGCGCACCGCCCGCTCGACCGAGCGCAGCGAGTTGACGTTCTTGGTCTCCGACCGCGTGCCGAGCACCTCGGAGCCCCGCGGCGACAAGGAGAGGTTGACGTCGCAACGCATCGAGCCCTGGTCCATCCGCACGTCGGAGACGCCGAGCGCCTTGATCAGGTCGCGCAGCGCCGACACGTAGGCCTTCGCGACCAGGGGCGCCTTCTCCCCCGTCCCCAGGATGGGGCGGGTGACGATCTCGATCAGCGGGATCCCGGCCCGGTTGTAGTCGATCAGCGAGTAGTCCGCACCGTGGATCCGGCCGGTCGAGCCGCCCACGTGGGTGGCCTTGCCGGTGTCCTCCTCCATGTGCGCGCGCTCGATCTCGATGCGGTAGGTCTCGCCCTCGACGTCGATGTCGAGATAGCCGTCGAAGGCGATCGGCTCGTCGTACTGCGACGTCTGGAAGTTCTTCGGCATGTCCGGGTAGAAGTAGTTCTTCCGAGCGAAGCGGCACCACTCCGCGATATCGCAGTTGAGCGCGAGCCCGATCCGGATGGCCGACTCGACGGCCTGGGCGTTGACCACCGGCATCGCGCCGGGCAGGCCCAGGCAGGTCGGGCAGACCTGCGTGTTGGGCGCGCCGCCGAAGACGGTCGGGCAGCCGCAGAACATCTTCGTGTTCGTGTTGAGCTCGACGTGCACCTCGAGCCCCATGGCGGGGTCGAAGGACTCCAGCACCTCGTCGAAGGCGATCAGCGTCTCGGTCATCTCAGCTCTCCTCCGAGGTCGTCGAGGCGTACGCCGGCGGCGCGATCGCCCCGCCCCACTGCTCGTGCAGCGCCGCCTCCAGGGCCGCGCCGACGCGGTAGAGCCGCGCGTCCTCGAGCACGGGGGCGAGGAACTGGATGCCGGTCGGCAGTCCGTCCTCCGGCGCGGTGCCGGACGGCAGCGAGATGCCGGGGACGCCGGCGAGGTTGGCCGGGATCGTGGCGAGGTCCTGGAGGTACATCGAGAGCGGGTCGTCGACCTTCTCCCCGATCGGGAACGCCGTGGACGGCGCGGTCGGCGACACGAGCACGTCGACCTGCTCGAACGCGCGCCGGAAGTCCTCGATGATCAGCGTGCGGATCTTCTGGGCCTGGCCGTAGTAGGCGTCGTAGTAGCCGCTCGACAGCGCGTAGGTGCCGATGATGATGCGGCGCTTCACCTCGTTGCCGAAGCCGGCGTCGCGGCTGGCGCGCATGACGTCCTCGGCGCTCGGCGAGCCGGGCGGCGTGACCCGCAGGCCGTAGCGCATCGCGTCGAACTTCGCGAGATTGGAGGAGCACTCCGCCGGCAGGATGAGGTAGTAGGCCGCCATCGCGTGCACGAAGCTCGGCAGGCTGACCTCGACGACCTCGGCGCCCATCTTGGTCAGCAGGTCGACGGACTCCTCGAAGCGCTGCACGACGCCGGGCTGCCACGCGTCGCCCGCGAGCTCCTTCACGACACCGACCCGAAGGCCGGTCAGGTCTCCGAGCGCGCCCTCGCGAGCCGCCTCCGCGAGGCCGGTGACAGGAGTCGTGACGGAGGTGGAGTCCTTCGGGTCGTGGCCGCCGATGAGCTCCTGCAGCAGGGCGCTGTCGAGCACGGTCCGGGTCACCGGGCCGAGCTGGTCGAGGCTGTTGGCGAGCGCGATCACGCCGTAGCGCGACACCGAGCCGTAGGTCGGCTTCACCCCGACGGTGCCGGTCATCGCGCCCGGCTGGCGGATCGAGCCGCCCGTGTCCGAGCCGATCGCCAGCGGCGCCTCGAAGGCCGCCACCGCCGCGGCCGAGCCGCCGCCGGAGCCACCGGGGATGCGGTCGAGATCCCACGGATTGCGCGTCACGCCGTAGGCGGAGTTCTCGGTCGAGCTGCCCATCGCGAACTCGTCCATGTTGGTCTTGCCGAGGATCGGCAGTCCAGCGGCCTTGATCCTGGCGGTCACCGTGCCGTCGTACGGCGGGACCCAGCCCTCCAGGATCCTGGAGCCGGCCGTGGTCGGCAGGCCCTCGGTCGCGAGGACGTCCTTGATCGCGATCGGTACGCCGTCGAGCTCGTGCAGCGGCGCGCCGGCCGCCCGACGCGCGTCCGAGGCGGCCGCCTGCGCGAGCGCGCCGTCGGCGTCGACGTGGAGGAAGGCATGGATGCCGCCGTCGGCACCGTCCACCCGGGCGATCTGGTCGAGGTGCGCCTGCACCAGCTCGACGCTCGTCACCTCGCCCGCGGCGAGGGCGGCAGCCTGCTCGGCCGCGGTCGTGTGAATCCAGCTCACTGCTCGTCCCCCAGGATCCGCGGGACCTCGAACTTGTCGTCCTGCTGCGCCGGCGCGCCGGCCAGCGCCTGGGCCGGCGTGAGGCCGGGCACCACGACGTCCTCACGGAAGACGTTGGTCATCGGGATCGGGTGGGAGGTCGGGACGACGTCGTCGCCGGCCACTCCCTGGATGGACGCGACCGACTCGAGGATGACGTTGAGCTGCGGCGCCAGGTGGTCCAGCTCGTCGTCGGACAGGTCGATCCGGGCGAGGTCGGCCAGGTGGCGCACCTCGTCGCGGGACAGTTCAGGCATGCGGGCCAGTCTAGGTGCCGCGGGTTCCCAAAACTCATCCCGGTGGGGCTGCGGCTCCGTTAGCCTGTGCCGCTCATCGCCCCGGAGGAACCCATGTCATTCGAGCTGCACGTCGACGAGATCGGCGGCATCCCGTGCTACTGGATCGACTCCGGACGACCGACGCTGACGGGTGTGATCCGATTCGGCTTCGGCTCCGCGCACGAGCCGTTCATCGAGGCGGGCTGGCAGCACGTGATCGAGCACGTCGCGCTCGAGGGCCGCGAGCGCGGCACCCTCGACGTCAACGGATCGGTCGACCTGCTCGAGACGGAGTTCGTCGCCTCGGGCCGGCCCGAGGACGTCGCCCAGCATTTCAGCGACCTCTCCGCCTGGCTGGCGGACCCGCTCTTCGCCGACCTCGACCGCGAGCGCGCCATCCTGCGGGCCGAGGCGGACGGGTACGGCGGCGGCCCGGTCGCTCGTGCGTACGCGTGGCGATGGGGCGCGCACGGGCCGGGCACGCGCAACTACGGCGAGCCGGGACTTGGCCGCGCCACTCCGGAGGCTCTCGCCGCCCGGGCACGAGTCGCGTTCAACCGGGCCAACGCGGTCATCTTCTTCGACGGCCCACCACCCTCGGGGATGAGCTTGACCCTGCCGGAGGGCTCGCGTGCGCCGTACCCGACTCTGACGCCGGTGGTGCATGAGCCGGGTCAGTACGAGGACAGCACCTTCACGATCACCGGTGTCATCCACCAGAGCCCCGGCGGCGGACTGACGGAGGACTACCTCGAGCGAGGCCTCACGCAGCTCCTCCGCCATCGGGCCGGCGGGACCTACCAGGTGCACTCGTGGTCCGCTGCCCTGAACCCATCGGAGGCGGTGCTCAGCGTGGGCGCCGATCTGCAGCGCGACGTGCTCTCGACTGCCGTGCCGTCAGTCCTCGAGTGGCTCGACGCCGAGCTGTCGAACGGCCCATCGGCGGAGACCATCGACATGCTCAAGGATCGGCGGCGTCAGTTCCACACCGATCCCCACACCGCCATGGGGCTGGCCTCCGCGGCGGCGACCGCGTATCTGGAGGGCGAGAAGATCCCCACCCAGGCCGACGTCATCGCTCGTCTGGACGCGATCGGCCCTGAGGACGTACGGGACCGGCTACGCGAGTTCCGGGAGACGCTGCTCGTCGGCCTCCCGGTGGGCGCGACCCCCGCCGAGCTGCCGATGGTCGAGATGGAGTCGACCACCGAGCCTCCGTCCCAGTCCGGTGTCACCCGGCACCGGAACTGGCCCGCCTGGAACCGCCGAGTCGGGGTGGCCGATCACGCACTCGTCCATACCTACGACGGCCGCTCCCACGTCTGGCCGACCGCCGACATCGCGGGCGTGCTCGTCGCCGGGGACGAGTGGCGTGTGGTCCGAGACGACGGCTACGTCTTGGCGCTGGATCCGACCGAGTGGCACGACATCAGGGCCGCGCAGGCTCTCCTGCGGGCTCACGTGCCGGAGGAGCGGTTCCTCTCCGTGCCAACCGATCCCGACGAGTCCTACTTTCAGCGGATGGCCCTGTTCCAGCGCCTCTACCTCGGCTACGCGAGGACCGTCGGGCGGCTCAGCACACCCGTCTTCTGGTCGCTCCTGGTGGCGTGCGGCATCGCCCTCCTTGCCATCGCCAGCGTGTGCACGGACGTGCTCGGCATGCGCAGCTGGGTCGCGTACACGATCGAGGGAGGCGGCGTCCTCGGCGCGCTCGGCACCCGCGTGGCTCGAGCCTCGGCCCGTCGATAGCCCCGGTCGCGAGGCGTGGCACGCCTCGGAGCACCGCCTGGATCACACTGCCTTCCGCATCCAGACGTGGGGGTGACCGTCGTCATCGGGCTCGCGGTGCGTCTCCTCGAACCCCATCCGCCGGTAGAACGCCGCCGCGTCGTCGTTGCCCTCCAGCCAGGCGAGCACGATCTCGTCGGCCGCACCCGCGACCGCCGACACGACCGCGTCGACGAGCGCCCGGCCGAGCCCGCTGCCCTGCGCCTCCGGCAGCACGTAGAGCTTCCAGATGTCGGCGCGACGGTCGCGGACGCCGTACATCGTCATGCCGACCACAGCGCCCTCCTCCTCGGCGACGAACACCAGACCGCGCTCGATCGCGGGCAGGGTCGACTCGGCGGTCCACCACCTGGCGAGCCCGTCGCGGACGAACTCCTCGCCCGTGATCGGCACGTACGTCGCCCACCACGTCTCGTGGCCGACCCGCAGCACCGCGTCGAGGTCGTCGGGGGTCGCGAGGCGTACGGTCACGCCCTCCATCGTGCCTGCCGGGAATCGGGATGCGCACCCGGATATCGGGCTCCTACCGTGGGCGCATGACTCGGCTGATCGCTCCCGACCCCGACCGCTACGAGGAGTTCGTGGAGCTGGTCGCGGACAGCGACGAGACCAACGACGGGATCCCGCACGGGAGCGGCCTCTGGGAGCCCGGGACGGGCACCACTCCCGAGGGGTTCGCCGCACACGTGGCCGTCTCGGCCCTCCGGGCCGACCCCTCCGTCGTGCCACCCGACGGGAAGGTGCGCTGCACGCAGTTCTGGATCGCCGACGACGAGGGCGCGCTGGTCGGCTTCCTCAGCCTCCGGCACGAGCTCAACGACTTCCTGCGCGAGAAGGGCGGCCACATCGGCTACTCGGTGCGCCGGTCGCGCCGCCGCGAGGGCCACGCCAAGGCCGCGCTCGGCCTGGCGGTCGCCCACGCCCGCACCCTCGGCGTCGACCGCGCGCTCGTCACCTGCGACGAGGACAACGTCGCCTCCGCCGCCACCATCGAGTCCCAGGGCGGCGTGCTGGAGGACGTGCGGAACGGCAAGCGCCGCTACTGGATCAGCTGACCGCCGCGGGCCCGCCCTCGAGCAGCGCGACGAAGCCGGCCTCGTCGAGGATCGTCAGGCCGAGCTCCTCGGCCTTGGCGGCCTTGGACCCGGCGTTCTCGCCGACCACGACGTAGTCGGTCCTCTTCGACACCGACCCCGCGGCCTTGCCGCCGTGGCTGATGATCGCCTCCTTGGCGCCGTCGCGAGTGAAGTCGGCCAGCGACCCGGTGACGACGACCGTCAGCCCCTCCAGGGTGCGCGGGACGGAGTCGTCCCGCTCGTCGCGCATGCGCACGCCCGCCTCGAGCCACTTCTCGACGATCTCGACGTGCCACGGCTCGCGGAACCACGCGATGACGGCGTCGGCGATGACCGGGCCGACCCCCTCGACCTCGGCGAGCCGCGCCCGGGCCAGCTCGGCCGGGGTCGAGGGCGCCTTCTCGCGCCTGCCCTTCGGCTTCGCCGCAGCCTCCTCGGCACCGGCCTCGTCCGCCGGCTCGGCCAGGTCGACGCCCGCGTCGGCGGCCTCCTCCACGCCGTCCGCGTCGTCCGGGGTCAGCTCGGTGAGCTCCGCGTCGCGGGCGGCGTCGACCACCTCGCGCAGCGCCTCCATCGACCCGAGCTCGGCGGCGAGGGCACGTGCCGCGATCGGCCCGACGTGGCGGATCGACAGCGCGACCAGCACCCGCCAGAACGGCACGCCGAGCCGCTCGCGCAGGTTGGCGAGCAGCTTCTCCCCGTTGGCGGAGAGCTGCGGCCCGTCCTCGCCCTTCTTCGGGGCGCGCGTGAAGAGCGTCGTACGCCGCAGGGCCGGTGCGTCGAGGAAGAAGATGTCTCCCTCGTTGGCGATGACTCCGGCCTCGAGCAGTGCGACGCACGCCTCGTACCCCATCCCCTCGATGTCGAAGGCTCCCCGCCCGGCGACGTGGTTGACCCGCTCGGTCACCTGCGCCCGGCAGCTGCGGTGGTTGGGGCAGCGCCGGTCCTTGTCACCGACCTTCTGCTCGACGAGCTCGGTGCCGCACGCGGGGCAGGTCGTGGGCGGCACCCACTCCGGCAGCCCCTCGGGGCGCAGCGAGAGCACGGGGCCGAGGATCTCGGGGATGACGTCGCCGGCCTTGCGCAGGACGACGGTGTCGCCGGGCCGGACGTCCTTGCGCGCCACCTCGTAGAAGTTGTGCAGCGTCGCCATCTCGACCGTCGAGCCGGCGACCTTGGCGGGCTCCATCAGGCCGAACGGCGTCACCCGGCCGGTCCGCCCCGTGTTGACCAGGATGTCGCGGAGCAGGGTGTGCACCTCCTCCGGCGGGTACTTGAACGCGATCGCCCAGCGCGGCGCCCGCGACGTCGAGCCCAGCGCACGCTGCAAGGCGAAGGAGTCGACCTTCACCACCACGCCGTCGATCTCGTGCGCCAGCACGGTCGGGTCGTGCCGGTGCTCGCGGTAGCGCTCGACGTACTCCTCCACGCCCGCCAGATCCGGCACGACGGCGGCCGTCGAGGCGGTCGGCAGCCCCCACGCGGCGAAGGCGGCGTAGGCCGCCGACTGCGAGTCGGGCTCGAATCCCTCGCGGGCGCCCACGCCGTGGCAGACCATCGACAGCTTGCCGAGCCGCGCCAGCGCGGCCGCGCGCTTCTCGGCCGTCCTGGAGACGCCGTCGAGCTTGAGCCGCAGGGAGCCGGCCGCGGTGTTGCGGGCGTTGGCGAACTCCTTGACCCCCTGAGCGCGCTGGTCCTCGACCAGCTCCTCGAACCGCGCGGCCTCCAGGTAGACCTCGCCGCGGACCTCCACCAGATCCGGGACCGGGAGCTCCGGGGTCGCGGTGAGCTCCTTCGGGATGGAGGCGATGTGCCGGACGTTCTCGGTGACGTCCTCGCCGGTGGTGCCGTCACCGCGGGTCAGCGCCCGCTCCAGCACGCCGTCGCGGTAGAGCAGGTTGATCGCCAGCCCGTCGACCTTGACCTCGCAGAGCAGCTCCGGCGGGGCGGGCAGGTCGGCGGCCACCCGCCGATACCAGTCGGTCAGCTCCTCGGGCGTGAAGGCGTTGTCGAGCGACTCCATCCGGCGCAGGTGGTCGACCGACGCGAAGCCCGACGTCGCCCGGCCCCCCACCGTCTGGGTCGGCGACTCGGGCGTCACCAGCTCGGGATGCGACTGCTCCAGCTCCACCAGCTCACGCCACAGGGCGTCGTACTCCGCGTCGGAGAGGATCGGCGCGGGGACGGCATCGTCGTAGTACTGCGCCCGCGCCTCCTCGATCCGCTGGGTCAGATCGTGATGGCGGGCGCGGAGGTCGATCGGGTCGGGCACGGGCTCCATCTTGCCCCGCGGCACCGACACGACCCGGCGGGACGCGGCGTCCCGCCGGGTCGCCGGCTCCCGGATCAGGCCGAGATGGCGTCGGGCTGGCCGCCCGAGTGCACCTCACCGCCGCTGCGGACCGCGATCTTGCGCGGCTTCGCACGCTCGGCCACGGGAATCGTCAGCCTGAGCACGCCGGCCTCGTAGTGCGCGTCGACGTGCTCGAGGTCGAGGTTGTCGCCGAGCACGAGCTGCCGGCTGAACAGCCCCGTCGGACGCTCCGACGCCAGCAGCTCCCAGTCGCCGTTGCGGGCGAGACGCTCCGCCTTGATCGTCAGGACGTTCCGCTCGATGTCGATGTCCAGCGTGTCCACCGCGATGCCGGGCAGGTCGAACTCCGCGACCAGCCGGTCGCCCTCGCGCCACGCGTCCATCGGCATGATCGCCGGACGGGACGTCGTGCCCGTGCCCAGGATCTGCTGGGCGAGCCGGTCGAAGTCACGGAAGGGGTCGGTACGCATCAACATGGTTCACCTCCGATGTGAGAATGGATCCGGCCTATAGTGGCCGCTACAGATTTATTTAGCACCCGACCACGCATCGATCAAGAGGTGACACCCATGAGCGAGATGAGCGAGGCGTACGCCGAGAGCGACTCGGCCCGCGCGCTCTTCGGGATCTCGGTCACCGCCGAGCTGGTCGGGACAGGAGTGCAGAACCTGCGCGCCTACGAGCGGCGAGGGCTGCTCGAGCCGCGCCGCACCCCCGGTGGGACGCGCCTCTACAGCCAGGACGACCTGACCCGCCTGCGCCGCATCACCACCCTGCTCGCCTCGGGCCTGAATCTGGCCGGCGTCGAGGCCGTGCTCGCCCTGGAGGCGGAGAACGCCGTCCTGCGCGCACGGCTCGACCGCGCGCAGCGGCGCGGCGCGCGCGGCTGACGCGACCAGCCTGACCCAGCGCGACCCGGCGCG
>NZ_JASGDD010000135.1:0-3459 GCF_047607365.1 Nocardioides sp. | reverse complement strand
GGCACGCCGGCGACCGCGGGCGTCGGGTGGAGCAGGCGGGCGAGGTCCAGCGCCGTCGGCAGCGCGCGGCCGCCTCGGGGGGCGAGCGTCGCCTCGATCGGCGTGGCCAGGTGCCAGAGCGTGTCGGTGGCGAGCAGCTCGGGCCGGTCGGGCGCGCTGAGCGTCGCGGTGACCGGGGCCAGCGCGTCGAGGATCTGGTCGACGACGTACCGGTGCTCGGCGAGATCCTTGACCGATCCGCGCAGCGCCTCGGCGTGCGCGGTGTCCTCATCGGTGTCCGCGACCCGCGGCACCGAGCCCGCCAGCGGCAGGCTCGTCACGCGCAGGCCGGCACGGCGCACCAGCAGCTCCGGGCTGCCGCCGAGCAGGATGCCGTCGGCGAGCGGGACCGCGAAGACGTAGCGCCCCGGCCGGGTCTCCAGCAGCCGGTCGAGCACGTCGGCCGCGTCGAGGGGTGGCGTCGAGACCACGCGCAGGCCGCGGCCGAGCACGACCTTGTCGAGCTCGCCGGCGTCGATCCGCGTCAGCGCGGCACCCACCCGGTCGGCGTACGTCTCCGCGCTCGGCTCCTCAACGACCACGTGCCGCCGCCCGAGCCCCACCTGGGTGGGGTTGCGCGCCACCGGCCCGGTCACCTCCCGGCGTGCGACCCCGCACCTGGCAGGCAAGGCGGACGGGCCGAGGGACCCGACGCGGTGGGCGATGGCCGCCTCGCCCGGATCGAAGGGCAGCACGACGACCGCCCGCTCGCCGTCGCGCAGCGAGGCCACGATCTCGTCGGGGCCGCCGGTGGCCAGGATCTCGCCCGCGAGCACCTCGTCGCCGCTGGTGAAGAGGACCTGGGTGCGGAGGCCGGCGTCGAGGCGGCCGAGGAGCTCGGTCACAGGGACGCACCCCCGTCGACGAAGAGCTGCTGCAGCGTGACGTGGCGGGCGGCGTCGGAGAGCAGGAACGCGGCAACCTCGGCCACGTCCTCGGGCCGCGCGATCCGGCCGAGTGGGATGCCGACCCGGAAGGCACCGGGGTCGCCCTCGAGCGCCGCCCGGCGCCCGGCCTCGGGGTCGGGCCACAGGTCGCGCTGCATCGGGGTGTCGGTCGAGCCGGGCTCGAGGACGTTGCAGCGGATGCCGCGGGCGGCGAGCTCGAGGCCCGCGCAGCGGGCCAGCGCGGAGGTGGCCGCCTTGGAGGCGGCGTACGCCAGCATGCCGGTGCGCGGCACGCGAGCCGCGTTGGAGCTGATCACGACGATCGCGCCACCGTCGCGCAGCCGCGGGGCGCCCTGCTGGAGCAGGGTGAGGACGCCGGTCGTGTTGACGTCGAGATGGCGCTGCCACGACTCCGGCGTGACGTCGGCGAGACCGCCCGGCTCGAGGATCCCCGCCGCCGACACCAGGCCGGCGAGCGGTCCGAGCGCATCGACCGCCCGGTCGAGCGCGGCGGCCACACCGGCCGCGTGGGTGACGTCGGCCGCGAGCGGGACCACCTCACCCGCACCCCCGGCCTCCGCCTCCTTGGCGGCCACGGCAAGGTTGTCGGTGTCACGGTCCAGCAGCGCGAGGCTCCGGCCGTCGGCGGCCAGTCGCAGCGCGACCGCCCGTCCGATTCCGGAGGCCGCGCCTGTGACGAGGACTGGCTGACCGAGAAGCAGCTCATTCATGTGATGATAGTAAGGGAAGCCTTACCTCTCATCGCAAACCCGTCTCGTGAGGAGACCCATGGCCCGCCCCGACCGCCCCGCCCGTCCCCAGCACCTGCTCCGCGTCGAGAGCAACGACCGCCTCGGTCCTCATCTCGTCCGGCTGCGGCTCTCCGGCGATGCCGTCGCCGGATTCCCGGAGACCGGCTACACCGACTCCTACGTCAAGCTCGTCTTCGTCGACCCGTCCCTCGGCCTCGTCCCGCCGTACGACGTCCGCGAGCTGCGCGAGACCCTGCCCGCCGACCGACAGCCGGTGGTCCGGACCTACACCGTCCGCTCGATCGACCGCGCGGCCGGGACGATCGACGTCGACTTCGTCACCCACGGCGACGAGGGCGTCGCGGCCCCCTGGGCGGTGCGCGCCCGGCCGGGCGACACGATCGTCGCCAACGGGCCTGGGGGCGCCTATGCGCCCGACCCCGAGGCGCCGTTCCACCTGCTCGTCGGCGACCTCTCGGCGACTCCGGCGATCGCGGCGGCCCTGGAGGCGCTGCCCGCCACGGCCACCGGTCTGGCCCTGATCGAGATCCACGACCCGGCCGACGAGCTGCCGCTGACCCACCCCGACGGCGTCGAGGTGCGCTGGCTGCTCAACCCGTCGGACGAGGAGGGCGTGCTGACCGCCGCCGTCGCCGAGGCCACCTGGCCGGAGGGCACGCAGGTCTTCGCCCACGGCGAACGGGGCGCGATGAAGGAGATCCGCGCGATCTTCCGCGACCGCGCCGTGCCGCGCGAGGCACTCTCCATCTCGGCGTACTGGGCTCGCGGCCGCACCGAGGACGCGTTCCAGGCCGAGAAGCGCGAGCCGATCGGCCAGATCGACTGAGCCCAGGTCGATCCATGGCCGTCGCAGACTTCATGGTCACTTAAGCCGGCTCTCCGGAGACTCCCAAGTTCGATGGGCAGGCTCGAGGCATGAGCAGCCGACCCACCGTCTTCCGTCGGTCCCGGCGCTGGCTGGCCGGCGCCCTCGGGGCCAGCGCCGTCGCGACCGGCGCGTTCACCGTCGCCGCCTCGCAGACGGCGACCGCGTCCGACACCACGACGAGCGCGACCACCGACTCGACGGGCTCCACGACGTCGACCACGACGACCTCGACGTCCGGCACGGACTCGACGAGCACGTCCGGCTCCACGTCGAGCGACTCCAGCACCTCCAGCAGCTCGTCGGGCGTCTCGGCGTCCGACACCAGCAGCTCGAGCAGCTCCAGCAGCTCTGACGGCTCGTCCCACGCGTCATGAGCGGCGACCACCCCTCGACGACCTGGCGCGACTGGTCGTGCAGCGTCCGCGTGACGGTCACGCAGGCCGACCGCCTCGAGCAGGCCGCCGAGATCGTCCGCTCGGTGATGGCCGACGTCGAGCGAGCGGTCAGCCGCTTCCACCCCTCCGACCTCGACCGGGTGCATGCGCGCTCCGGCCTGCTCGTCCCGGTCAGCCCGCTCGCCTTCGACCTCGTCGCCCTCGCCGTCGCCGCCCGCGACGAGACCGACGGCGACGTCGACCCGGCGCTGGGCTCGGACCTGGTCGGCCTCGGCTACGACGCCGACATCGCGAAGGTCCGCGAGCGCCGTACGGCGACCAGGCTGGTCGGCCCGAACGGCGCTCCGCCCCGCCCCTCGCGGCGCGTCGTCCTCGACCCCGCCCTGCGTCGGGTCGGGGTGGCTCCCGGCGCGACCCTCGACCTCGGCGCGACCGCGAAGGCGTGGGCCGCCGACACCGCGGCCGCGCGGATCCACCGCACCCTCGGCACCGCGGCG
>NZ_JASGDD010000134.1:0-23821 GCF_047607365.1 Nocardioides sp. | reverse complement strand
GCCAGCGTTCGGCGAGCCCGACGGTCGAGGTCGGCGAGGACCCCCGCGACCCCGACGCGGCCGCCCCCGAGCGCCTCGAGGTGCGCGGCCAGGCGCCCGATGTCGGCGGTGCGTTCCTCGCTCCGGCTCAGGTGCAGGCTCACGGCACTATTCTCACCGTTCGTGGAGTCTCAGCCGCAGCCGCGCGGCGTCTTCTTCGACGAGGACGACGCCCGTGCCGCGCACGCCCGCCTCGTGTCCGGGGGCTGGGAGGCGGCGCTCGGCCGCGAGCGGTTCCAGGGCGAGGACGACGACGAGGACCATCCCTGGGTCGTGACGACCGATGCCCCCGACCTGGTCCTGGAGCTGCTCGTGGAGGAGTACGACGGGTGGCTGGACGTGCCGGAGCCACCCGCGTCGCTGCCGCCCCTGGTCCTGCCCACGGCGCCGAAGCGGGTCAAGCGCCCCGACCTGGGTCCCGGCCTAGGATCGGGGGAGTGAGCACTCCGGACAAGCGTCTCCTGCTGATGCACGCCCACCCCGACGACGAGTCGATCGGGAACGGCGCGACCATGGCGCGCTACGTCAGCGAGGGCGTGGGGGTCACGCTCGTGACGAGCAACGCCGGTGAGCGGGGCGAGGTCCTCGTCCCCGAGCTCGAGCACCTCGCCTGGGGCCGCGAGGACGCCCTCGGGCCGCATCGCCGCGACGAGCTCGCCGCCGCGATGAAGGCCCTGGGCGTGACCGATCACCGTTTCCTCGGCGGCTTCGGCGCCTACAGCGACTCCGGCATGGCCTGGCACGAGGACGGCCACGCCGTCGCGGCGCCGGACACCCCCGACAACGCGTTCTCCAAGGTCGACCTGACCGAGGCCGCCGACCAGCTCGTCGCGATCATCCGTGAGGTCCGGCCGCAGGTGCTGGTGACCTACGACCAGTTCGGCGGCTACGGCCACCCCGACCACATCCAGGCCCACCGCGTGGGCATGTACGCCGCCCAGCTGGCCGGGGTGCCGTCGTACCGTCGCGACCTGGGGGACCCCTGGACGATCTCGAAGGTCTACTGGAACGCGATGGCGTGGTCCGGCATCCGCGAGGGCATCCGAGCAGCGCGCGCGGAGGGCGCGGAGCTGCCGTTCGGCGACATCGACCCCGACGGCCCGCCGCCGTGGTTCGCGGTCGAGGACGACGCGATCGCCGCGCAGGTCGACGGCACCGCCTTCTTCGAGCAGAAGATGGACGCCCTGCGCGCGCACGCGACGCAGATCGCCGCCGACGGGCCGTTCTTCTCCATGGCCAACAGCCAGGGCGCCTCGGCGTTCGCGATCGAGAGCTACCGGCTCGCGGTCGGCACGCAGGGCCCGGTCGGTCCCGGCGGGTTCGAGGAGGATCTCTTCGCGGGTCTCTGAGAGCGTGTTGGAGACCTCGGAGCCGCCGGCTCCGCCCCGCCAGCGCAGCTCGACGCCGAGTTCTCGAACACGCTCTGAGCGGCGCGCCGGACCTCACAGTCCCGGACTGTAGGGTCCACGCCGTGGGGGACCTCTTCTCGGACGACGCCGACGACGATGACACCGCGGTGCGCCCGCCGCTCGACCTGAGCGACGACGACGGCGCGAAGCCGCGCCGCGGACGGGCTGTGGGCGCGTTCCTCGCGGTCGTGCTCGGCCTGGTCGCGATCGTCGGCGGCGGCTGGGCGGCGGCGTACGCCTTCGCGGACGGGAAGCTTCCCCAGCACACCAGCGTGGCCGGCGTACAGCTCGGCAACCTCACCCGCGCCGCCGCCGAGCGGAAGCTGGCCGACGAGCTCGGCACCCCCGCTGCCTTCACCGTCACCGTGGGCTCGAAGAAGGCGAAGGTCGACCCGGCGACCTCCGGCGTCGCCCTCGACGTCGCCGCCACCGTGGACCAGGCCGGCGTCGGCGACACCTGGGACCCGCGGGACCTGTGGAACCACTACACCAGCGGCTCCGAGGTCGAGCCCGTCTTCACCGTCGACGACACCACGCTCGACGCCGTGGTCGCGAAGGTGAACGAGGCCGTGGGCACCGCCAAGAAGGACGGCGCGGTCACGTTCGGGACCGACGGCGTCCAGACCACGGCGGCCGTGGTCGGCAAGGGCGTCGCGAAGGACGACCTGCTGTCCGCGATCGAGGCCGCGATCGCCGGCGCGGGCGCCCAGACGGTCGAGCTCGAGGTCGGCGACGACGTCCCCGACATCGACGACAGCGACGTGCAGAGCGCCGTCACCGACGTCGCCAACCCCGCGATGTCCGGTCCGGTGACGCTCCAGTTCGGCAACTCGCCGGTGGTGCTGCAGCCCCAGGACTACGCGTCGGCGCTCTCGATGAAGGCCGAGAACGGCGCCCTCGCGCTCGCCGTCGACGCCACGGCCTTCGACGCCCTGCTCCAGGATCGCACCGCGGGTCGCGACGACGCGCCCGTCGACGCGACGGTCGTGCTGAAGAACGGCAAGCCGCGGGTCGTCGCGGCGAAGCCGGGCGTGAGCTACGACCCGGCCCAGGCGCTCTCGGTGTTCCAGTCGCTGCTGACCGCGTCGGGCGCCGGGCGCACCGGCACCATCGAGGCGACGGTGGCCGAGCCGGAGATCTCCACCGCCGAGGCCGAGTCGTGGGGGATCAAGGAGAAGGTCAGCAGCTTCACGACGTACTTCCCCTATGCCGAGTACCGCAACACCAACATCGGCCGCGCCGCGGAGATCGTCAACGGCACGATCCTGAAGCCGGGTGAGACGTTCAGCCTCAACGGCGTCGTCGGCGAGCGGACGAGGGAGAACGGCTTCACCGAGGGCTGGACCATCCAGGACGGCGTCTTCAAGGCCGACCTCGGCGGCGGCGTCTCGCAGATGGCGACGACCACCTTCAACGCGATGTTCTTCGCCGGTCTGCAGGACGTCGAGCACAAGCCGCACTCGCTCTACATCTCGCGCTATCCCGTCGGCCGCGAGGCCACCGTCGCCTGGGGCTCGGTCGACCTGAAGTTCAAGAACGACACGAAGTACGGCGTCCTCATCCGCTCCGTCGTCACGCCGTCGACGCCGTCGAGCCAGGGGGTCGTCACGGTCTCGATGTGGTCCACGAAGGTCTGGGACATCACGACCACGACGAGCGCCCGCTACGCCTCGACCCCGTTCAAGAAGCGCAAGATCAGCGGCGGCAACTGCGAGACCACCGTCGGCGCCAACGGCTTCCAGGTCGACGTGAAGCGCTACTTCCACCACGTCGGGGAGAAGGCGGTCGCGAAGACCGAGAACTTCCACACCACCTACATCCCGCAGGACCAGGTCACCTGCACCGGCACGACCAAGTCCCCGAGCTAGGCGTCCGGCACCTGGGCGGGCTGGATCGGCGGGGTCAGCCGGATCTGGTTGGCGAGCTCGCGGACGCGGGCACCGCTGGCGGTCCAGTCGCCGACCATCTCCTCGCTGGTGAGGCGCCAGCCGCGGCGCACCTGCACCCACCACCGCCGGCCGAAGAGCATCCGTCCGGCGAGGGCGAACGGCAGCACGGCGAGCAGCAGGAGCAACTCGATCCCGGTGAAGAGGGCCAGAAGGATCACCGGCGTCAGGGCCGCGAGCAGCAGGCCGAGCACGAAGAACCCGATGGCTCCGATGATGTCGTCGCCGGCGCCGGAGACCGCGTCCCCGAGATTCACCCATCGGCTGGTGCCTCGTGCGACGCCGGCGGCTCTCGGTCCCCACGGCAGCCACCGGCGGTGCACGTGCCAGACCTGACCGGCGGGGTCGACGACCTTCACAGCGAGTCAGACGCTTCGCCGGGCGCTGGAGTTCCGGTGCAGGGCTCCGTCCTGGAGCCGGCCCCGAGGCAGGCGACCCTGATCCGCCGACCCTGGCTCAGGGAGGAGTGAGGTAGCGGCAGGTGTGGTGGGTGAGGAAGCCGAGGCTGTCGTAGAGCGCCAGGGCGGGGGCGTTGTCGGTCTCGACGTGCAGCCACGTCGTCCGGGCGCCCTGCTCCGCCCCCCACGCGGCGAGCTCCGCGACGACCCGGCGGGCGAGGCCCTGGCGACGGTGGGCGGGGTCGACGTGGAGGTCATGGAGGCCGAGCCAGTCGCCGTCGAGCGTCGCTCGGCCGTGGGCGTGGGGCAGCGCCGCGGTCGCCGTCTGCCCGTTCACGTCCAACCGCGGGCTCTCAGCGTCATCAGGTGACGCTGAGAGCCCGCGGTTGAGGCGGGCCGTCGACACGAGCCGGAACGACGCCTCACCTCGCTCGAGCGTGGTCCAGCCAGCCTCGCGGAACGCCTCCTCGATGGACGAGTCCGCCTCGACCTGCACCATGACGGGCCGCTCCCGCGACACGTAGAAGTCTCGAACGGTCTCGACGGCCGCCTCGAACGGCGCAGCGGCCGAGCCCATGGCCAGGCAGGAGTTGGCCCGCTTGACCAGTCGGCCGAGCGGACGGGGGTCCGAGCGCAACTCCCACTCGCCCAGCGGGACCCTCTCGACGCCCGGCCAGATCGGCGCCGCGTGCGACTCGGCCTCGCGGGCGCTCACCCGCAGCCGCGTCGAGGGGCGAGGCGGGACCGGCTTCCCGGAGACGATCAGGTCGAGCGGGATCGACACGGGAGGCCCCGCGGACGGTTGCACGACGCAGACGCCGTCGCCCCACGACGTACACACTCCGAGGACGTCGGTGAAGGCCGGACCACCGGTCGGGCCGAGCTCCCCGGGCACCAGACGGCGCACCACCACGCGCGTCCCGACAACAGATGGACCTAACGCGGAGGAGGGCACCGCGACAGACTAAAGTGACGCCCATGACCTACGTCATTGCCCAGCCGTGTGTGGACGTCAAGGACCGTGCCTGCGTCGACGAGTGCCCTGTCGACTGCATCTACGAGGGCAAGCGGATGCTCTACATCCACCCCGACGAGTGCGTCGACTGCGGTGCCTGCGAGCCGGTCTGCCCGGTCGAGGCGATCTACTACGAGGACGACGTGCCGGGGGAGTGGAAGGAGTACTACGACGCCAACGTCAAGTTCTTCGACGACCTCGGATCGCCGGGCGGGGCGACCAAGATGGGCGTGATCGACAAGGACCAGGCGTACGTCGAGGGCCTGCCGCCGCAGAACACCGACCACTGATCCGGATCGGCCGTTGTACGACGTCTCGACGAGGCTTCCGGACTTTCCCTGGGACAAGCTGACCGCGTACGCCGAGAAGGCGCGCTCGCACCCCGGGGGGATCGTCGACCTCTCGGTCGGAACCCCCGTCGACCCCACTCCGCTGGTCGTGCAGCAGGCGCTCGTCGACGCCGCCGACAACCCCGGCTACCCGCTCACCGTGGGCACGCCGGAGGTGCGGCAGGCCGCGATCGACTGGCTGGCCCGCAACCACGGCGTGAAAGGCCTGACGCTCGACGCCGTGCTCCCGGTGATCGGCTCCAAGGAGCTCATCGCCGCGCTGCCGCTGCACCTCGGCGTGGGGGCCGGTGACCTGATCGTCTACCCCGAGCTGGCCTACCCGACCTACGAGGTCTCGGCCAAGCTCGCCGGCGCTCGCGGGCTGGCCACGGACTCCCTGACCGGCATCGGGCCCGAGACGCCGAGGATCCTGTGGATCAACAGCCCGTCCAACCCGACCGGCCGCGTGCTCCCGCCCGACCACCTGCGCAAGGTGGTGGCGTGGTGCCGTGAGCGCGGCACCCTGCTCGTCTCCGACGAGTGCTACATCGAGTGCGCCTGGGACGCCGAGCCGGTCTCGGTGCTCCACCCCGACATCTGCGGCGACTCGCACGACGGCATCCTGGCCGTGCACTCGCTCTCCAAGCGCTCCAACCTCGCGGGCTACCGCTGCGCCTTCGTCGCCGGCGACCCCGCCGTGGTCGGCGAGCTGCTCGCGGTCCGCAAGAACCTCGGCCTCCAGATGCCCGGTCCGCAGCAGGTCGCCATGGTCGCGGCGCTCGCCGACGACGAGCACGCGGCCGAGCAGGCCGAGCGCTACGCCGCCCGCCGGCTCAAGCTGCGCGGCGCGCTCGAGGCGGCCGGGTTCACGATCGACCACTCCGAGGCGTCGCTCTACCTCTGGTCGCGGCGCATCGCGGAGGCGGGAGGCGAGAGCTGCTGGGACACCGTCGCGTGGCTGGCCGATCACGGCATCCTCGCGGCGCCGGGGGAGTTCTACGGCGTGGCCGGCGCCCAGCACGTCCGGATCGCCTTCACCGCCACCGACGAGCGCGTCGACCTCGCGGTCGACCGACTGACACGGTGATGCCGCGGTCAGGCGTCTGACCGCTTGACCGTCACCACGACCTGGCGGTCGGTCCCGGTCGTCGCGCGCCAGCTCTCGCCGCCGCTCCACACCAGGCCGTCGAACTTCACGCTCGCGACGCCGAGCCGATTGGCGTGGGCCACGGTCCACTGGGCGATCGCCCAGCCGGTGGTGTCCTGAGCCACGTCGAGGGTGAGCTGCCCGCCGGTGATGACCGGCGTGCCGGCGTACGCGCCGAAGGCGGAGACGAGCCGGCTCTGCACCGTGGCGACGCTGCCGGCCTTGACCTTGCCGAACCGGCAGGAGAAGGCTGCCGCGCTCTGCCCGGTCAGCGCCGAGGCGAGCGCCCGTGCGCCCTCCTCGTGGTCGGCGTAGGCGTTGGGGAAGGCGCTGCGCTGCACCTTCTGGGCCGCGACGGTGATCTCCATCGTCTCGTAGCCGTCGACCTTGACCAGCGCGTCGTAGAACGCGTTGGTCGCGTAGGTCTCGTCGAGCAGCTGCGTGCGCGACCCCCACCCCTGCGACGGCCGCTGCTGGAAGAGCCCGACCGAGTCGCGGTCGCCGTAGTTCAGGTTGTAGAGCTTCGACTCCTGGTACGCCGTCGCCAGCGCGATCGTCGCGGCGCGGGCCGGCAGCCCACGCTTGATCGAGATCGACGCGATCAGCGCGGCGTTGCGCGCCTGCTCCGGATTGACCCGCGCCTTGAGCTGGCTCTCGCCGGAGCCGACCACGGCCATGCACTCGTCGGGCAGCAGCGTGGCCGCCTTGTCGCCGAGCTCACGCCACGCGACGGTCGCCGCCGCGGCGAGGAACGCGACGACCACGACGGCGGTGAGAAGACGGCGCACGCCGGTCGGTCGCCTAGTTGGCGTGGAGGGCCTCGTTGAGGACGATGCCCTCGCCCTGCCACGGGACGGCCTCGACGGCACCGGTCACGGAGTTGCGGCGGAAGAGGATGTTGGAGGCGCCGGAGAGCTCGAGGGCCTTGGTCGTCGAGCCGTCGGGCAGGGTGACCTTGGTGCCCGCGGTGATGTAGGTCCCGGCCTCGACGACGGCGTCGTCGCCCAGCGAGATGCCCAGGCCGGAGTTGGCGCCGAGCAGGCAGCGCTCGCCGATCGAGATGACCTGCTTGCCGCCGCCCGATAGGGTCCCCATGATCGAGGCGCCACCGCCGATGTCCGAGCCGTTGCCGACGACGACCCCGGCGCTGATCCGGCCCTCCACCATGGAGGCGCCCAGCGTGCCGGCGTTGAAGTTCACGAAGCCCTCGTGCATCACGGTCGTCCCCGGCGCGAGGTGGGCGCCGAGCCGGACCCGGTCGGCGTCGGCGATGCGGACGCCGGTCGGCAGGACGTAGTCGACCATCCGCGGGAACTTGTCCACGCCGTAGACCGCGACCGTACGGCCGGCGGCCTTGAGTCGCGCCCGGGTGAGCTCGAAGCCCTCGACGCTGCACGGTCCCTCCGAGGTCCACGCGACGTTGGCCAGCAGGCCGAACTGGCCGTCGAGGTTGACCCCGTGGGGCTCGACGAGACGGTGGGAGAGCAGGTGCAGCCGCAGCCAGACGTCGGGCGTCGTGGTCGGCGCCGCGTCGAGGTCGATGCTGACCAGCTCGACGTGCGTCTCGACCCGGCGCAGCGCGTCCGATCCGGCCAGGGCGAGCAGCTCGGGCGCCGGCTTGACGTCCTCGGGCGCCTCGCCCAGCTCGGGCGTGGGAAACCACGCGTCCAGGACCGAGTTGTCGGCCGCGTACGTCGTCAGGGCGAAGCCCCAGGCACTGCGAGTGGTCACGGGGACCGACTTTATCGGTACTCCTCGCTGTGCCCGGAAACCCCGATCAGGCCTCTGTGCGGTCCAGCCTGCTCGGCCACCAGATCTTCGACCCGAGGTCGAGGTTGATGGCCGTGACCAGGACCGAGCGGACGATCATCGTGTCGAGAAGGACGCCGAGGGCGACCGCGAAGCCGAGCTCGGCGAGGAAGACGAACGGCAGGGTGCCGAGCGCGGCGAACGTCACGGCGAGCACCATGCCGGCGGAGGTGATCACGCCGCCGGTCGAGGCCAGCGCAACCAGCGAGCCCCTCCGGGTCCCGAGCGTGGCCGACTCCTCCCGCACGCGGGTCATCAGGAAGATGTTGTAGTCGATGCCGAGCGCCACGAGGAAGACGAACGCGAAGAGCGGGAAGTCGGTGTTGGTGCCGGCGAACCCGAAGACGTGACGGAAGACGAGGGCCGAGATCCCCAGGGAGGCGGCGAAGGAGAGCACCACGGTGACGATGAGGATCACCGGGGCGACCAGGGCGCGCAGCAGCAGGATCAGGATGAGCAGCACGACGAGCAGCACGATCGGGATGATCAGCTTCGAGTCGTGGGCGGAGGCCTCGTTGGTGTCGTAGTAGACCGCCGGCATGCCTCCGACCTTCGCGTCCGCGCCGTCGATCGCGTGGACGGCCGAGCGGGCCGCCTTCACCTTGTCGAAGGCGCTCGGCGAGAGCGGGTCGTCCGGGATCGACGCCTCGACGTAGGAGCGACCGTCGCCGACGGCGATCGGATCGGTCGCCCTGCCGACGCCCTCGACACCGGTCAGGGCTGCCGTCGCGTCGCCGATCTTGTCCGTGTCGGCCACCACCTGGAGGGTGACCGAGTTGTCGGCAAGACCGTGGTCGGCGAGCAGCTCCTGCGCCTTGATCGAGTTGAAGGTCGTCGTGTAGGAGTCCTTGCTGTTGAGACCCACCGGGTTGAGCTGGCCGAGGCCCGCGCAGGCGACGAGCAGCAGCACTCCGGTCACCAGCCACACCGCCCGGGGCCTGCGCTGCACGCGCGTGCCGATCTTGGACCAGAACCCCGTCGCGGTGGGCTCGGCGGAGCCGAACCTGGGTCGCTGCGGCCAGAAGATCCAGCGGCCCAGGATGACCAGGATCGCCGGGTAGAGAACGAGCATCATGATCATCGTCACGGCGACGCCGACGGCGAGCACGGGCCCCAGACTCGCCGTGCTGTTCAGCTGGGCGAGGCCCAGGCACATCAGGCCGATCACCACGGTCGCGGCGGAGGCGATGATGGCGGGCGCCGCACGATGCAGGGCGAAGGCCATCGCCTCGTGCCGGTCCTGGTGGTTGCGCAGCTCCTCGCGATAGCGCGCGGTGAGGAGCAGCGCGTAGTCGGTGCCGGCCCCGATCACGAGGATGCCGAGGATGTACTCGCTCTGGTCGTTGACCGTCAGGCCGGCGTACTTCGCCAAGAGGTAGATGACGCCGTTGGAGGCCTGGAGCGCGAGGCCGGCGGTGATGAGCGGCAGGAACGGCAGGACCGGGCTGCGGTAGGTGACGAACAGGATGATCAGCACGGCGAGGAAGGTCAGGCCGAGCAGGGTCGTGTTGGAGCCCTCGAAGGAGTTGATGAAGTCGTAGGCCTGGCCGCCGGCGCCGCCGAGGTAGGTGGTGACGCCGTCGATCTTGGTCTCGTCGGAGATCGTGGTGATCGGATCCTTGAGCTTGTTCCAGCCGTCCTTGCCGAGGTTCATCGTGAAGTAGCTGTAGGCCACCTCGCCGTCGGGGGACACCAGGGTCGGGACGTTCGCGCCCTGGGCCGCGGCGGCCGCCGCCTTCGCCGGCGTCAGGACGCCGGCGGCCGTGATCCCCTTGACCTTGGCGATCTCGGCGCCCTGCGCCTCGATCTCGGCGAGATCGGCCTCGGTGAGGCCGCCCTTGCGGTAGTAGGTGACGAGGGTGGGGATGTCGTTCGGGTCGATCGCCTTGCTGAGCTCGTCGGCGACCTTGGTCGCCTCGGCCGATCCGGGAAGCCAGGACGAGGCCTGGTTGTCCTTGACGTCGGCGAGCTTTGAGCCGAGCCCGGTCAGGCCGGCGACGGCGACGACGACCGCGACGAGCACGACCCACTTCGAGATGCGACCGGTCAGCTTGCCGGCGACGGAGAGATGCATGGCGGCATTCCAGCATGCGCCACCGACGGAACGCATCGGGAAAAGCCCCGAAACGCCCCCGATGTCGCCCAGAGTTCTCTCAGGGATCCCTCAGGCCACGCTCAGAGAGCGGTCCGGCCGACGAGGCCGACGTCACAGTCCCGTCGTGCCGTCGAGCACCTCGCGCAGCAGGTCGGCGTGGCCGCAGTGCCGGGCGTACTCCTCCACCATGTGCACGAGGACGTCCCGGATCGGCGCGGTCTCGCCGTGGCGGTCGGTGCGCAGCTCGCCGAGGTCGGCGCCGGCGAGGCGGTCGAGGGTGCCGTCGGCGTACGCGCGCCACTCCTGGAAGCGGGCCAGGGCCTCGTCCACCGACGCCTGCGTCGGCTCGATGCGGTGGAACCCGCCCGTCGGGTCGTCGCTGTCGAGGCGCTCCTCGTCGAGGTGCTCGTCGAGCACCATCCGGAACCAGTAGTGCTCGACCCGGGCCATGTGGCGGACCAGGCCGCCGATCGACAGGTCGCTCGGCGGCACCGAGCGGGCCGCGAGCTGCTCGGGCGTGAGCCCCTCGGCCTGGCGCAGGAGCGTCGAGCGGTAGTGGTCGAGGTAATCCCGGTAGGTGGCCAGCTCGCTCATGACCTAGACTTTCGCACACAGCGTCCGAGCCGTTATCAGCGGCGAGCTTGGGGAAGAACGGGTCAGCGGCACCGGCCTCACTAGAACCCCACGGGTAAGCCCGTCACAGCAGTCTCGAGTGGTCGGCGTGACGTCGGCAAGCAGGGTGGTACCGCGGCTCACGTCGCCCCTGCGGCCAGATGAGACCGACCCGCAGGAGCCCGCCATGACCTATCCCAAGGTCACCACCGATCCCACGAACGAGCAGCGCGACGGCGCCGGCGTGCCGGCGAGCCCGCGCTTCCCGGAGATCGAGGAGCGGGTCCTCGCCTACTGGAAGGACGACGGCACCTTCCGGGCCTCGGTCGACCACCGCCCCGCGGGCGAGAACGGCAGCAACGAGTTCGTCTTCTACGACGGCCCGCCGTTCGCCAACGGGCTGCCGCACTACGGCCACCTGCTCACCGGCTACGTCAAGGACATCGTCCCGCGCTACCAGACGATGAAGGGCCGTCGCGTCGAGCGCCGCTTCGGCTGGGACACCCACGGCCTGCCCGCCGAGCTCGAGGCGATGCGCCAGCTCGGCATCACCACCACCGACGAGATCGCCGAGATGGGCATCGACGTCTTCAACGACGCCTGCCGCGCCTCCGTGATGAAGTACGCCGACGTCTGGGAGGACTACGTCACCCGCCAGGCGCGCTGGGTCGACTTCGAGAACGACTACAAGACCATGACGCCGACCTTCATGGAGTCGGTGATCTGGGCGTTCAAGACCCTCTTCGACAAGGGCCTGATCTACGAGGGCTTCCGCGTCCTGCCCTACTGCTGGAACGACGAGACGCCGCTCTCCAACCACGAGCTGCGCATGGACGACGACGTCTACAAGATGCGCCAGGACCCCGCCGTCACCGTCGGGTACGACGTCACCTCGGACGGTCCCCTGCGCGGCGCCAAGCTCCTCATCTGGACCACGACCCCGTGGACGCTGCCGAGCAACCTCGCGGTGATGGTCGGCGAGGAGATCGAGTACGTCGCGGTCGAGTCCGACGGGCCGACCGGGTCGGTGGAGCGCTACCTCCTCGCGGCCGCTCGGGTGCCGGCGTACAAGAGGGAGCTGTTCCCCGACGCCGACGAGCCCACCGTCGTGTGGCGCGGCACCGGGGCGGACCTGGTGGGGCTGACCTATACGCCGCCCTTCTCCTACTACGACGGGTGGGCCAACGCGTTCCGGGTCGTCGCGGCCAACGACGCCGTCACCACCGACTCCGGCTCCGGGCTCGTCCACACCGCCGGCGCCTTCGGTGAGATCGACAAGGAGGTGACCGACCGCGAGGGCATCGAGGCGGTCATGCCGGTGGGCAAGGACGGCCGCTTCACCGCCCCCGTCCTCGAGTACGCCGGCCAGCTGGTCTTCGACGCCAACAAGCCGATCATCGCCGACCTCAAGGGTCACGGCGGCTCGGTCACGCCGGGCACGGTGCTGGTGCGGCAGGAGTCCTACGAGCACTCCTACCCGCACTGCTGGCGCTGCCGCCAGCCGCTGATCTACAAGGGCGTCTCGTCGTGGTTCGTCGAGGTGACGGCGTTCAAGGAGCGGATGCTCGAGCTCAACCAGCAGATCCGCTGGACGCCGGAGCACATCCAGGAGGGCCAGTTCGGCAAGTGGCTGGAGAACGCCCGCGACTGGTCGATCACCCGCAACCGCTTCTGGGGCTCCCCGGTCCCGGTGTGGAAGTCCGACGACCCGGCGTACCCCCGTGTCGACGTCTACGGGAGCTTCGAGGAGCTCGAGCGGGACTTCGGCGCGCTGCCCCTCAATGCCGCCGGTGAGCGCGACCTGCACCGGCCGTGGGTCGACGACCTGACCCGGCCCAACCCCGACGACCCGACCGGTCAGTCGACGATGCGGCGCGTCGCCGACGTGCTCGACGTGTGGTTCGACTCCGGCTCGATGTCGTTCGCGCAGAGCCACGTGCCGTTCGAGAACCTGGAGTGGTTCGAGCACCACTTCCCGGCCGACTTCATCGTGGAGTACATCGGCCAGACCCGCGGCTGGTTCTACACGCTGCACGTCCTGGCGACGTCGCTCTTCGACCGCCCGGCGTTCCAGTCGTGCATCAGCCACGGCATCGTGCTCGGCTCCGACGGCAACAAGATGTCGAAGTCGCTGCGCAACTACCCCGACGTCTCCGAGGTCTTCGACCGCGACGGCGCCGACGCGATGCGGTGGTTCCTGATGGCCTCGCCGATCCTGCGCGGCGGCAACCTCATCGTCACCGAGCAGGGCATCCGCGACGCCGTGCGTCAGGTGATGATCCCGGTGTGGAACAGCTGGTACTTCTTCGCGCTGTACGCCAACGCCGCCGGGATCGACGCCTCCTGGTCGACGTCGTCGTCGGATCCGCTGGACCGCTACATCCTGGCCAAGACGCGCGACTTCGTCGGGACCTACACCACCGCGATGGACGCCTACGCCATCGCCGAGGCGTGCGAGGCGACCGGTGAGCTCATCGACATCCTGACCAACTGGTACATCCGCCGCTCCCGCGAGCGGTTCTGGTCCGAGGACCGCGACGCCTTCGACACGCTCTACACCGTGCTCGAGGTGACGACGCGGACCATCGCGCCGCTGCTGCCGCTCGTCTCCGAGGAGATCTGGCGCGGTCTCACCGGTGAGCGCTCGGTGCATCTCGCGGACCTGCCGCTCGTGTCGGAGCTGCCGGGCGACGACGCGCTGGTGGCGGCCATGGACGCCGTGCGCGACGTCTGCTCGACCACCTCCGCCCTGCGCAAGGCGCGACGCCTGCGCAACCGCCTGCCCCTGGCCGGGCTGACGGTCGTGGGGGCGGCGCTCGGCGGGTTCGAGGAGCTCGTCGCCGACGAGCTCAACCTCAAGTCCGTGACCGTGCTCGACGCGTCCTCTCCCCAGGCCGCCGAGTACGGCGTCGAGCAGCGCCTCAGCGTCAACGCCCGCGCGGCCGGCCCGCGTCTGGGCCGCGACGTGCAGCTGGCGATCAAGGGCTCGAAGTCCGGCGACTGGTCGGTCGCCGCGGACGGCACGGTCACCGCCGGCGGCCTGGTGCTGGTCGAGGGGGAGTACGCCCTCGAGACCGTCGCGGGTGCCGCGTCGGACGACGCGGCCGTGGCGATGCTGCCCGGCGGTGGCTTCGTCGTGCTGGACACGGTCGTCACGCCCCAGCTCGCCGCCGAGGGCCTCGCCCGCGACCTCATCCGCGCGGTGCAGAACGCCCGCAAGGAGGCCGGCCTCGACGTCTCCGACCGGATCAGCCTGGTCATCGGCGGTGGCGAGGCGGTCCGTCAGGCGGCCACCACGCATGGCGAGCTCATCGCCCGCGAGACCCTCGCGACGTCGTACGGCGTCAGCGACTCGACCACCGGCGATGTCGCCGTCGGGGACGGCGACAAGGCGACGATCACCCTCACCCGCGCCTGACCGAGAAGGGCCGCCCCTCACCTCGAATGGGGCTTCCCCTCACGCGAGTGGGGCTTCCCCTCACCCCGAGTGGGGCCTGCCCTCAGCCCGAATGGGGCCTTTGAGGCGGCGAAGCAGACGGGAGCCCCCACTCGACGTGAGGAGAGCCCCTATTCGCGTGAGGGGAGGCCCCACTCGAGGTGAGGGGAGGCCCCACTCGGCGGTCAGGCGGGGGCGCCGGCGGCGAGCCAGGTGAGCAGCGTGCGCGCGCCCCAGCCGGTCGGGCCGGGGGTCCACTCGTCGCGGTCGGCGGGTGCGTCGCCCACCGAGGCGATGTCGAGGTGGGCCCAGGGCAGCCCGCCGGTGAAGTGCTGCAGGAAGAGCGCGGCCGTGATCGATCCGGGGGAGCCGGCGCTGTTGTCGGCGTCGGCGACCTTGGAGGCGAGCTTCTCCTCGTAGACCGAGGCGAGCGGCAGTCGCCACCATGCCTCGCCGGTCTCCGCGCCGGCGGCCGACAATGCCGCGGCGAGGGCGTCGGTCGTGGCGTAGAGCCCGCCGACCTGCTGCCCCAGCGCGACCTTGACCGCGCCGGTCAGCGTGGCGACGTCGAGCAGCACGTCCGGCTTGATCTCGCGTACGGCGTAGGACAGCCCGTCCGCCAGCACGAGACGCCCCTCGGCGTCGGTGTTGGTGACCTCCGACGTCCGCGCGGAGTCGTCGCCGGGGTAGTGCCGCAGCACGTCGCCCGGCCGCATCGCCGAGCCGGAGACCATGTTCTCGGCGATGCAGAGCAGCCCGGTCACCTTGACCGGGACGTCGAGCGCGGCGAGCGCCCCCATCACCGAGAGCACCACGCCGGCACCGGTCATGTCGCGCTTCATCGTCGACATGCCCTCGCCGGGCTTGATGTTGTAGCCGCCGGAGTCGAACGTGATGCCCTTGCCGACCAGCGCCACGTGCGGCGTCCTGCGGGTCGTCTTCGCCGGGGCGTAGTCGAGCCGGACGAAGCGCGGCGGGTTGGCCGAGCCCTGCCCGACGCCGAGGATGCCGCCGAAGCCCTCCCGGGCCAGCGCCTTCTCGTCCCACACCGCGATCTCGAGGCCGGCCGACGCGGCGACGTCGCGCGCCTGCTGGGCGAGCCACTCGGGCGACTTCACGCTGGAGGGGACGGTCGCGAGGAACCGCGCCCGCCAGCCGGCCAGGGCGATGGCGAGCGCACGATCGCGGTCGACGACGTACGTCGGCCCGAGCTCGCTCAGCACCACGCTCTCCACCGGGTGCGACGCCGGGCCGGCGGCCCGCCAGTCGAAGGAGAAGGAGGCCAGCACCACCCCGACGACGAAGGGCTCGAGGCCCACCGACGGGTCGGCCGCGGGAATCGTCGTGTGCACCGTCGAGCGGTCGCGGACCGCGCGGGCCAGCGCGGCGCCGGCACGACGGAAGTCGTCGCCGGTCCCGCTGCCGATGCCGACGAGCAGCACCCGGCGCAGTGACGGGTTCACGGGCGTGCCGCCCGGCACGGGCAGGGCGATGACCTCGCCCGCCTTGCCGGTCGCGCGCTCGGACTCGAGCACGCCCAGGAGGTCGAGCTCCTCGGCGACGGCGGCCGCGCCCGGCCCGAGGACCCACGAGTCGCCCTCGGCCGACACGGGCAGCGCGATGATCTCCGCACCGATGAGGTGCGGGTCGCGTCCGTCCAGCGTGACGGCCGGGGGCGTGACCTGCGGGGGGAGTTCAGGCAAGGGCGCCCTTGAGAGCGTCGCCGAGCGTGTTGACCTCGTCGGCGTTCAGCTCGACCACGAGACGGCCGCCCCCCTCGAGCGGAATCCGCATGACGTATCCACGGCCTTCCTTGGTGACTTCCATCTCACCGTCGCCGGTGCGTGGCTTCATCGCCGCCATCTCTGCGACCTCTTCCTGTCTGGGCTCTGCCGGGTTCTGCACTGGGGGACCTGATCCTCCGGATCGGTCCTCCATGATCCCACATCGCGGAACACGCTCGCGACCTGCGGTGCCGCGCGCTCCGAGCGATGGCCGGACGGTCCCTCAGCGATGGGCGTCGAAGACCCGCAGCAGCGCCGTGGGAGCCGTGCGGCGCAGGAAGGCCGAGGACGGATGGGCGCCGAGCTCGACGGTCACCGCGGTGCCGGAGAAGTGCGCGTTGAACCACTGCGTGAGATTGCCGTGACAGCCGCCGTTGCAGGTGAACGCCTTGCGTCGCAGCCCCAGCGCCTTGGCGATCCGCTTGCCGATCGCCTGCGACTTGGTGAGCGTGTCGACCCCGTTCAGCGGCTGGTGGAAGCTCACGACGTAGTCGGGCCGGACGCTGCGCAGGAAGGCCATCGCCGCCTTGGTCTCGGGCTCCGAGCCGGCCGTCGCCCCCGAGTCGTAGCGACCGGTCTGCCGGATCCACGATGTCGGGAAGTTGCGGTTGAGGTCGACGCCGTGGGCGTTCCAGCGACGGTGCCGAGCACGACCGTCGGGGTTGAGCGTCGGGACGATCCAGACGTCGGCGCCGACGATGGGGCCCCCGCGCCGCAGCGCGGTGAGGATCCGGGTGGGCGCGGTCTCGTCGCCGTGCATCGCCGCCATGAGTACGACGACGGGCCCCTCGCCCGCCATGCCGCCCAGGTGCCACGCCCGGATCGCCCGCCCCTTCACCGAGTGTCCGATCACGACGCTCGTCGTGCTGGTGCTGCTGGTCGCGGCGGACGCTGCCGGCCCGCCCTCGGCCACCGGCGCCAGCAGGGTGGCGCTGAGCACGAGAGCGGCGAGCAGGGACCTCACCACGCTCTCAGAGCGTGGTCGAGAACTCGGAGCCGCCGGCTCCGCCCGGCCCCCCGCACGCCCTGGCCGCGTTGTCGTCGGTCGCCATGCCTCCGGCATGGCTCCCTCCTCCGCCTTGCCAGGACGCACACCGGACGACGCGGAGCCCGACGCCGAGTTCTCGAACACGCTCTCAGATTCTGCTCGTCACGTAGGCCAGGGTGAACCACCCGACCGTCACGAACATCCCGACGTGGGCGAGGACCGAGAGCCAGGGGCCGCGCGACCAGCTGTCGGCGGCGGGTGAGACGTGGGTCGCGGCCCGCTTGCCGCGGTTGCCGCTGCGCTTCCAGCGCACCAGGATCACCAGGCCGCAGATCGCGACCACCCACCAGCAGCCGAGGCCGCCCACGCCGATGAGGGAGCGCCAGTCGGCGTCGCTGGTCGCCAGCACGAAGACCAGCCAGAGCACGAAGCCGATCGTGCCCGCCACGGTGTGCAGCCCGAGCGCGACGCTCGGATGGGTGCGGCGCAGGCGCAGACGGGTCAGCAGCACCACCACGCCGGCCAGGAGGCTCAGGACGAGGGTGACGGTGAGGGGGGTGGTGAACTCAGGCACGATGAGGCGCGATGCTAGCCCTCGCCGGCGGGGGTCGCCTCATCCGCGGCGTCCTCCGCGTCCGGGCTCTCGGCCGCGGGCTCCTCCGGCAGCGCGCCGTCGGGATCCTCGGAGTCCTCGGGCTCCTCGGGCGCGGGAGGCGGCGTGTCCCGCGCGTCCAGCTCGCGGGCGAGCCGGGCGAGCAGGGCGTCGACCTCGTCGGTGCGGTAGCCGAACGCCCCCACGGTGAACCGCACCTCCCGCAGGTCGGAGGCGTCGAGGCGTCGATCGGTCGGCACCAGGACGTCGCGCCGGTCGGAGTGCGCGGACGACATCGGCTCCCCGTGCCCGGCCGCGACGACGGCGACGGCGCCCATGAGGAGCACCACGACGATGGCGAAGACCCACATCATGATCCGCTCACCTCCTCAGTCCGCGTCCCGGGCGCGGATCATGAGCTCGACCGCCTCGTCCACGTCGTCGGTGAGGGTGAGCATCTCGAGGTCGCTCTCCTTGATCCGTCCGTCGGCGAGCATCGTGTCCCGCATCCAGTCGATCAGGCCGGTCCAGGTGGAGACGCCCATGAGCACGATCGGGAACTGGTTGATCTTCTGGGTCTGCACCAGGGTGATCGCCTCGAACAGCTCGTCGAGCGTGCCGACGCCGCCGGGCATCACGATGTAGCCCTGGGAGTACTTCACGAACATCGTCTTGCGGACGAAGAAGTAGCGGAAGTCCAGCCCGACGTTGACGTAGTCGTTGAGCCGGGCCTCCCAGGGCAGCTCGATGCCGAGGCCGATGGACTGCCCGCCGGCCTCCAGCGCGCCCTTGTTGACCGCCTCCATCGCGCCCGGGCCGCCGCCGGTGATGACCGCGAAGCCGGCCTGGGCGAGGGCGCTGCCGACCTTGACGCCGAGCTCGTAGTACGGGTGCCCGACCGGGGTGCGCGCCGAGCCGAAGACCGAGATCGCCGGGCCCAGCTCGGCGAGCTCGTCGAACCCGTCGACGAACTCGGCCTGGATCTTCATCACCCGCCACGCGTCGGTGTGGTGCCAGCCGGCCGCGCCGCGGCTCTCCAGCAGCCGCTGGTCGGCCGTCGTGCCGGGCCGTCGCTCGCTGGGCCGCGGGCCGTTGAAGCTGCCCCTCATGCTGCGCCTCCGAGCCAGGCCAGCAGGGCGCGCTCGCACGTCTCGATGCGGGAGATGAGCACCTTCTCGTCTCGTCGGTGCGCGTACGTCGCGTCGCCGGGGCCGTAGTTGACGGCCGGGATCCCGAGCAGGCTGAACCGGGCCACGTCGGTCCACCCGAACTTGGGGCCCACCGGAGTCGCAACCGCTTCCAGGAACTCCCGGGCCGCCGGGCGATCCAAGCCCGGAAGGGCCCCTGGAGCGGAGTCGGTCAGCACGACGTCGTACGCGGAGAAGACGTCGCGCACGTGGGCGAGCGCCTCCTCCTCGGAGCGGTCGGGGGCGAAGCGGTAGTTGACCGTCACGACGCACTCGTCGGGCACGACGTTGCCCGCGACGCCGCCGGAGACGGCGACCGCGTTCAGCCCCTCGTGGAACTCCAGGCCGTCGATGACCGGCCGGCGCGGGACGTAGTCGGCGAGCGTCGCGAGGATCGGCGCGGCGGCGTGGATGGCGTTGCTGCCGGTCCAGGCGCGGGCGGTGTGGGCGCGCTCGCCCCTGGTGCGGATCTCGGCCCGCAGCGTGCCCTGGCAGCCTGCCTCGACCTCGGCGCGGGAGGACTCCATGAGGATCGCGAAGTCGGCCTCGAGCAGCTCGGGGTGGCTCCGCGACAGCAGGTTGAGCCCGTTGGCCGAGGCCTCGATCTCCTCGCAGTCGTAGAGGATGAAGGTGACGTCGCGGGTCGGCTGGACCCGTCCCGATCCGACGGCCGCGGCGACCTTGAGGATGACCGCGTCGCCGCCCTTCATGTCGCTGGTGCCGAGGCCGTGCAGGTAGGTGCCGTCGCTGCGGCTGGGCAGGTTGTCGTTGACCGGCACGGTGTCGAGGTGGCCGGCGAGGATGACCCGCTCGCCCAGGCCCAGCTCGGTGCGGGCGACGACGGTGTTCCCGAAGCGCTGCACGCGCAGGTGCGGCAGGGCGCGCAGCGCGTCCTCGACCGCGTCGGCGATCGGCCCCTCGTTGCGGCTGACCGACTCGATGTCGACGAGCTGGCGCGTCAGGGTGACGACGTCGGTCGTCAGGTCGAGCGCGTGGAGAGTGGGCACGCGCCTAGTCTTCCCCAACGATCCGGCGTGGGCTCACCCGGCCACCCTGGCGAGCAGCAGCCCGTCGCCGACCGGGAGCAGCAGCGGGATGAGGTCCTCGTGCGCCGCGATCGCCCGCCCGAGGTCGCGTACGGCGACGGTGGCGCTGTCGCGCTGGGACGGGTCGGCGACCCTGCCGCCCCCGAGGGCGTTCGCGAACGCGACCACCCCACCGGGGCGGAGCAGCCGCAGCGCCTCGGTCAGGCAGGCGTCGGCCTCCTCCACGTCGGCGTCCACGAACATCAGGTCGTAGTGCCCGTCGGTCAGGCGGGTCAGGACGTCCAGCGCCGCTCCGCTGATCGTGCGGGCGCGCTGGGTGGGGATGCCGGCGTCGGTGAAGGCCTGCCGGGCGAGGCGCTGGTGCTCGGCCTCGATGTCGATGGAGGTGAGCACGCCGTCGGGCCGCATGCCCCGCAGCAGCCAGAGCCCCGAGACGCCGGTGCCCGTGCCCACCTCGACGACCGCCTTGGCGCCGAGGATCGAGGCGACGAAGCGCAAGGCGCCGCCCACGCCCGGGTCGACCGGGGTGACGCCGACCGCGGCGGCGCGGTCGCGGGCCGCGGAGAGCACCTCGTCCTCGGGGACGAACTCGTCGGCGTAGATCCAGCTCGCGGCACTGATCGGGTCGGTCACGTGCACCAACCTAGCGTCGCTGGAACACTGGGAGCCGGAACTTCGTTGGTGTCTCACATACTCCCTTCAGGAAGGCTCCGTAGCGTGACGAGCATGGACACGGCCACCTCACCGGCTGCCCCCGCCGCCAGTGCGCAGGTCCCGAGCTGGGACGAGATCGTCGAGCAGCACTCCGATCGCGTCTTCCGCCTGGCCTACCGCCTCACCGGCAACCGCCTCGACGCCGAGGACCTCACCCAGGAGGTCTTCGTCCGGGTCTTCCGCTCGCTCGACACCTACACCCCCGGGACGTTCGAGGGCTGGCTGCACCGGATCACCACCAACCTCTTCCTCGACCAGGCGCGGCGCAAGCAGCGGATCCGCTTCGACGCCCTCTCCGAGGAGCGCACCGACAAGCTCGCCTCGACCATGCCGACGCCGGACGCGGCCTACACCGACCAGCGCTTCGACGACGACATCGAGGCCGCGCTGCAGGCGCTCCCGCCCGACTTCCGGGCCGCCGTCGTCCTGTGCGACGTGGAGGGCCTGGCCTACGAGGAGATCGCCCAGATCCTCGACGCCAAGCTCGGCACCGTCCGCTCCCGCATCCACCGCGGCCGCTCGATGCTGCGCGACGCCCTCGCCCACCGGGCGCCCAAGGCCGGTCGGCTGCGCTACTCCGGCCCCGCCTCCGTGCTCGGCTGGGGCGCGAAGTGACCCGCCGCCTCTCGGTGCCGGGCTTCTCGGTCACCGGGCATCTCGGCGACCGGGCCAGCGCCCTGCTCGACGGCCAGCTCTCCGAGGCCGACACCGAGCGGGCCTGGACCCACGTCGCGGGCTGCCACGCCTGCCGTGACCTCGTCGAGCGGGAGTCCTGGCTCAAGCGGCGCCTCGCCGGGCTGACCTACGACCCGGCCGCCGCCTCCGACGGTCTCAAGAGCTCGCTGCTCGGAGCCGGGACCTGCGAGCCCGGCTCGTTCTTCGGGCCTGAGCACCAGCGCCGCAACGTCGCCTTCGCCGCCATCGGCGGGAGCGCGGTCGGCGCCGCCGTCATGGGCGTCCTCGCGCTGGGAGCCGCTCCGGCCAGCGCCCCCACCATCGAGCCTCCGGTGACGGTCTCGAGCTTCGTCTCGCCCTCCACCGCCGCGTCCAACGACCGCTGACCTTCCCCCGCGCGGCACAATGCTCGGGTGAGCGATGAGCCGACGACGGACCCCTGGGGCCGTCCCCTTCCTCCGCGACAGAGCTGGCCGACGCCCGAGCAGACCCAGCCGCTGCTCCAGCCCGCGCCGCCGCAGCCGCGCCGGGCGCGGCCGAGCTGGTGGACCTGGCCGGCGGTGGCGGTCCTCGGTCTCGGGGCGGGAGCCGGTGGGGCCGCGCTGTGGGAGGAGTACGGCGCGCAGGACGACGGCTCGACGGCGTACACGTCCTTGGGAGGGGGCGCGACGATCAGCCAGGCGCCGATCGACCCCGAGGACGCGAACGTCGTCAACGTCGCCCAGACGCTGCTGCCCTCGACGGTCCAGATCGTCGCGGAGTACCAGGGGCAGGACGACGGCGCCACCGGATCGGGCTTCGTCTTCGACACCGCCGGTCACGTGATCACCAACAACCACGTGGTCGCCGACGCCGCCGCCGATGACGGCCCGGTCTTCGTCGTGGACACCGACGGCCGCAAGATGAAGGCGACGATCGTCGGTCGCTCGACGGTCTACGACCTCGCGGTGCTGGACGTGCCGGACGCCAAGGACATCACTCCCGCCTCGCTCGGCGCCTCGAACGCGCTGCGGGTGGGCGAGTCGGTGGTGGCGATCGGCTCGCCGCTGGGGCTCTCCTCGACCGTCACGAGCGGCATCGTCAGCGCGCTGAACCGGCCGGTGACCACGGGGGAGAGCGAGAACGATGTCAGCTACATCAACGCCGTCCAGACCGATGCCGCGATCAACCCCGGCAACTCCGGCGGGCCGCTGGTCAACCTCCTCGGCCAGGTGGTCGGGGTCAACAGCGCCATCGCCACCGCGGGCGGCACGGCCGGCGAGGCGGGCAACATCGGGGTCGGCTTCGCCATCCCGATCGAGCAGGTCAAGGTGACCGCGCAGCAGCTGCTGGCCACCGGCCGCGCGACCTATCCCGTCATCGGCGCCAAGGTCCAGACCGGCGGCGACGACCCCGGCGGCGACGGTGCGGAGATCGTCTCGGTCGACGCCGGCACGCCGGCGGCGAAGGCCGGCCTGGCCAAGGGCGACATCGTCACGAAGGTCGGCGACACCCACGTCACCGACGGGATCAGCCTGATCGTCGCGATCCGGACCCACCAGGCGGGCGACACCATCGAGCTCACCGTCAACAGCGCGGGGAGGACCAAGACGGTCGAGATCACCCTCGGCGGCCAGGACGACGCCGCCCGGTGACGGCGACGTGCGTCAGCTCGCCGACATGCCTCTGGCAAGGCCGAGGAGGGAGGCGACCCGGGGTTGGTCGGTGACCGACGAGAAGGCCGCCGAGGGCACGTCAGAGGTCGGCGTCGGCCTCGGCGAAGGGGTGGGCGTCGACAAAGCTGCGAGTCTCGGAGTAGAGCCCCTCGATGAACTCCTCGAGCTTGGCCGCCTCCACCCGCCATTGGCCCCGTCCGCCGAGCTTGATGGCGGGCAGCTCGCCGCGGCGCACCAGCGCGTAGACCTGCGCGCTGGAGGTGTTGAGGACCTCCGCGACATCGGCGAGGGTCAGGAAGCGTGGGTTCCCTGGCATGGGTTCCATGTAACCATCTGGGCTCAACCTATCCGCGTAGCCTCGCTTTGCTTGTGGATAACTCACGGGGCCCTGGCATGGCGACGGTTGAGCGGTGATGATGTCGCCGTGGCGAGAAATCTCGGGCTTGTCACGCCGCTCGGTGCTCCGCGAGCTGTGCGTGCGTCACGTGCCGGCTGGCGTGACCCCCGACTGTGGGCCGGAGTGGCCATCGTGGCGGTCTCGGTCGTGCTCGGAGCGCGGCTGATGTCCTCCGCCGACGACACCGTCGCGGTCTACGTGGCCGCGAGCGACCTCGCCGCCGGGCAGTCGATCGGCGACGTCGAGCTCGCCACCCGGAGGGTGCGCTTCGCCGACGACGAGCAGCGCACGGCGTACGTCGAGGCGGGGGCGTCGCTCGCGGACCTCACCGTCGTGCGGCCGGTCGGCGCGGGCGAGCTCCTCCCGGTGGCCGCGCTCGGCGCGCTGGACCAGCAGGGCCGGGTGCAGGTGCCGCTCTCGGTGGACCCGGACCAGGTGCCGCCGTCGGTGAGGGCGGGCTCGGTCGTGGACGTCTACGTGCTGGTCGCCGGCGAGGCCGTGCCCGGCCGCGGCGGCGCGGAGCCGGCGCTCTCGCGAGCCAGCGTCGT
>NZ_JASGDD010000133.1:0-38125 GCF_047607365.1 Nocardioides sp. | reverse complement strand
TCGGCGCCGCCGCGCTCGTCGGCGGAGCCCGGGCGCCCGACGCGGACGTCCGACGCGACGACCAGGCCGCCGCCCAGGGCCGCCAGGCGCAGCGCGGCGAAGGTCGACCGTGCCGTGCTGCCGAGGTCGGCGGCGAAGGCGCTGGGGGACAGGCCCAGGGCCGCGTGCACCGCGGTGGCGTTGGTCTTGTCGGCGTACGGCGGGCTGCTCGTCGCCAGCAGGAGCGACTCGACCGTCGCCGGCTCACGGTCCCCCAGCGCGCGGGCCGCCGCCTCGACCGCCATCGTGGTGGCGTCCTCGTCGAAGGCGGCGACGACGCGGGTGGCTCGGTCGCCGCCGCGCGGGTCCGTCCGCCAGGCCGGGAGGTAGGTGGCGTAGCCGAGGAGCCCGTTCATGCCGGTCATGCGGCCACCCCGCGGAAGAGGGCGGCGATCCCCTGCCCGCCGCCGATGCACATCGTCTCGAGCGCGAGGCCGCCCTGGCGGCGGTCGAGCTCGCGGAGCATCGTGGTCAGGATGCGGACGCCGGTCGCGCCAATGGGGTGGCCCAGGGAGATGCCCGAGCCGTTGACGTTGAGCCGGTCCTCGACGTCGTCCAGCGTGAGTCCCCAGCCCCGGAGCACGGCGAGCACCTGGACCGCGAAGGCCTCGTTGACCTCGATCAGGTCGAGGTCGTCGAAGCCCACGCCGGTCCGGGCGAAGAGCCGCTGGACGGCCCCGACGGGGCCGATGCCCATCATCGAGGGCTCGCAGCCGACGGCTGCCCAGCCCTCGAACCAGCCGATCGGCTCCAGGCCGAGCTCGTCCAGCCTCTCCTCCGCGACGACGAGGCAGGCCGACGCGGCGTCGTTCTGCTGGGCGGCGTTGCCGGCCGTCACGGTGCCCTCGGGCATGATCGCCCGCAGCCGGCCCAGCGACTCCACCGTCGAGTCGGCACGGATGCCCTCGTCGTGGTCGAAGGTCACCGGGTCGCCCCGCCGCTGCGGCACCTCGACGGGAACGACCTCGTCCTTGAACGCCCCGCTCTCCCATGCGGCAGCGGCGCGCCGCTGGCTGCGCACGGCGAACGCGTCCGCCTCGTCGCGGCCGATGTCATAGGCCCGGGCGAGGTTCTCGGCGGTCTCGATCATCCCGCTGATCTCGCCGAACCGCCACGACGGCTGGGAGCGCTCGCGGCCGCGGTCGAGCCGGTCGTAGAGCGTCTGATTGCCCGACCTCGACCCCCACCGCGCGGTGGTGGTGTAGTGCTCGATGTTGCTCATCGACTCCACGCCGCCGGCGAGGACGAGGTCGGCCGCGCCGGTCTGCACCATCATCGCCGCGGTGACCACGGCCTGGAGGCCGCCGCCGCAGCGGCGGTCGATCTGGAAGCCCGGCACCTCGATCGGCAGGCCCGCGTTGAGCGCGACCCAGCGGCCGATGCAGGGCGCCTCGGAGTTGGCGTAGGACTGCGCGAACGCGACGTCGTCGATCCGGCCCGGGTCGACGCCGGTGCGCTCGACGAGAGCCTTGACCACCTGGGCCGCGAGGTCCTCGGCCTTGACCGGCAGGAGACTGCCACCGAAGCCGCCGACGGCGGTGCGGACGGGCTCGACGATGGCGACTCGTCTCATGGGTGCTCCTGGGGCTCAGTGGGGTGTCAGCGAGGTGTCAGTGGGCCAGCGTCAGAGCGTCGTCCGCCGCGCGGTCGAGCTCGGCCCGGTGCGCCGGGTCGGCGATGGCGATGAGGCGGTCGACCCGCTCCTCGAGGGCGAGCCCGCGCAGGTCGGCGATGCCGTGCTCGGTCACGACGACGACCGGCTCCGAACGAGGGGTGGAGACCGGCCCGTTGAGGCGCGGGACGATCCGGGTCCGCCCCCGAGCGGTCGAGGTCAGCGCGATGACCGGGAGACCGCCCTCGGACCGCGCGGCGCCGCGGAGGAAGTCGACGGCTCCCCCGACCGCGCCGACGTAGCGGGGCCCGATCGTCTCGGCGTTGACCTGCCCGGTCAGGTCCACCTCGATGGCGGCGTTGATCGCGGTCATCCGGTGCGACGTGGCGAGCACCTCGGGGCTGTGGGTGTAGCTGGTCGGGCGCAGCCCGAGGGCGGGGTTGCGGTCGGCGTACGCGAAGAGGCGGCGGCTGCCGCCGAGCAGGCCGCCGACGGCGACTCCTCGGTCCCGCGTCTTGCGTACGCCGGTGGCGACCCCGGCCTCGATGAGGTCCATCGCCGCGTCGTTGACGATGCCCGAGTGGATGCCGAGGTCGCGGTGGCCGTGGAGCGCCTGGAGGACGGCCGAGGGCAGCGCGCCGATCCCGAACTGGATCGTCGCCCCGTTCTCGACGATCGAGGCGACGTTGGCCGCCACCCGCGCCGTCGCGGCATCGAACATCGGCGTCGTCATCTCGGCGATCGGCTCCGAGGACCGCACCGAGGCGGTGATCCGGTCGGCGGGGAGGCGCCGCGCGCCGGGGGTCCACGGCACGTGGGGGTTGATCTCCGCGATCACCGTCGCCGCGGTGTCGATCGCCGCGGAGAAGTAGTCGTCGGCCAGGCCCAGGCAGTGGTCGCCGTCGGCGTCGGGGGGCGAGACCTGGACGAGGACGACGTCCGCGCGCAGCGCCCCGACCGACAGCAGCGACGGCAACGTGGAGTAGTGCACCGGATGGATCTCGAGGCGGCCGGCGCGGTGGAGCGCCGCGTTGGTCCCGGTGCCGCAGTAGGACAGCACCCGCAGCTCCGGAGGGAGCTCGCCCTGGACCGAGGAGTCCGCGGGGATGCCGACGAAGCACCGCACCGGCCCGATGCCCGGCGCCTGCTCCACCAGCAGGCGGGTGAGCATCCGGGGCTCGGCGCACGCCTGGCCCCAGACGACGAGATCCCCCGGGCGGACGTACTGCCGCAGGTCGAGCGTCATGACCGGTCGCGCCACCGATCCGCCGACGGATCCAGCAGCTCGACCAGGTGCCCGTCGGCGAGCCAGACGATCGCCTCGAGCTCGAGGGCGTCCAGGAAGCGGACCCGGCCGGTGCGGAGGTCCTCGATCCGCAGCCGGGTCGAGTTCCCGCACGCGTCGACGTCGACCGAGATCTCGGCGAACTCGCTGCCGACGACCGGCCCGATGCCGGGGATGTCGTGCGGACCGCGATCACCCATGTGGATTCCCACCTTCGCGCTCAGATCAGGAAGGCCATGGTCGGGATCGGCTTGTCGTTGTCGACGAGCACGACCTTCTTGTAGGCGAGCCGGATCTCGCCGTCGATCCGGCGCAGGCGGTAGGTGACCCGGCCGCCCCACAGCTCGTTGACCCGGAGCCGGGACTCGAAGGCGAGGAAGTTGGCGCCGACCTCCAGGTCGAGATCGCCGGCGCCGTTGCGCCGTCCGCCGAGGAGCTCGATGTTGCCGATGATCCGGCGCAGGTCCGACGGCGGCGCCTGGGCGTACCGCTTGCCGGTCCGGACCTGCTTGAGCCGGGTCGAGATCCGGTTGCGGTTGTCGTAGATCACCGCCACGTGGGTCTCCGGGTCGGTGTCGGCGCCGTTCGCCGGGACCCAGTAGAGGGCGTCGTCGGTCCAGAGCGCCTCCCACGCGTCGTAGTCGTTCTCGTCGGCGTGCCGGGCCTCGCGATAGAGGAACTGCGCGACCTCGTCGTGGCTCCAGCCGTCGGGTGTCGGCTCGAGCGTCTCGGTGCGGCTGTCGAGGAGCGTCATCACGCCTCCATCAGGCTCTTGTAGTGCTTCCAGAAGCCGCGCATGCCGGTCTCGTCGGTCGCGGCGCCGATCGTGAAGCCGGCGTCGTCGGTCCGCTCCCGTCCGAGCCCCCGGCGTACGTCGAGCCACTCGGGATCGAGCATCTCGACCCCGCGCTGGTTCCGCTCGTACATCTCGGTGTCGTCGGCGAGCAGCATCCCGGCGGGACCGACCGAGCCGATCGACTGCGAGATCATCCGGCGGTTGAGCTCCTCCCCGCCGCCGAGCTGGACCGCCGTGGCGTACTGCGTGCACTCGCCGACGGCGACGGGCTGGATGTTGAAGACCTGGATCTCGGCGATGAAGAGGTTCGGGAAGATCATCACGTGGGGCGCGCCCTCGATCATCCGGCGTGAGGCGTCCTCGCCGTAGGCCTGCTCCATGGCGGCGACGTACTTCGGCACGCGGTCCGGCGTCGTGCCGAACCACCGCATGGGCTCGGCGAACGAGCGGAACTCGGGGCGGAGGTCGTTCTCGCTGTGCCCGCCTCCCAGCGCGCGGGTGACGGCCGTCGAGGCATCGCTGTAGAGCGCACCGATCGGGCTGCCCGTGACGCCGAAGATCGAGCCGTGCACGAACTGGGGGTGGTAGCCGTCGGTCTCGTTCTCGGCGAGGAACTTCCAGTTCGAGCGGGTGCGGTGGGCGAGCCACCCCACGTCGAGCGACACCGTGCCCTCGGGCGAGAGCCCGACGAGACGGTCGATCTCGCCGGCCGCGGCCCCGAGGTGCTCGATCAGGCTCGGACCGTCCTCGGCCATCGACCCGAAGACGAAGCCCTGGTAGGAGGCCACCCGCGGGACCCGGCCCATGCCGAGCCCGGCGAGCTGGTTCTTGCCGCCGTAGCCCTTGTTGTAGGGGTAGCCGAGCAGCTCGCCCGTGTTCCGGTAGGTCCACCCGTGGTAGGGGCAGCGGAACGAGCTGGAGTTGCCCTGCGCGTCGTCGCAGACCTGGAGGCCGCGGTGCGCGCAGCGGTTGATCAGCAGGTGCACCTGGCCGTCGGCCGCCCGCGTCATGATCACGTCCTGCGTGGCCAACTTCTTGCGGACGTAGTCGTTCGGCTGCGGCACCTCGCTCTCGTGACCGACGAAGACCCACGTCCTGAACCAGATCCTCCGCAGCTCCTCGGCGAAGATCGACGGATCCGTGTAGAGCGTGCCGTGCACCTTGTCAGGCTGGATCAGGCGATCGAAGCGCCCGTCGAGGGACGACTCCGATGGCAGGACCGACGTCATGACATGCCTCCTCAGTTGTTTAATCTATTTTAGATTAACACGTCATGACGAGGAGAGCATCTGCACGAGGCGGAATTTCTGGATCTTCCCCGTCGGCGTGGTCGGCAGCTCCGCGGGCGCCAGGAAGACCACTCTCTTGGGCACCTTGAACCGCGCCAGGTGAGCCCGGCAGTGCTCGATCACGTCCTCCTCGGTGAGGGCCGTGCCGGGGACCGGGACGATGACGGCGCAGCCGATCTCGCCCCAGCGGTCGTCGACGAGCCCGATCGCGAAGACCTGACTGACGCCCTCGTGTGCCGCGAGGACGTCCTCGACCTCCTTGGGCATCACCAGCTCGCCGCCGCTCTTGTACAGCTCCTTGCTTCGCCCGGTCAGCTCAAGGTAGCCGTCGGGACGGACGCGGCCGAGGTCGCCCGAGTGCAGGACGCGGTCCTCGCCGAGCACCGCGGCGGTCTCCTCGGGCTTGTCGAAGTAGCCGAGCATCGTGGTCGGCCCGAACGAGACCAGCTCGCCGATCTCGCCTGGGAGCAGGGCCTCCCCCGAGACCGGGTCGACGGTCGAGTAGACGGTGAGGTCCCCCGAGCCGGGCACTCCCGCGGAGCCGGCTCGCTTCGGGCGTCCGACCGTGGTCGAGGTCAGCTCGAGCGCGTCCTCGGGAAGGGTGAGCGTCATCGCTCCCCCGCACTCGGTCATGCCGTAGCCGGTCACGATCTCGCTGACGCCGAAGAGCTGCTCCACGCGCTGCCACAGCCAGACCGGCGCCGGCGCCGAGCCGCACAGGATCGCCGTCAGGGAGCCGAGGTCGTAGCGCTCGCGGGCCTCGCTCTCGACCATCGCCACGGCCATGGTCGGCACGCAGAGGATGTCGTTGACGCGGTGCCGCTCGATGCCCGCGAGATAGCCCTCGGCGCTGAAGCTCGTCTGCAGCACGACCGCGCCGCCGACGTACATCGCCGAGAGGATGCCCTCGACGTAGCCGAACATGTGATAGCAGGGCAGCGAGAAGAGGATCCGGCGACCGTCGCCGTAGGCACGGGTGAGCGCGGAGGCGTAGCCGGTGCGCAGGACGGCGTCGTGGGTGACCAGCACGCCCTTCGGCGAGCCCGTGCTTCCCGAGGTGTAGAGCATGTCGCCGATGTCGTCGGGTCCATGGGTGGGCGCGGCGGCCGCGCCCGGATGCGACGAGCCCAGCTCGAACAGCTCCGCGTACGTCGTAGCGCCGGCGCGGTCGCGGCCGTCGGTGCTCAGCACCACGACGTGACGCAGCTCCAGCCCGGCGTGCTCGCTCGCCTTCTCCCACCCCGGCGCGATCGTGTCGAGCATCTCGAGGTAGTCGAGACCGGCGAACCCGGTCATCGTCAGGAGCACCGAGCATCGGGACTGCGCGAGGACGTAGCCGAGCTCCTCGGTGCGGTAGAGGAAGTTGAACGGGATCGCGGTGGCGCCCGTGCGGGCGATGGCGAACTTGAACGGCACGAACTCCGGGTAGTTCGCCATCAGCATGCCGACGCGGTCGCCGGGCCCGACGCCCAGGGAGACCAGGGCGTCGGCGATCACGCGCGACTGCTCAGCCAACTCGGCGTACGTCAGCGTGACCTCGTCGGTGATGACGAACGGCCGGTCGGGGTAGGCCGCGGCGCACCGGTCGAGCCAGGCGTCGAGCGTCGTCGGCGTCCACGTCGCGAAGCGCGCCTCCAGGGCCTCCCTGCGCTCCTGTATCGATTTCATCCCTCGTCCCTCCTCAGGGTGCGGTGCTCCTCAGAGCTCGCGATAGCTGCCGGCGAGGATCTGCTCGACGGCCTGGAACTTGCGGACCTTCCCGGTCGCGGTGACGGGGAGGTCTCCGGCGGCGAACCACCGGGTCGGGACCATGAAGGGGGCGAGACGCTCCCGTGCGTGCGCCTCCAGCTGGGCGCGCAGGTCGGCCGGCTCCTCGCCGCGGACCCTGACGAGGGCGGCCACGACCTCGCCCCACCGCTCGTCGGGCAGTCCGACCACGCTCGCCTCGAGCACCGCAGGGTGGGCGATCAGCGCCGTCTCGACGGCGACCGGCGAGATGTTCTCGCCACCGCGGATGATCAGCTCCTTGAGCCTGCCGGTGACCCGCAGGTAGCCCCGCTCGTCGAGGCAGCCGAGATCGCCGGTGTGCACGAAGCCGTCGGCATCGATCGCCTTGGCGGTGGCGACCGGGTCGTGGAGGTACTCGACGAGCTGCTGATAGCCGCGAGCGCAGATCTCGCCCTCGACGCCGAGGGGCTGGACCGCGCCGGTGAGGGGGTCGACGACCTTGCAGTCGACCTGCGGCAGCGGGTGCCCGACCGTCGCGAGCTGGTCCTCACGGCTGTCGCCCGGGCGGGTCGCGGTGAGGACGGGAGCGAGCTCGGTCTGGCCGAAGAGGTTGATCACCGAGGCGCCGAAGGTGGACTCCGCCGCCTCGATCATCGAGGCGGGGACGTTGGAGGCGCCGCCCATCACGACCTCGATCCGCTGGGCCGGCTCGGCCCGGGAGCGCTGGGCCTCCAGCAGAGCCCCCAGCACCGCGGGCACGTAGAAGAGGACCGACGCCTGCTCGTCCCTGAGCACGTCGAGGACGGGATCGGGCGCGAAGCGCTCGATGAGCACCTCGGTGCCGCCGACCCACGTCGGCCCCAGGGTGCCGATCACGCAGGCGGCGGTGTGGAACATGGGCAGCGGGTTGACGCAGACCGCGCCACCCCGGACGCCCACGGCCTCCATCGTCAGCTTGGCGACGTTGACCAGCGAGCGGTGCCGGAGCAGGACGCCCTTGGGGTTGCCGGTGGTGCCCGAGGTGTACTGCAGCATCACCGGGAGGCCGGGGTCGGTCGGCGCGGCCGCGACCACGGCGGCGTCGGGCTCGGCGGCCCGCCAGCGGTCGGTCTCGCTCAGGCTGATGGTGACCAGGTCGGGGAAGTCGCCGGCCAGCTCGGCGACGACGGCGGCCAGGTCGTAGTCCCGGCTCTGGTCGGCGTGGAGCAGGACGGTGCCGCGCGAGTGCGCGACGGCGTACGCCAGCTCGGCCTTCCGCAGCACGGGATTGAGCGCCACGAGTACGACGCCGGCGAGTGCCGCGCCGTACTCGACGATCGGCCACTCGACGACGTTGGGCGCCCAGAGCGCGACGAAGTCGCCGGGCTGCGCGACCTTCGACAACGCGGTGGCGACCCGCCCGGCCTCCTCCCAGAGGTCGGCATAGGTGAGCCGGACGCTCTCGCCGGTGCCATGCCGGGTGCCCACCAGCGCGAGCCGGTCGGGATGCTCGTTCGCCCGGGCCTGGAGGAGCCCGCCGACCGTCAGCTCCGCGAGCGGGCTCGAGGTGTCGGCGGGGACGAAGGACTCGGTGAGGGACATGGGTTCACTCCTGGATGCCGCGGAAGACCGGGCGTCGCTTCTCGTGGAAGGCGGCGACTCCCTCGGCGAAGTCGTCGCTGTCGAAGAGCCGGACCTGGTACTCCACCTCGCGGTCGAGCACGTCGAGCGGGGCGGCCGGGGTGGCGCCGAGCAGCTCCTTGATGGCACCGAAGGCGAGCGGCGGTCCGGCGGCGAGGCGGGTGGCCTCCGCGCACGCGGTCTCCAGCGCCGCGCCCTCCTCAACGAGGCGGTCTACCAGGCCGAGGGCGTGCGCCTCCGGGGCCGTGATCGGCGCCGGCAGGAGCATCAGCTGCTTGGCCCGGGCGGGGCCGATCCGGGCCGGGAGGCTGGCGAAGATGCCCATGTCGCCCGCCAGCCCGACCCCGGTGAACGAGGTCGAGAACGCGGCCGTCGAGCTCGCGACGATCCGGTCGCAGGCCAGTGCCAGCGAGGTACCCGCGCCGTAGGCGGGCCCTTCGACAGCGGCGAGCACCGGCTTCGGCGTCCGCCAGATCGCGCGTACGACGCGTTGGGCCGCCTCGGCACGAGGACGTGCCTGCTCCTCGGGGAGGCGCTCCATCGTCGCGACGTCGCCCCCGGAGCAGAAGGCGCCGCCGGCGCCGGTGAGCACGACCGCCCGGACGGTGCCGTCGGCATCGGCCTTCTCCAGGGCCTCGGCGAGGGCGATCCGCAGCGGCCAGTCGATGGCGTTGCGCACCTCGGGGCGGTTGAGCGTGATCACCCGCACGGCGCCGGTGTCGCGGGTGAGCACCACCTCGGTCGGGCTCATGAGCCGGTGAACTCCGGACGGCGCCGCTCGATCACCGCGGCCAGCCCCTCGCGGGCGTCGGCGGTGCCGGAGAGCTCGGAGACGACGCGGGCCTCCTCGCCCAGGCGCGCCTCGATCGACGCGCCGACACCGTCCCAGACCAGCCGCTTCGTCGCCGCGACGGCGAGCGGTGGCAGGGCGGCCAGGCGGGCGGCGAGCTCGTCGACGGCGTCGGCCAGCTCGCCGTCCTCGACGACCCGGTTCACCAGGCCGATCTCCCGCGCCTCCTCCGCACTCAGCGTCGGGTTGAGCAGGAGCAGCTCGAGGGCCTTGCGGACGCCGACGATCTGGGCGAGCGTCACGCTGCTGCCGCCGTCGGGCGCCATCCCCACCCGGACCGCGCCGGAGAAGAGCCTCGCGGAGCGCGTGGCGACCACGATGTCCGAGGCGCAGACCAGGCCGAGGCCACCGCCGCCGGCGGCGAAGCCGTGTACGGCGGTGACGACCGGGGCCTTGAGCCGCAGCAGCGACGCGGTGGCGATCTGGAGCCAGGCGGTCGCCTCGCGCAGGTACGCCGGGAGCTCCTCGCCCTTCGAGGCGAAGGTCTTCACGTCGCCGCCGGCGCAGAAGTTCGGTCCCTCGCCGCTGAGGACGACGACCCGCACGCCTGGCTCGCCATGGGCCGCCAGGACGGCGTCGTTGAGCGCGCGCAGCAGCTCGACGTCGAGGCCGTTGGACGCCTCGGGACGGTTCAGCCGGATGCGGGCGACGCCGTCGGCGACGTCGTAGAGGACGGGGGCGCTCATGCGGGACTCCTCGCGGCGAACGCGGTGACACCGGCGCCGCCGGCGTCACCGGAGATGTGGGCGACGACGGCGTCGAGCTCGAGTCCGAGCCCGGTCCCGAGGTCGGACTCGAGGCCGGCGTACACGAGGTGCTTGATGCCGACGGCCGCGTCGCGACGCCGTCCGGCGAGGGTGCCCAGGAAGGCCTCGACCTCGGTGTCGAAGGCGGCGTCCGGCCAGCTCCGGTAGGCGAGGCCGAGGCGGTGCGCCTCGGCGCCGCTGATCCGGTCTCCGCTGAGGAGGAGGCCGAGCGCCTGCTGGCGCCCGACGAGCCGCGGGAGCCGCTGGGTGCTGCCACCGCCGGGCACCTGACCGAACCGGATGTGGTTGTCGGCGATGCGGGCCTCGTCGTGCACGAGCACGATGTCGGCCGCCTGCATGAGCTCGAACCCGCCGGCCGCGGCCGCTCCCTCGACGACGGCGACGACCGGCACGGGGATCTCCGCGATGGCCCGGCAGGCCGCCGCGAAGTGCTCGAAGAGCGGGCTCAGTCCCGCGGGTCCGTCGGCGCGGAGGCGCTCGACCTCGTGGAAGTCCCCGCCCGCGCAGAAGCTGCCGCCCGCTCCGCGGATCGCGATCACGTTGACCTCGGGGTCCGCCCCGAGCCCGCGGAGCGCCGCCTCGAGCTCCGTGCCGAGCTGGACCGTGATGGCGTTGAGCTGCTCGGGACGGGACAGGGTGATCCGGCCGACGTGGCCGTCCACCTCGGTCCGCACGACAGGGGTCCCGGTCACATCCCTCTCCCGCCGCCGACCTCGAGGACGGCTCCGGTCATGTAGCTGGACAGGTCCGAGGCCAGGAAGAGCACCGCGCCGGCCACCTCGTCGGGCTCACCGGCCCGCCGCATCGGGATCGAGGCCTCGGTGGCCGCCAGCGCCTCCGGCGTCATCGCGGCGGTCATCGGCGTGCGGATCAGGCCGGGCTGGACCGCGTTGATCCGGACCCCGTGGTGGGCGACCTCCTTGGCCGCGGCCTTGGTGAGGCCGACGATGCCGGCCTTGGCCGCGCTGTAGTTGGTCTGCCCGGGATTGCCGAACTTCCCCGACAGCGAGGAGATGTTCACGATGCTGCCGCCGCCGCTCTCCCGCATCGCCGCCTGGGCCGCCCGCACCCCGAGCCACGTGCCCCGCAGGTGGACGCCGACGACGAGGTCGAAATCGTCGAGCGTCATCTTCCGCAGCGACGCGTCCTTGGTCACGCCGGCGTTGTTGACCCAGATGTCGAGGCCGCCGGAGCCCAGGGCACGGTCGGCGACGGCCTGCACGTCGACCTCGGAGGTGACGTCGCAGGCGATGCCCGCGGCGCCCGGGATCTCCGCGGCCGCGGCCTCGGCCCGGTCCCCGTCGAGGTCGGCGATGGTCACCCGGGCGCCCTCGGCCGCGAGCCGGCGGGCGATCGCCAGGCCGATCCCCTGCGCGGCCCCGGTCACGACCGCGTGCCTCCCGTCGACGATGCCGCCCATCAGGCGATGTACCGCACGATCGACTCGACCACGGCGGCCGGCTTCTCGGCGCCCTGGATCTCGATGGTGGTCGTGACGGTCGCCTGGACCGCGCCGTCGAGCGCGGTGACGTCCTTGATGGCGGCCGTTCCCCGGATCTTCGCCCCGGCGGGCACGGGCGCGATGAAGCGGACCTTGCCGAGGCCGTAGTTGACCGCGAGCCGGACGCCCTCGACCTCGTAGAGCTGATGCCAGATGACCGGGAGCATCGAGAGGGTGAGGAAGCCGTGCGCGATCGTGCCGCCGAACGGCCCGCCGGCGGCGCGCTCGGGGTCGACGTGGATCCACTGGTGGTCGCCCGTGGCGTCGGCGAAGAGGTCGATGCGCCTCTGGTCGACCTCGATCCAGTCCGACGATCCGAGCTCGCTGCCCTCCGCCGCCACGAACTCGTCGATGCCCTCGAAGACCCTCATTGCGCTCACTCTCGATCAGTGGTTTTCGAATTGAAGATAGATTAGAATACATGGTGACGTCAATCACAGGAGGACCATGGACCTCGGACTCGAGCACGCCCGCGTCATCGTCACCGGCGGGGCCTCCAACATCGGGCGCGGCATCGTGCACGGCTTCGCCCGCGAGCGCTCCCGTCTCGTCATCTCCGACATCGACGAGGAGCAGGCGCAGCGGGTCCGCGCCGAGGCGCTCGACCTGGGCGCCACCGAGGTGATCGTCCATGCCGGGGACCTCACCTCCCCTGCCGTCGCCGCCGCGGCGGTGGAGCGGTCGGTGACCGCATGGGGCGGCCTCGACGTGCTCGTCAACAACGCCGGCTGGAGCAAGGGCGAGTTCCTCGCCAAGGACGACGACCGGTCGCGCTGGCAGCGGCTCGTCGACATCAACCTCTTCGCCGCCGTCGACATGAGCCGCGAGGCGGTCTCCGCGATGCGCGCCGGCGAGGCGGGCGGCTCGGTCGTCTTCGTGGCCAGCGAGGCGGCGTTCGGCCAGATCAGGCAGGGGGTCTACGGCGCGACCAAGGCGGCCGAGGTGGCCCTGGCCCGCACCCTGGCGCGCGAGCACGGCCGGCACGGCATCCGCTCCAACGTCGTCTGCCCGGGACTCGTCGTCCCCGAGGGCCCCGAGGCGGTCGGCAGCGACAGCCTCTGGTCCGCCGGACAGGACGGGGTCTTCAACGAGAGCCAGGTCGACTACCTGCTCAAGGACACTCCCCTCCGGCGGCTGACGTCGGCCGAGGACATCGCCAACGCCGTCGTGTGGCTGGCCTCCCCCACCGCGGCTCGGCAGGTCACCGGCCAGCTGATCGCCGTCAGCGGCGGCTACACGATGCCATGAGCCGATCGACTCCGGCCCGGACCGGGCCCACGCGGTCGAGGACCGCGCGCCCGACGACCCCGGCGGACACGACGCGCGAGCGGATCCTGCGCGCCACGGCGCAGGTGCTCGCCGAGCGCGGCTACGCGCGCACGCGGCTCGGCGAGGTCGCCGAGCGGGCCGGGCTCCGACCGCCCGCCGTCTACTACTACTTCGACTCGCGCGACGACCTGGTCTCCGAGGTGATGCGCGTCGGCCAGCAGCGGGTGCGCAAGCACGTGGAGGAGGCGATCGCGTCCGACCTCGGCGACGTCGCCTCCCAGGTGGCGGCGGGCATCGAGGCGCACCTCCGCATCCAGCTGGAGCTCTCCGACTTCGCCGCGGCGGTGACCCGCAACGCCGGCCATGTGCCGCCTCCGGTCCGGCAGGCGCTCAACGAGCAGAGCGAGGCCTACCACGACCTCTGGCGCCGGCTCCTGCGTCGCGCCCACGAGGAGGAGCTGCTCCTCCCCGACCTCGACCCGAGCATCGCGCGCATGCTGCTGATCGGCGCGCTCAACTGGGCGGTCGAGTGGTGGACGGCCGATCGCGACCTCGACGCCCTGGTCCAGGACACCCAGTCGTTCATGGGCCAGGCGCTCTTCCGATGACCGGTCCGGCGTCGTCTCTGGCGATGTCCTTGAATTTATTCTAGATTAGAAATCTATTCGGACTCCCAAGGAGGAACCCCATGGCCGAGGCCTACATCGTCGACGCCGCCCGTACGGCGGTCGGGCGCCGCAACGGCGGCTTTGCCGGCGTCCACCCGGCGGACTTCGCCGCCCACGTCATCCGGACGGTCGTCGAGCGCAACCCGATCGACCCCGCGGACATCGAGGACGTCGTCTGGGGCTGCCTCGACAACATCGGCGCCCAGGCCGGCGACATCGGCCGCACCGCGGCCCTCGCGGCGGGCCTGCCCGAGACCGTCCCCGGCGTCACCATCGACCGCCAGTGCGGCTCCTCCCAGCAGGCGCTGAGCTTCGGCGCGATGGGCGTGGCGAGCGGCTTCCAGGACCTCGTCCTCGTCGGCGGCGTGCAGAAGATGAGCCAGTTCCCGATCCTGAGCGCGTTCCCGGCCGGGGAGCCCTACGGCTCCACCGACCCCTGGACCGGCTGCAAGGGCTGGGAGGCGCGCTACGGCACCCAGGAGATCTCCCAGTTCCGTGCGGCCGAGCTGATCGCCGAGAAGTGGAAGATCACCCGCGAGGCCACCGAGGAGTTCGCCCTCGAGAGCCACCGCCGAGCGATCGCCGCGATCGACGCCGGCCACTTCGAGCGCGAGATCACGACGTACGAGGGCGTCAGCGTCGACGAGGGCCCCCGCCGTGACACCACGCCGGAGAAGATGGCCACGCTGCAGACGCTCACGCCCGGCGGCGTCGTGACCGCCGCCGCGTCGAGCCAGGTCTCCGACGGCGCCGCGGCCATCCTCGTCGCCTCCGAGGCCGCAGTGAAGCGCCACGGCCTGACGCCCCGCGCCCGCATCCACCACATCTCGGTCCTCGGCGACGACCCGGTGATGATGCTCACCGCCCCGATCGAGGCGACCCGGCGGGCCCTCACGAAGGCCGGCCTCTCGATCGACGACATCGACGCCGTCGAGATCAACGAGGCCTTCGCCCCGGTGGTGATGTCGTGGCTCCAGGAGCTCAACGCCGACCCCGCGAAGGTGAACCCCAACGGCGGCGCGATCGCCCTCGGCCACCCCATCGGCGCCACCGGCGCCCGGCTCATGACGACCCTGCTCCACCACCTCGAGCGCACCGGAGGCCGCTACGGCCTGCAGACGATGTGCGAGGGCGGCGGCCAGGCCAACGTCACGATCATCGAGCGTCTCTGAAGGGCCCGCGGTGAAGCGCACTCTCTACACCGAGGACCACGAGGCCTACCGCGAGACCGTGCGCGAGTTCCTCGCCCGCGAGGTCTCGCCCTACAAGGACCAGTGGGACGAGGACCGCTGGATCCCGCGCGAGCTGTTCAAGAAGGCGGCCGAGGCCGGCCTCTACGCCCTCCAGATCCCCGAGGAGTACGGCGGCAGCGGGGTCGCCGACTACCGCTACCGCCTGGTCGTCGGCGAGGAGGTCGCCCGCGCCAACGCCATCTCGCTGACCGTGACCCTTGGTCTCCAGGACGACCTCTTCCTGGCCTATCTGCTCGGCCGGGCCGACGAGGAGCAGAAGAAGCGCTGGCTCCCCGGCGTCGCCTCCGGCGACCTCATCGGCGCCCTCGCGATGACCGAGCCCGGCACCGGCAGCGACCTCCAGGGCATGCGCACCACGGCGGTCCGCGACGGCGACCACTACGTCGTCAACGGCCAGAAGACCTTCATCTCGTCGGGCATCATGGCCGACCTCATCGTCCTGGCCGTGCGCACGACGCCGGAGGGCGGCTCCAACGGGTTCAGCCTCCTGATGGTCGAGGCCGACTCCACCCCGGGCTTCGAGCGCGGCCGCAAGCTCGACAAGATCGGGCTGCCCGCCCAGGACACGGCCGAGCTCTACTTCACCGACGCACGCGTCCCGGTCGCCAACCTCCTCGGCGAGGAGGGACAGGGCCTGAAGTACCTCATGAGCCACCTCCCGCGCGAGCGGCTCGGCGTCAGCAACCAGTCGATCACGACCGCACGGGCGACGCTCGACCAGACGATCGCCTACCTCAAGGACCGGACCGCCTTCGGGAAGCGGCTCATCGACTTCCAGGCCACCCGCTTCGCGCTGGCCGAGATGGAGACCGAGCTCGACATGGCTCAGGCATACGTCGACGCCCAGGTCCTCGCCTTCAACGACGGAGCGCTGACGCCGGTCGACGCGGCCAAGGGCAAGTGGTACGTCTCGGAGCTGATGAAGCGCGTCGTCGACCGCTGCCTCCAGCTCCACGGCGGCTACGGCTTCATGCGGGAGTACGCCGTCGGCAAGGCCTACGTCGACACCCGGATCCAGACCATCTACGGCGGCACCACCGAGATCATGAAGGAGATCATCGGACGCGACATCGCCGGGTGAGCCTCACCCGAGGATCTCGGCCTCGAGCTGAGCAAGCGCGTCCTCCAGGTGGATCAGCATCCGCTGCAGGCTGGGCAGGTGGCGCCGGTCGCCGACGATGCCGAACGTCATGGTGTCGGCGTACCGCGTCACGGTGATGTTCATGCCCTGCCGCTCGGAGATCATCGAGACGGGATAGATGTCGGTCATCTCCGAGCCGTTGAAGTAGAGCGGAACCGGGGAGGCCGGGACGTTGGAGACGATCAGGTTGAACGGCGGCCGCTCGGGCGCGAGCGCCGGGGTCATCGACCCGACGGCCGCGCCACCCATGATGATCCGGCTCAGGGCGATCGCCTCCGCCGTCCCCAGACCGGCGAAGAGCTCCTTGGAGCGGACCATGGACGAGGCGATGCCGGCGAGCCGCTCGGCGGCGGAGACCGTCGTGGTGCGGAGGTCGCACAGGATGGCGCCGAAGGCGTTGCCCGACTCGGCGTCGAACTCGTCCCGGTCGCGGCGCAGGGAGATCGGCACCATCGAGATCAGCGAGGCCTCGGGCAGCTCGCGGAGATCGGTCAGGTAGGCGCGCAGCGCTCCCCCGCACATGGCCAGCGCGACGTCGTTGACCTGGCAGTCCGCGGCGGCCGCGACCGCCTTGAGCCGGGGATAGGACCAGTGGTCGCCCGCGAAGCGACGGGCGCCGGTGAGGGGCTGGTTGAGGATCGACCGCGGCGCCTCGTAAGGAACCCTGCCGAGGGCGTCGCCGGCGAGGCTGCGCAGCGCCCCGACGGCCTTCGCGGTGGCGACGACCGACCTCTGGACGTAGCGCGCTCGCGCGCCGGGGCCCGCCGAGGCCCTCGTCGTCGTACGGCGGTCCGCCGGTGCCTCGGGCTCCGGATCGGGCTGGGCCCACGGCGGAAGGCAGTCACGCCTGTCCCTGTCGGGCGAGAGACTGGCGAGCATGTGGCGGGCGAGGGTCATGCCGTCGGCGAGGCCATGGTGGGTCTTGAACGTCGTGGCGAAGCGTCCGTCCCTGAGACCTTCGACGAGATGGAACTCCCATGGTGGCCGATTCCGGTCGAGGACGACGCCGTGCTCGAGGGAGACCAGCTCGAGCAGCTCGCGGATGCGACCACGGGCCGGCAGGGCGACGTGGCGCACGTGGTAGTCGAGGTCGAGGTCGTCGTCGGCCCACGCCATGGTGGTCGCCGAGCGCAGACTGCGCACCGGCTTCCGCGCGAACGCCGGTTTCACCCGAAGCGTGAGGAGCTCGTCGTAGAGCTCGGACAGATCGAGGTCGCCGACCGGCCTGAAGAGCTGCAGCGCGATGACGTGTGCCGGCTTTCCGGGCGACTCGCCGAGGAAGAACATGGCGTCGTTCAGGGACATGCTGGACAAGCGGTGACCTCCTGGAGCAAGGGGAGACGCCTGAAACGTCGCCGCAATAATCTATTCTGAGATAGAAAATGTCCATGCCCTCCCACCCTCCGCTGATCCTCATCCACGGCATGTCCTCCGGGCCGCAGGCCTGGGCGCCCGTCCTCTCCCGTCTCGAGCAGCAGCGCGAGGTCCACGTCGTGACCCTGCCCGGGCACCACGGAAGGCCGATCCCCCGGGACTTCTCCAGCTCCACCTACGTCGACCTCGTCGAGGCCGAGCTCGACCGGCTCGGGATCGAGGCCCCCGACGTCGTCGGCAACTCGCTCGGCGGCTGGATCGCGCTCCAGCTCGCCGCCCGCGGCCGCGCCAGGTCCGTCGTCTGCCTGGCCCCGGCCGGAGGCTGGCCGGTCGGCAGTCCCTTCGACCGCCTCCTCACCGCCCAGTTCGCCGCCGCCTACCGCGTCTGCCGCATGCTCGTCGCGCCGGCCGGGCGGCCGTTCCGCCGGACGCCCGGCGTACGCCGTGCCCTGCTCCACGCGATGGTGGCCCGCCCCCAGCGGGTGAGTCCCCGAGCCTTCGACGAGATCGTCGCCGACGTCGCCGGCTGTCGCGCGCTCCGGGAGTCGCTCCACCGGCCGGCGGCCCGCGACCTCGCCTTCACCCCCGCAGCCCCGTGTCCGGTCCTCATCGCCTGGTCGGCCGAGGACCGCATCCTCGTGTCCCACGCCTACCGCCGCACCCTCGCCGAGCAGGTCGGCGCCCCCACCGTCGTCACCCTCCCCGGCGTCGGCCACATCCCGATGTCCGACGAGCCCGATCTCGTCGCCCGGACGATCCTCGAGTTCACCGCCTGAGTCGGCGGAGGAGCAGCGCTCCGACGTCCCGCGGCGGTGACGGCCGGACCAGGCCCGCCTCTCAGCCGAGCGGGTTCCTCCCCGGGGTCGCTCCGGCCATGTCGGTGATCTCCGACCACCGGTCGGCGACCTCGGACGCGGTCGGCGGGGTGGCGAAGGTGACGCCCTTGTTCTGGAACTGCTGGACCCGCTGGACCTGCCCGCCACCCACGACGAAGACCGAGCCGGTCTCCTCGAGCTCCTCGGACATCAGGTGCGTCACCACCGGGGCGACGAAGGCCGGGGGGAGCTTCTCCAGAAACTCCGCGGGAGCGATGTCCTCGGTCATCCGGGTCGCCGCCAGCGGAGCGATCGCGTTGGCCTTGATGTCGTTCTTCGCGCCCTCGATCGCCAGGGTGTTGATCAGGCCGATCAGCCCGCTCTTCGCTGCGCCGTAGTTGGCCTGGCCGAAGTTCCCGTAGAGGCCACTGGTCGACGTCGCCACGACGATGCGGCCGAAGCCCTGCTCGCGGAAGAGCGGCCAGACCGCGTGGGTGACGTAGTAGCCGCCGTACAGGTGGACCTGCTGGACGGCGTCCCAGCCGGCGTCGTCGAGCTTGGCGAAGGACGCGTCGCGCAGGATCCCGGCGTTGCTCACCACCCCGTGGACGGACCCGAAGGCGTCGAGGGCGGTCGCGACGATGCCCGCGGCGCCCTCGGCGGTCGCGACGCTGTCGTAGTTGGCGACGGCCTCCCCGCCGGCCTCCCGGATCTCGGCGACGACCTCGTCCGCCATGGCCGATCCGGCACCCGATCCGTCACGCGCGCCGCCCAGGTCGTTGACGACCACACGGGCGCCGTTGGCGGCGAGATCGAGCGCGTACTCGCGGCCCAGACCTCCGCCCGCTCCCGTGACGATCACGACCCGTCCGTCGACTCCTGGCATCTTCATCCTCCTGAGACTGGCTTGACTGAATTTTGAATCCAGATTAAGACATATGAGATAGATTTTCTATCCGCCGTTAAACACGATTGAGAAGGGCGTCAGCATGGTGGATCCCGCCGAGGGCCAGCCGGAGCAGGTCTCGACACGGGTGTGGCGTCTGCCGCTCCCCCTGCCACTGGCCGGGCTGCCATGGGTCAACTGCTACGCGATCCTCGGGGACCACGATGTCACGCTGATCGACCCGGGCTGGATGAGCCCGGAGACCGAGACCGCGCTGCTGGGTCATCTCGGCCGCGTGGGAGCCGACCCGGGCGACGTCCGGCAGGTCCTCGTCACCCACGCGCACTGGGACCACTACACCCAGGCGCTCGACTGGCAGCGGCGCCACGGCACCCGGGTCCTGCTCGGCCGCGAGGAGGGCCACAGCATCGATCGGCTCGATCTGTCGAAGGGACCCCACCCGGCCCAGGCCGCCCTGCTGCGCCGTTCCGGGGCCTCGGCACTGGCCGACACGCTCGACCACCTTCCGCTGGAGGGCTGGGAGGTCGACATGCCGTTCAGCGCTCCCGATGCCTGGCTGGACGACGGAGACCGGGTGGACTGCGGCGGCGTGGAGGTCACGTGCGTCAGTACGCCGGGGCACACCCGCGGCCACATGGCCTACCAGCTCGACGACCTGGTCTTCACCGGCGACCACATCCTGCCGCGCGTCACGCCCTCCGTGGGCTTCGAACAGGCCCCCGAGGAGCACCCGCTGGCGACCTATCTCGTCTCCCTGCGCGAGGATGCCGAGCGCCCGGATCGCCGGCTGCTGCCGGCGCACGGCGCCGTCACGGCGAGTGTCCGCGACCGGGCGCGCGCGCTGCTGGCCCACCACGACGCACGGCTCGCGGAGGTGGCCGACCGCGTCGCCGGCGGGGCGACCACGGCCTTCGAGGTGGCCTCGGGGATGACCTGGACGCGCCGGCAGCTCACCCTCGAGGAGCTCGAGCCGGTCCACGCCATGACCGCCGTGCTGGAGGTACGCGAGCATCTCGAGCTCCTCGCCGCCCGCGGCGACCTCGGGAAGCGGGCCGACCTCGTCGAGTCCTACGCTGCCTGAGCAGGCGACCCGAAGGAGCACCGTGACCAGCGAGGCGAGCGAGACCCGCGAGCAGGCCGACCCGCAGCCCCTCATCGCGCGGCTGCGGCTGCGGGCGGACGAGCTGAGCGACGAGTCGCGGGCGGAGGCCGTGGCCGTCCAGCACGCGAAGGGCAAGCTGACCGCCCGCGAGCGGATCGCGCTCCTCACCGGCGGCGACTTCCAGGAGTTCGGCCGCTTCGCCGGGCCGGGACCGGTCCAGCCGGGGTCCCCGCCGCTCATCGCGCCGGGAGACGGCGTCGTCACCGGCGTCGGCCGGGTCGACGGCCGGCCGGTGGCGATCGCCTCGTTCGACTTCACCGTCCTCGGCGGCAGCAACGGCGCGATCGGGATGAGCAAGCTCGAGCGCTGCGTGGAGCGGTGCCTCGTCGACCGCATTCCCCTGGTGATGCTGATGGACGGCGGCGGTCACCGGATGCAGGAGGGCCTCGACTCACGCCTCGCCGGCCCCGGATCGCGGCTGCTGACGCGTCTGGTCGACCTGTCCGGCTGGGTCCCGACGGTGAGCGTCTTCATGGGTCCGGGCTTCGGCGCCTCGGCCAACCTCGCCGCGCTCTGCGACTTCGTCGTCGTGCTCCGCGGGCACGGCCTCATCGGCATGTCGGCGGCCTCCTTCGTCCGCGCCGCGACCGGCGAGGAGACCACCAACGAGGCGCTCGCCGGCGCCGACGCCCAGGCCGCTCGCGGTGTCGCCGACATCGCCGCGGACGACGAGCAGGAGGCCCTGGACGCTGCACGTGCCTATCTCAGCTTCCTCCCGTCGTACGCCGACGGCGAGCCGCTCCGCGCACGCGGTCCCCACGCGGCGCCGGACGTCGACGTCGACGCGCTGGTGCCGGCGTCGATGCGGCGGGCCTACGACGTCCGCGACGTGATCGAGGCGCTCTGCGACGACTCCTCGGTCTTCGAGCTCCGGCCCACGGCGGCGGCCAACATCGTCACCGCGTTCGGCCGGATCCACGGCCACGCCGTCGGCTTCGTGGCCAACCAGCCTCTCCACCTCGGCGGGGCGCTGGACAGCCCGGCCTGCGAGAAGGCGGCGCACTTCGTCGCCGTGTGCGACACCTTCGGCATCCCGCTGGTGACCCTCATCGACCTGCCGGGCTTCTTGATCGGCACCGCGGCCGAGGAGCAGCAGCTGGTCCGGCGCAGCGGCCGGCTCGCCTTCGAGCTCGGCCAGGTCACCGTGCCCCGGTTCAGCATCGTCGTGCGCAAGGCCTACGGTGCGGCGTACATCGTCATGGGCGGCGGCCGCAGCATCGAGGCCGACCTGTCGCTCGCCTGGCCCACGGCCGAGATCTGCGCGATGCCGATCGAGAGCGCCGTCGACATCGCCTACCGGCGCGACTACGAGGCCGCCCCGGATCCGGCCGCTCGACGGGCCGAGCTGGTCGACACCTTCCGGGCCAACGTCGACCCCTATCAGGCGGCCGACGGGTTCGGCATCGACGACGTGGTCGCGCCGTCGGAGACCCGCGCGCTGCTGGCCGAGGCGCTGGAGCGGATTCCGCGGCGACGGCCGAGCCGGGTGCCGGAGAAGCGACGGACGGTCTCCCCCATCTGAGGGAGACCGTCCGGTCGTCGGGCCCGGCGGCGCTAGAACATCCGGCGCATGAGGCGCTTCGTCCTCTCCGTGTAGGGCGGGTAGATGAAGCGGAGGTCGGGACGGCTCGGCTTGGCCAGCACCGACTTGCGGTGGCTGAAGGTCTGGAAGCCGTACGCCCCGTGGTAGGCACCGATCCCGCTCGCGCCGACGCCCCCGAACGGGAGCGACGGGATGAGGAAGTGCAGCGCGACGTGGTTGATCACCGCGCCGCCGGCCGGGATCCGGTCGATCACCCGCTTGGCACGGGCCTTCGACCTGCTGAACACGTAGAGGCCCAGCGGCTTGGTGCCGCTGTTGACGTGCGCCACCGCCTCGTCCAGCGAGTCGACGGTCACGATCGGCAGGATCGGGCCGAAGATCTCCTCGGCCATCAGCGGCTCGTGACGGTCGGGGTCGACGACGACCGTCGGCTCGATCGTCACCGCCTCGGCGTCGTGGCCGCCGCCCCGGACGACCGAGCCCTTCGTCGACTCGAGATAGCCGACGAGGCGCTCCCACTGGCGGGTGTTGACGATCTTCTGCTGGGTCCCTGCCTCGCTGGCGCGCATCTCCTCGATCGTCGCGACGACCCTGCGGACCAGCTCGTCCCTGACCGGGCGCTCGACGAGGACGTAGTCCGGCGCGATGCAGGTCTGGCCCGAGTTCATCAGCTTCACCCAGGCGAGCCGACGCGCGACGACGTCGAGGTCAGCGTCGGCCGCCACGATCACCGGGCTCTTGCCGCCCAGCTCGAGCGTGACCGGCGTGAGCGTCGCGGCCGCGCCGGCCATGATCTTCCTGCCGATCTCGGTGCCGCCCGTGAAGAAGGCATGGTCGAAGCCCTGCGCGAGCAGCTCCTGGGTGACCGCCCCGTCACCCTCGACGACCTTGATCGCCTCGGCGTCGAGGTACTCGGGCACCAGCCGCGCGAGCAGCGCGGAGGTCGCGGGAGCCAGCTCCGACGGCTTCACCACGACGGCGTTGCCGGCCGACACCGCGGCGAGGAGCGGAGAGAGGGCCAGGAGGAGCGGGTAGTTCCAGGGGCCGATCACCAGCACGACCCCCAGTGGCTCGTACTGGACCCACGCCGAGCCCGGCTGCTGGAGCAGTGGGATCGGGTGGCGCCGGGGCTTCATCCACCTCGTCAGGTGCTTGCGCGTCTCGGCGATCTCGCCCTTGAGCCCGACGATCTCCCCGAACCACGAGTCGAAGGCGTTGCGCCCGAGGTCGTGGCCGATCGCCTCGGCGATCTCGCTCTCGCGCTCGTCGACCAGGCGCTCCAGCCCGTCCAGCTGCGCCAGCCGCCACGAGACCGGCCTGGTCCGCCCGGCGGCGTACGTCGTCCGCAGCTGCGCGACGAGGGCGGAGAGGTCCTCGGCCCCGACGCGGGCTCCCGCGTCCTGGATCGTCATCTCAGAACTCCGGGATCGGGACGCTGCCGGACAGGACCGCGCCGCCGGTGCCGCCGTCGACGGTGATCGACTCGCCGTTGACCCAGCGGGCCTCGTCGGAGGCGAGGAAGATCGCGACGTCGGCGATGTCCTCGGGGTTGGCATGGCGACCGAGCAGGGTGGCGAGCCCGTCGATCGTGTCCTCCCCCATGGTCTCGCGGAAGTCCTGCAGGATCGGCGTCTCGACCGGCCCGGGCAGGACGGCGTTGAGCCGGAAGCCGAGCTCGTGGAACGCCAGGCCCATGGCGTGCACGTAGACCGTCGTGCACTCCTTGGAGAAGTTGTAGGCGTTGCCCTCCTGCGGGTGGTCGCGGTACCACGCCGCACCCTCCTCGTAGGTGTCGGTGGCGAGGAACTCGCGGATGGTCTCGAGGCGCTGCGGCCAGCCGAAGCCCGCCGTCGACGAGATCACCGTGACGTTTCCGCCCGGGACGAGGAGCTCGAAGAACGCCTCGGCGAGCTTGCGCACCGCGAGGGTGTTGACCGCGAAGACGACATCGGACGGCGCCGTGCCGGGGACGCCTGCGACGTTGATCAGGGCGTCGTACGGCCCCTCGAGCTGCGCGAGCGCGGCGTCGATGCTCTCCTCGTCGGCGAGGTCGACCTTGACCTGCCGGGCGACCGGGGCGGTCGGGTCGTTGCGGTCGAGGCTCGTGACCTCGGCGCCCGCCTTGATCAGCTTCTCCGCGACGGAGTGGCCGATGCCGGAGGCAGCACCGGTCACCACGTAGCGCTTTCCCGTGTGGTCGGTCATGGGATCTCCCTTTCGGATGAGGACGTCAGAGGGCGTAGGGCATCGACTTGACGGCGTGCACGAAGTTGCCGGCGAGGTAGTCCGGCTCGCCGACGCGGAGGGTCGGAGCACGGTGGATCAGCTGGTCGAAGAGCTCGCGCAGCTGCATCTTGGCGACGAAGCTGCCCATGCAGAAGTGGGGGCCGCCGGCGCCGAAGCCCACGTGCGGGTTCGGACTGCGTCGCAGGTCGAACGTGTGGGCGTCGGCGAAGACCGTCTCGTCGCGGTTGGCGGAGGAGTAGACCATCGCCACCCAGTCACCGGCCTTGATCTCCTGGCCCCCGAGGACGGTGTCGCGGGTCGCCGTACGACGGAAGGTCATCACCGGCGAGGCCCAGCGGACGAACTCCTCCATCGCGGTGGCGATCACGCCGTCGTAGTCGTCGACGAGCAGCCGGCGCTGATCCGGGTTCTCCTGCAGTGCCTTCGTCGAGAGGCTGATCGAGTTGCGCGTGGTGTCGTTGCCCGCGACCGAGAGCAGCACGAAGAAGGAGCCGATCTCCTCGTCGGTCAGCTGCTGGCCGTCCACCTCGGCGTTGACCAGGTTGGTCATCAGGTCGTCCTTCGGGTGAGCCCGTCGCTCCTCGGCGAACTCCATGCCCATCTGCAGCAGCCCGACGAGCGACTCGTTGAGCACCTCGCCGGGCTCGCGTCCGGCCGCGACGTCCTCGTCGGCCCACGAGACCATGCCGTCGGCGTGATGCGCCCCCTGCTCCCGCAGATCGAGGTCCTCCAGGCCCAGCATCTCGTAGATGGTCCACATCGGCAGCCGCTTCGAGACGGCCTGCACGAAGTCGCCCTCCGGCTGGGCGAGCAGGTCGTCCACGATCTGTCGCGCCTGCGCCTTGATCTGGTCGTGGATCTTCCGGATCTGCTTGGGCGTGAAGGCGGCGCTGACGATCCTGCGCAGGATGGCGTGGCGCGGGTCGTCGAGGGCGAGGAAGGAGCTGGCGGCCTCGTTGATGTCGTCGGGGACCTCCTCGAACTGGACGCCGCCCTCGGAGGAGTAGACCTCCGGGTTCTTGCTCACCTCGCCGACGAGGGCGTGCGAGGTGACGACCCAGAGGCCGTCGTTCTCCGGCGGCATGAGCGCGCCCTCCAGCGGGCGGTGCCAGCTGATCGGGCGCTCGCGGCGCAGGACCTTGAAGGTCTCCTCACGCTGGTCGGCGGTGCCGGCCCAGAACTCGACGGAGGAGATGTCGAGGGCGTCGTAGGCGCGCCCCGGCACGAGAAGGCTGGTCATGTCAGGCTCCTGCGAGCTCGTAGTTCTTGGCGATCTCGCGCTTGACGAGCTTGCCGGTGGGGGTGCGGGGCAGGGCGTCCACGAAGTCGACGGTGCGGGGCGCCTTGTAGTGGGCGATCCGCTCGCGGACGTAGTCGATGATCTCCGCGCCGAGGGCCTCGGACGGCTCGACGCCGGGCTTGAGCTGGACGACGGCCTTCACCTGCTGCCCCATCTCGGGGTCGGGGACGCCGATCACCGCGACGTCGAAGATCGCCGGGTGCAGGGTGAGGACGTTCTCGATCTCCTGCGGGTAGATGTTCACGCCGCCGGAGATGATCATGAACGCCTTGCGGTCGGTCAGGAAGAGATACCCGTCCTCGTCGACGTACCCGAGGTCGCCGACCGTGGTCCAGGTGGAGTGCTCGGGGTGCTCGGCCTCGTGCGTCTTGGCCGGGTCCTTGTGATACTCGAACGGACGCACGTCGCGCTCGAAGTAGACCGTGCCGACCTCGCCGGCCGAGAGCTCCGTGCCGTCCTCGTCGCAGATGTGCAGCGAGCCGATGGCGGCCCTGCCGACGGAGCCCGGCTTCTGCAGCCACTCGGGCGTGGAGATCAGGGTCACGCCGTGCTGCTCCGACGCCGAGTAGTACTCGACGAGGGTCGGGCCCCACCAGTCGATCATCCTCTGCTTGACGTCAGGCGGGCACGGCGCCGCGGCGTGCACCGCGAGGCGCAGGCTGGAGTGGTCGTAGGCGCTCCGGGTCTCGTCCGGGAGCTGAAGCATCCGGACGAACATCGTCGGCACCACCTGGAGGACGGTGACCTGGAACTTCTCGATCGCCGCGAGCACGCCCTCGGCGTCGAACTTCTCCATGATCACGACGGTGCCGCCCAGCGCCTGGACCGCGCCGGCCCACTTCAGGGGCGCGGCGTGGTAGATCGGGGCGGGCGAGAGGTAGACGTCGTCGGGCGTGACCTTGAAGCCCATCTGGAGCAGGCCGGTGATCGGGTCGCCCGGCTGGTCCACCTGGATCGGGAGCAGGCTGGGGCGAATGCCCTTCGGCCGCCCCGTGGTCCCCGAGGAGTAGAGCATGTCCGAGCCGCGCGGCTGCTCGGTGAGGCGAGGTCCCGCCGAGGCGAGCAGCTCGGTGTAGGACTCGTAGCCCGGGACGTCGCCGCCGAACGCGAAGCGGTGGCCGACGCGCGGCACGAGCGGCACGACCCTCTCGGCGAGCTCGCGCAGCCCGGCACTGACGATGAGGACCTTGGCGTCGCTGTCCTCGACGATGTAGGCGACCTCCTCGGGAGCGAGGTGGCGGTTGACCGCCGTGACGTAGAGGCCGGACCGGATCGCCGCCCAGTAGATCTCGAAGCACTCGGCGGCGTTGTCGCTCAGCATGGCGATCACGTCGCCCGGCCGCAGACCGAGTCCGTGCAGGGCGGAGGCCAGGTCCGCGGAGTGTCCGTCGAGCTCCCGGTAGGTCAGGGCTCGGCCGCTTCCGGCGATGATGACGGCCGGCTTGTCGGGGGTGGTCTTGGCGTAGGTTCCGGGATACATGGCTCAGACCAGCAGGTCTTCCCGACCGCTCGCCTTCAGCGAGTCGATGTAGGCGGGGTAGAGCTTCTTGCCGATGGGCGCGAGCTTCAGCAGGCTCGCGACGTTGCCCTGGACCTTGATCCGACTCTTGGCCATGGCGAGCGGGAGGTTGACCTTGCCCTGCCAGTAGGCGTTGCCGGTGTCGGCGGTCATCGACATCTGGGCGGAGGCCTCCTCGTCCGGGCCGGCCTCGCGGACCTCGCCCTTGGTGGCGTCGATGATCAGGGCTGCCTCGGGCTCCGTGTACACCGTCTTCAGCACGATGCCGGTCTCGCGCAGCTTCGGACCGATCTCCGGGTCGGCGAACGCCGTCTCGAAGACACCGCCGAGGAACTGCCGGACCTCTGTCGCGTCTTTGAACCCCATGCCTACTCCTCAGAACATAAGTTGTGTTATGTGACACCCGCCACATTACACAGCGGCCGCGTCGCTGGACAGAGGTTCCGCGAAATTCATGAATCGACATTAGAAAACGAGGGCGGCCCTCCTTCGGGAGAGCCGCCCTCCGGCGTACGACGTCGCGGGCTCAGACGAACAGCTCGCCGCTCTTCGCGCGCTCCACCAACGAGGCGGGCGGAGCGAACCTGTCGCCGTAGCGCTCGGCGAGCTCCTGGGCGCGCCGGACGAACGCGGCGACCCCGATGGAGCCGTCGGCCGCCTCGTAGCCGTTGACGTGCTGGAGCGTCCCGCCCAGGAGGGCCGGGAAGCCGAGACCCAGGATCGAGCCGACGTTGGCGTCCGGCACCGAGCGAATGACACCCTCCTCGAGGCACTTCACCGACTCGAGGCTCATCACGAACGTCAGCCTGTCGCGCAGGTCGGCGATCGCCGGCTGCGTGGACGCGACCGGATAGCGGTCGCCGAGCTCGGCCCAGAAGTCGCCGCGCTTCCCGTCGACGTAGTCATAGAAGCCCGCGCCACGGGCTCGCCCCGGACGACCTGCGCCGACCATCGCCTCGAAGACCGCCTCCGCGGGGTGAGGTCGCCACGCCCGGCCGGCAGCCTCTGCGGCCGCCTTGGACTCGTCGCGCACCTTGATCATCAACTCCATGTTGAGCTCGTCGACCAGCTGGAGCACCGGCGCGGGATAGCCGGCCTGGTTGGTGGCGCGCTCGATGGAGTAGGGATTGACGCCCTCCCCCAGCATCGCGACGCCCTCGTTGACGAAGGTGCCGAAGATGCGGCTGGTGTAGAAGCCGCGGCTGTCGTTGACGACGATGGGCGTCTTCTTGATCTGGCGGACGAAGTCGACGACGCGGGCCAGTGCCTCGTCGGACGTCCGCTCCCCCACGATGATCTCGACGAGCGGCATCTTGTCGACCGGCGAGAAGAAGTGGATCCCGATGAAGTCCTCGGGGCGGGTGACGCCGGCGGCCAGCTCCGTGATCGGCAGGGTCGAGGTGTTCGAGCCGAGCAGGGCGTCGGGACGGACGACCTTCTCGACCTCGGCGAAGACCTCGTGCTTGAGCCGGACCGACTCGAAGACCGCCTCGACGACGAAGTCGGAGTCCACCAGGTCGGCGTAGTCGGCGGTCGGGGCTATCCGCGCCAGGATCTCGTCGCGCTTCTCCGGCGCGAGCCGGCCGCGGGCGACCTGCTTGTCCAGCAGCGCGACGCTGTAGCCCTTCCCCCGCTCCGCCGCCTCGACGCTCACGTCCTTGAGCACGACCTCGAGACCGGCGCGAGCGGCGGCGTAGGCGATGCCCGCTCCCATCATCCCGGCGCCGAGCACGGCGACCTTCGACGCGCTCGTGGGCGGCACGTCCTTCGGCCGGGACTGGCCGCCGTTGATCGCGTTGAGGTCGAAGAAGAGCGCCTGGATCATGTTCTTCGACTGCTGCCCGGCCGCGAGGTCCAGGAAGTAGCGGGACTCGATCCGCAGGGCGGTGTCGACGTCGACGTACGCGCCCTCGACGGCGGCGGCCACGATGGTGCGCGGCGCCCGGTAGGGCGCGCCCTTGAGCTGCTTGCGCACCGTCGCGGGGATGGCCGGGAGGTTGGCGGCGAGCGCCGGACTGGTCGGGAGCCCGCCCGGCATGCGGTAGCCCCGGCGGTCCCAGGGCTGCGTGGCGGCGTCGGCGTAGCCCTGGTGCTCGCGGATCCAGCGCTCGGCAGCGACGAGCAGCTCCTCGGCGGGGACGACCTCGTCGACCAGGCCGACGTCCCGCGCCTTCTCCGGGCTGAGTCGCTGGCCCTGCAGGAGCACCTGGAGCAGTGCCTCCTGCACGCCGAGCATGCGGACCGTGCGAGCGACGCCGCCCCCGCCCGGAAGGAGCCCGAGACCGGCCTCGGGCAGGCCGATGTCGTAGCGGCCTTCCGCCGCGATCCGGTGGTGGGCTGCGAGGGCGATCTCGAGGCCGCCACCGAGCGCTGCGCCGTTGATGGCGGCGACGACCGGCCTGCCGCAGGTCTCCAGCAGCCGCAGCGGGCGCTTGACCGCCTCGATGTGGGCGAACTCCTCCTCGGCCGCCTCGCGGGTGACGGCGATGATCTCGCGCAGGTCGCCGCCGGCGAAGAAGGTCCTCTTCGCGCTCGAGACGACGACACCGTCGATCGCGGCCGGGTCCGCCTCGATCCGGGAACGCAGCTCGTCGACGACCGAGGCCATGGCCTCGGCGTAGCCACGGTTCATGGTGTTGGCGCTCTGCGCCGGGTCGTCGAGCAGGATGCGGGCGATGCCGTCCTCGACGGAGAGCCGGACGGGTGCGGTGGTCATGGGTGTCCTCCTCGGTTTCCTGGCTGCTCAGAGACGCTCGACGACCGTGGCGATGCCCATGCCGCCCGCGACGCAGAGGGTCGCGAGGCCGTAGCGCTTCTCCTGTCGCTCAAGCTCGTCGACGAGGGTGCCGAGGATCATCGCGCCGGTGGCGCCGAGCGGGTGGCCCATCGCGATGGCGCCGCCGTTGACGTTGGTGCGCTCGTGCGGGAAGTCGTCGAGGTCGCGCATCAGCCGCATCGCGACGGCGGCGAAGGCCTCGTTGATCTCGACGAGGTCGATGTCCTCGACGGAGAGGCCGGCGATCTCGAGGGCCTTCCGGCTGGCCGGGCCGGGACCGGTGAGCATGATGGTCGGGTCGGACCCCACGCAGGCGGCCGAGACGATCCGGGCCCGCGGCCGCAGGCCGAAGCGCTCGCCGGCGGCCTCGGAGCCGATCAGCACGATGCCGGCGCCGTCGACGATGCCCGAGGAGTTGCCCGCGTGGTGGACGTGGTCGATCCGCGGGACGCCGGCGTACTTCTCCAAGGCGACGGCGTCGAAGCCGGCCAGCTCGCCGAGCTGGCCGAAGGCGGGCTCGAGCGCGCTCAGGGACTCGACCGTCGTGCCCTCTCGGACGAACTCGTCGTGGTCGAGGACGACCACGCCGTTGCGGTCCCGGACCGGGACGACGGACTTGGCGAAGAGGCCGTTGGCGATGGCCTTGGCAGCCCGCGCCTGCGACTCGGCGGCGAAGGCGTCGACGTCCTCGCGGCCCCAGCCCTCGATCGTCGCGAGGAGGTCGGCGCCGATCCCCTGGGGAACGAAGCCGTAGGCGAAGGTGGTCTCCGGGTCCTGCGCCAGCGGGCCGCCGTCGGAGCCCATCGGAACACGACTCATCGACTCGACGCCGCCGGCGACGATCAGCTGGTCCCACCCGGAGCGAACGCGGGCGGCGGCCTGGTTGACCGCCTCCAGGCCGGAGGCGCAGAACCGGTTGAGCTGGACGCCGGGGACCACGTCGGGCAGGCCCGCGGCCAGCGCCGCGGTCTTGGCGAGGTCGGCGCCCTGCTCCCCGACCGGAGCGACGACACCGAGGACCACGTCGTCGATCGCCGCCGGATCCAGCTCCGGCTGGCGCGCGGTCAGCTCCTGCAGCAGCCCGGTCACCAGCGTGATCGGCTTCACCTCGTAGAGCGAACCGCCGCGCTTGCCCTTGCCCCGCGGCGTGCGCAGCGCGTCGTAGATCAGTGCCTCACTCATCGCATCCTCACAATTTTTGAATCTACATTCAATTTGTTGACACCGATGCTGTCATAATGCGACTTATGGCGCAATCACGGCGGCGGGACACCAGTCCCGAACGGGCGTCCGCCCGCCGCCGAACGGTCGCGACCTACTTCGACGCGGCGCTGCGCCTCCTCGACACGGAGGGGTACGGCGGCCTCAAGCTCGCCCCGCTGTGCAAGGAGATCGGGCTCACGACGGGCGCGTTCTACCACAACTTCGCGAGCTGGTCGGACTTCACCACCCAGCTGCTGAGGTACTGGCACGAGGAGCGGACGACGCGCCTCATCGCGATCATGAACACCGAGCCCGACCCGATCGCGAGGCTCGAGCTGCTGCTCGCCACCGCCACGGCGCTCCCCCACGGCGCCGAGGCCGCCATCCGGGTCTGGAGCACCATCGACCCCGAGGTCCGGGCCGTCCAGCTCGCCGTGGACAGCGAGCGGATCGCCGTCGTGATCGAGACCTTCTCGGAGATGGTCGGGAGGGCCGAGGCCGTCCACTTCGCCCGCACCGCGCTCTACCTGCTGATCGGTCACGAGCTGGCGGGGCCGGCGAGTGATCCCGCCAGCCTGTCCTGGGCCCTGCGGAACCTGATCAGCCTCGCGCGGTCACGCAGCTAGTCCGCCCGCCGACCGTCGCGCCGACTCCGACTCCGACTCCGGCTCCGGCGGGCGCGGCACCACGACATTTTCTACTCCCAATACGAATTGAGGAAGCCCATGATCCGCACCCGCTTCACCGAGGTCTTCGGTGTCGAGGCACCCATCGTCCAGGGAGGGATGCAGTGGGTCGGGCGCGCCGGACTCGCCTCGGCGGTCTCGAATGCCGGCGGGCTGGGCATCCTCACCGCTCTCACCCAGCCGACCCCGGCAGACCTCGCCACGGAGATCGCCCGCACGCGCGACCTGACGGACAAGCCCTTCGGCGTCAACCTCACGATCCTGCCGTCGATCAACCCGCCGCCGTACGAGCAGTACCGCGACGTGATCATCGAGAGCGGCGTCACGATCGTCGAGACGGCCGGCGCCAACCCGGGCCCACATCTCCCCGCCTTCCATGCCGCGGGCGTCAAGGTGCTGCACAAGTGCACCTCGGTCCGCCACGCCGTCAAGGCCCAGGAGCTGGGCGTGGACGGCATCAGCATCGACGGGTTCGAGTGCGCCGGCCACCCCGGCGAGGACGACATCCCCGGCCTGGTGCTCATCCCGGCGGCCGCCGCGCGGATCACCATCCCGATGATCGCCTCGGGCGGGTTCGCCGACGCGCGCGGCCTGGTCGCCGCCCTCGCCCTCGGTGCCGACGGCATCAACATGGGGACGCGTTTCCTGTGCACCCGCGAGGCGCCGGTGCACGAGGCGGTCAAGGCGCGGATCGTCGCCAACAGCGAGCTCGACACCGAGCTGATCTTCCGCCCCCTGCGCAACACGGCTCGGGTGGCGAGCAATGCCGTCAGCCGCGAGGTCGTGAAGATCCTCGCCGACGGTGGGGCCTTCGAGAACGTGCGCGATCTGGTGGCGGGAGCGCGCGGCCGGATCGCGTTCGAGACCGGTGACCTCGACGCCGGCATCTGGCACGCCTCCACCGCCCAGGGGCTCATCACCGACGTCCCCACGTGCGCGGAGCTGGTCGGCCGGATCGTTCGTGAGGCGGAGGCGCTCATCCGGGAGCGGCTCACGGGGGCGCTCATCGCCTAGACGGTGTGGGATCATCGTGGTGGGTCTCGGGAGGATGCCGGCGGGAGGAGAGCAGACGTGGCCGACTACTCCGCGGATCAACGCGCACTCTTCGAGGCCGAGGCGATCCCGCTCTACGAGGAGATCGTCGCGGCGGGCGGCCTCAAGACCGACGACGAGCGGATCGCCGGCCACGAGCCTCCGCTCAAGGCCGCCTTCGACCTGCTCGTCGACATGAGCCTGCTGCACTTCGACGAGGGCGTGGACCAGTGGGTCGCCGAGGACCCGACCGCCGCCCAGGCGCGGGTGGTGAGCCCGCTGTCGGTCGAGGGGGCACGGCTGATCGAGGAGTCGTCGCAGTGGACCAGGGGGTTCGCCGCGCTCGGCGTCGCCTGGCGCTCGTCGGCGGCCTCCGAGGAGCGCGGCCCGTTCACCTACATCCGGAGCAAGAAGGCGATCTCGCCCTACATCCTGAGCCTCGTCTCCGAGTGCCACGAGGAGCTGCTCACGGCCCAGCCCCAGGCCAATCGCGACACCGGTCGCGGTCTCACGGTCACCGTCGCGCAGGCCGAGCGGGAGCTGTTGGCTCGCGGCGTGCGCTCGCTCACGCTCTACCAGCACAGCGCCCGGCGCAACCCGGCCACGCGGGAGTACGCCGCCGCCGTCACGGAGCTCGGCGGGGAGATCCGCACCCTCGACGAGTTCTTCAACCGCATCATCGTGGTCGACCGGAGGGTCGCCATCATCCCAGGCCCCGACGACCTCTCGGTGGCGATGGCCATCCACGAGCCGACCGTCGTCGCCTACCTCGTCGACGTCTTCATGCGCTCCTGGGAGCGGGGCCGTCCGTTCGGGGCGCGCGACGACAAGGCCGTACGCCAGATCGCGGCCGAGCAGCGCGCGATGACCATGCGCATGCTGATCGAGGGGCACTCCGACCCCGTCTCGGCCAAGCGGCTGGGCGTGAGTCCGCGGACCTACGCCGGCTACATCGCCGATCTCAAGGACGAGTTCGACGCCGAGACCCGCTTCCAGCTCGGGTACACCATCGGCCAGCAGGGCATCACGGCCGACGGCTGAGGTCGGCTCGGGCCCGTCGATCGGCGGAGGGCCCCACGACGACGAAGGCAGCGAGCACGAGGCTCGCTGCCTTCATCGGTTGACGCGGGAGCCGCAGGTGGGGGGAGAGCAGGCCCCGCGTCGGGCCGGTCCTCAAGCAGTCACTTGGCGACCGAGGTCTTGACCTTGAAGCCCCAGCTGAAGTCGGCGTGGGCGGGGGCCGAGATGCCGAGCAGGCCGAGGCTGACAGCGCCGGTGGCGACCGTGGCGGCGATGATCCGTGCGAGCTTCATGATGGTGTCCCTTGGATTGGCGGCGTGTGGCTTGGCGAGTCGGCCCCGAGACCCCGCCTGCGGGGACAAGTCTCCACAGTCCACGCCGGGTGGTGTTAGGACCATCGTCCTTCAACTCTGTGCAGTGCAGAAAAATGCAATTGCGGGCGCAGCCCGGCGCGAACGCGGGTGCGAGGCCCGTCGGATCAGCCGCCGATTGCGCTCATCGACCGGCTCGCCGTGGCGAAGCCGTCGCCCTCGCCGCCGTGGCCGAGGGCCTTCCCCCACATCGCCTCACGCCACCGCTCGGCGATCTCGTGGTCGCCGGCGCCACCGCGGACCAGGCCGCGCAGGTCGGTCTCGCCGGTCGCGAAGAGGCAGTTGCGGACCTGGCCGTCGGCGGTGAGGCGGGTGCGGTTGCAGGCCCGGCAGAACGGCCGGGTCACCGAGGCGATCACGCCGACCGTGGCGGGGCCGCCGTCCACGGCGTACCTCTCCGCGGGGGCGCTGCCGCGCGGCTCCTCGGTCGCGGTCAGGGTGAACTCGCGGCGCAGGTCCGCGAGGATCTCCTCGGCGGTGACGAGGTTCTCGCGGGTCCACCGGTGGTCGGCGTCGATGGGCATCTGCTCGATGAAGCGCAGCTCGTAGCCGTGCTCCAGCGCGAACCGCAGCAGGCCCGGCGCCTCGTCGTCGTTGACGCCGCGCATGAGCACCGCGTTGACCTTGACCGGGGTCAGGCCGGCGGCGTGCGCGGCCTCCAGTCCGGCGAGTACGTCGCGGAGCCGGTCGCGCCGGGTGAGCCGGTGGAACCGCTCCCGGTCGAGGGTGTCCAGGGAGACGTTGAGCCGACGCAGGCCGGCGTCGCGCAGCGCCGGCGCGATCCGCTCGAGCCCGAGGCCGTTGGTGGTGAGCGAGATGTCGAGGTCGCCGGGCGCGAGGGCGTGGGTGCGGGCGATCAGGTCCGGCAGTCCGGGTCGCAGCAGCGGCTCGCCACCGGTGAAGCGGATGCCGGTCACGCCGAGGTGGTGGACGGCGACCGAGACCAGGCGGTGGATCTCGTCGTCGGTGAGCAGCTCCTGCTTCGGCAGCCAGGGCAGCCCCTCGGCCGGCATGCAGTAGGTGCAGCGCAGGTTGCACTTGTCGGTGAGGGAGACGCGCAGGTCGGTCGCGCGGCGACCGAAGGAGTCGAGCAGCCCGCCCGTCAGGGGAAGAGCGGTGGCGGTCATCGGTGGATCGCCTCGGTGGTGTCGACCAGGCGGTGGGGCGTGCCGCCGCGCGCGAGCATGACGATCTCGGCCGCGATCGCGACGGCGGTCTCGGCGGGACTGGCCGCGGCCAGGTCGAGGCCGATCGGCGAGCTGAGCCGGTCGAGCCGGTCGTCGGTGACGCCGGCCTCCCGGAGCCGCTCGCGCCGCTCGGCGTCGGTACGCCGTGAGCCCATCGCGCCGACGTAGCCGGCCGGGCTGCCGAGCGCCTCGGCGATCGCCGGGATGTCGAACTTGGGGTCGTGGGAGAGCACGCAGATCGCGGTGCGCCCGTCGATCCGGCCCTCGGCCCGCGCGCGGGCGAGGTGGCGATGCGGCCAGTCGACGACCACGCTGTCGGCGTCGGGGAACCGCTCCGGCGTGGCGAAGGCGGCCCGGGCGTCGACCACCTCGACGCGGTAGCCCAGCAGCCGTCCCTGCGCGGCGAGGGTGCGGACGAAGTCGTTCGCCCCGGCGAGAATCATGAGCGGGCGCCCGGGCATGGCGTGCACGAAGACTCCCGCCGACTGGGGCCTCCCCTCAGCCGAGTGGGGCCTCCCCTCAGCCGAGTGGGGGCTTCGGCCGGTGCGAGTGGGGCCTGCGGCAAGCGCAGCGGGTCCGGTGGACGCGGTCGTCGCCACGGCTCCGTCGGCGAGCGTGGTGCGCAGCACGACCGGCCGGTCGCCGGCGAGGTCGGCGAGCAGGGCGGGGTCGGCCAGGGGATGGCCGGCGGTCACCGGCTCCACGAGGACGCTGATCACGCCGCCGCACGTGAGGCCCACGGCGAAGGCGTCGGAGTCGCTGACGCCGTACGTCTCCAGGCGGGGGACGCCGTCGGCGAGCACCTGCGCCGCGAGCTCGACCACGGCGCCCTCGACGCAGCCGCCGGAGACCGAGGCGATCACCTCACCGGTCGCGGTGACGATCATCGCGGCACCGGGCAGGCGCGGCGCGGAGGACCAGGTCTCCACCACCCTCGCGAGCGCGTACGGCGTGCGCTCGGCGCCCAACCGCGCCAGATCGCCCGCCAGCTCCCTCATGACCCAAGCCTAGGCCGTGCCGCTCACGGCGGCCGGAGACGCCCGCGCCCCGCGGGAAAACCCGTTGGCGGACGGGACGATCGGGCGTACCTTCGAAGGACACGGAAAGGAGGTGATCCGAGGAATGATCTCCACTCGGACGAGTGAGGTGGCTGCGCGCTAGCGCACCCCGGAAGCTCCGGCTGAGGCGGTTCGCCGATGCGAATCCAACGCAGCCACCCGACCCGCAGACGCACCGGACATCGTCCCCGGTGAGGCCCTCAGGCACCGTCTGCGGGTCGTTCCGTCTCCGGGCCCGATCCGTCGGACACCTCCCCGAAACGCCGGTTCCCTAGGCTGGCCCGGTGCGTGACCTGAACCTGCTTCCGAAGGTCGAGCTGCATCTGCACGTCGAGGGCACGCTCGAGCCCGAGACCGTCTTCGCGCTCGCGGAGCGCAACGGCATCGCGCTGCCGTACGCGGACCTGGACGACCTGCGCGGGCGCTACGAGTTCACCGACCTGCAGAGCTTCCTCGACCTGCTCTACGCCAACGAGATCGTCCTCGTGAAGGCCGTCGACTTCGCCGACATGATGGCCCGCTGCCTGGGCCGTGCGGCCGAGGTCGGGGTCCGCCACGCCGAGGTCTTCTTCGACCCCCAGCCGCACGTCGAGCGCGGCGTGGCGCTGGAGGAGGTCGTGCGTGGGCTGGTCGACGGGATCGCGCGCGCCGAGGCCGACCACGGCATCACCGCCGCGCTCATCTCCTGCTTCCACCGGGACCGCAGCGGCGAGGACGCCCTGGCCACGCTGGAGGCACTGGTCGCCGTCGAGGCGCCGCTCCTGGGCATCGGCCTGGACTCCACGGAGGTCGGCAATCCCGCCTCGAAGTTCGTCGACGTCTACCGCCGGGCGGCCGAGCTCGGCCTGCGCCGCGTCGCGCACGCGGGCGAGGAGGGCCCGGCCTCCTACGTCACCGACGCGCTGGACCTGCTCGGCGTGGAGCGCGTCGACCACGGCATCCGCGCGATCGAGGATCCCGCCGTGGTGGCTCGGCTGGCCGCGGAGCGGATCCCGCTGACCCTCTGCCCGCAGTCCAACATCCGGCTGTGCTGCGTGCCGTCCCTGGCCGAGCATCCGCTGCCGGCGCTCATGGCCGCCGGTGTCGTCTGCACGCTGAACTCCGACGACCCGTCGTACTTCGGCGGGTACGTCGACCGCGACTACGCCGGCGTCGCCGAGGTCTTCGGCTTCGACGACGAGACCATGGCCGGGCTGGCCCGCAACTCCGTCACCGCGAGCTTCCTCCCGGAGGAGCGGAAGCAGAGCCTGTACGCCGACATCGACGCGTGGCTGCAGGCGTAGGGCACCGCGTGCCGACCGGCGTCGTGCTCGCAGCCGGGCGCGGAACCCGGATGGGCGGCCCGAAGGCCGAGCTGGTCGTCGACGGCGAGCGGCTGATGGACCGGGCGGTGCGACTGCTCGCGGCCGCCGGCTGCGAGCCGGTCTGCGTGATCGGGCGCCCGGAGTTCTCCTATCCCGAGGTGCTCGTGTGGTGGCCCGACGACCTCGAGGCGGGGCTGCGGACGACACTGGAGACGGCGCTCACCCTCGCTGTCCCCGCGGTCACGACGACGGACGACGACCCTGTCGCCGTCATGCTCGTCGACCAGCCGGGCCTCACCGCCGACGGGACCCGCTCGGTGGTCGCGGCGTGGCGGCCGGGGCGGATCGCGATCGGCGTCATCGGCGGGCAGCGGGTGCATCCGGTCGTCATGGCGGCGCGACTCTGGCGCGAGGCGATCGCGATGGCCGGGCCGGACGAGGGGGCTCGGCGCTTCCTGGCCACCCATCCGGAGCTGGTCGACGAGGTCGAGGTGCCCGGCGACCCCGCCGACCTCGACACCCCCGAGGACGTCGCGCGCTGGTCAGCCGATCGCGCGCAGCCGCCCGGCCCCACGCAGCAGGTCTAGCGCCACGGCCGACGCCTCGTCGACCGGCGCGAGCACGACCAGCTGCTGGGCGTCGTCCGGCAGGTCGAGCACCTCCCGGTCGAGCCGGAGCTCGCCGACGGCCGGGTGCACCCAGCGCAGGCGCCGCTCGCCGGGCAGGCCGCGCCGCTCGAAGCGCCGCGGGTAGTCGCTGCCGAGCACGGCCGCGACCTGGGCGCGCAGGGCGTCGGCGCGCTC